>CAUUKX010000001.1:0-91524 GCA_963545585.1 uncultured Lachnospiraceae bacterium
AAATACTTAAAAAAATAATCGCAAACTGCTGCATACCATCTTCCTGCTTTTCTCTATTTTTCTTTGTTTTGTCCTTTTACCGCCTGCACCCAATCCGAAGCCGGATTCCGTCTTTTCCGCTGCGCAGCAGGCCGCTAAAACCGCAAAATATAAGCCATCACCGGGTGCGACAGCTAATCGCCTGCTTGTCTGGCAGGAGCGGCTCACCTTAGCCGCCCCGCTATCCTCGTAGCCGCACGCTGCGGATGCCTTAATTAGTGCCTTGCCGACCACCGTCTGCTTCAGCAAAGCCACTTCTTTCAAATGAGCCGACTCCCGTCAAACTCAAGAACCCTTACACTCAACGACATTCGTCGGCTCGCCGCTCCATACTATTACTTGGCTGTTTTAATAATCAGTTGCCGACTTTTCGCCTTTAATAATCGCAATTCCGGCACTTGCCCCAATCCGGTCAGCGCCCGCTTCAATCACCGCTTTGGCATCCTCATAACTGCGCACGCCGCCCGATGCCTTAATTAGTGCCTTACCGGCCACCGTCCGCTTCATCAGAGCCACATCTTCCGGCGTAGAACCGCCCTTGCTAAAGCCGGTGCTGGTTTTGACAAAATCCGCTCCGGCCTTGACTGCCAACTGGCAGGCTCGAACCTTTTCCTCTTCGGTCAAAAGGCAAGTTTCAATGATGACCTTTAAAATCCTATCTCCGACCGCCGCCTTGACTTGCCGGATATCTTCGGTTACATAATCATCATCCTTGTCCTTTAATGCACCGATATTGATAACCATATCAATTTCCTGTGCGCCAGCGCTGACCGCTGCGGTCGTTTCCGCTACCTTAACTGCGGTGGTTGATGCTCCCAGCGGAAAACCGACCACCGTGCAGACCTTCACTCCGCTGCCGGCCAATTCCCCGGCCACCAGCGCCGTATAATACTCATTGACACAAACCGAAGCAAAGCCGTATTCTTTGGCTTCCTGACAAACCTTAACGATTTCTGCCTTGGTTGCGTCCGGCCTTAATAAAGTATGATCAATATATTTTTCTAATTTCATAAAAGTTCCTCCTTTTTATGGTTTATGGTTCTTACCCTTTTCCTATGTCAAATTATTTTCCCGCAGCTGCAAGTACAAGAAACAGCTTATGCTGCGGCAGCACCGCACAGCCCAAATATCTTAATCAAACAGACAAAAGAAAGCCTTAAAAGAAAGAATTTTTAGTTTTGCATATCATTTGCATTTTACGCTCTTTCCCTTTAGCTTTCATAAAAAACAGATTAGATTTTGATGAAATATTATAACTCCTCGGGAAGCCCCATTAAGCCTTTCATTTGATAAACTGTTCCGTTTAAGCCAGTCAGACCAAAGCTGATTTTCTCCGCCTGCGGATAAAAGCGGGTACTGAGCACCACTTCGCCGTCATTTAAATAAATTTCCAAGCATTCATCAGCGACGGATGACTCAAACACACCCTTCACACCGTCAATATTTTCCAAAGCACTTTTTTTGATTTTGTCGTTGTCGGCAATCACCAAGCGCAGTCTGGTCGCACAATGTGCCGCACTGACAATATTTCTCCCACCACCGATTGCTTTTAAAATTTCCGACGCCGATTTTTTATAATCCGTAGAGCACCCTCGCTTTCTTAACTTTTACTATACTGCATTTCAACCGCTTTGTCTATTGGTAAATGAGGTTAAGTATTTTTTGTTTGATTGTAGCTCAGGTAAAAACACACGACAAAAAATAGCGGCTACTCCAACAAAGCTTCCATTTCCTCTTTACTCAGTCCTGACACCACGATATAGCAGCCGTCTAAAAAGGAATACTTTTCCGGGTTTAATTTTTGAATAAAGCTGTCATACGCCATCTCACCCAAGGCATAATAACTTTCCGGATCATTTTCATCTTCGCAGCAGACCAGCGTCAGCAGCCACTGGCCGACTTCCCGCTCACCCAGCATTTTCTGATTGCCGTACTCGACATAGGGCTGATAAGGCAAAATCGTCGGCAACTCCTGCGTCAGCGTATAATTGCCGATAATGCTGTCATCCTCTCTGTTAATAAAAAACTGCTGATTGGCAGAATATGCGTCCGTATACTGGGTTTTTTGTACCAATTCCTCAAAGCGGAGCAGCCGGTCGGGCGAATTCAGCAACTCCTGCGCCAAATCCCGATCAATATAAATTGGCCGGAATACGCCAAAAATAATGGAACTGCCACTTTCCAACGCCTGCTTACAAAAAACCTCAATCCCATAAGCAATATCATGCTCATAATCAAATGTACCGATATTTTCCGCGGTAAAAGAAACGCCATCCTCTTTTATAATCGGGCTTTCCAATTTTCGTGCCAAAATCTGCATAAAAGCAAACGCAAGCCGCCAGTCCGCTGCTGCCGCCGGCGTATTGACTCTGACATTGTAAGCTTTTTCCTCTTCTTCATAGCCAATCTCAAAGCCCCGGCCGCTTTGGCCGTCAATCCCAATTAGCAGACATTCAAACCGGGATAAGGGCGAAGCATAAAACTCTTCTATGGCAAAATCCTCATCCGCTTCATCAAAACTGAACTGTATCAAACCGTCTACCAAATCCAGACATTCTGCCACCGTCAGCACTGGTGCCTGACCAGCTCCTTTTGTCTGATTGTTAACATGAAACACTACACTCATTGCATTTTCCTCCTATATTTACTGCCCCGGCCACCTGCCGGAATGTATTAGTTATAGCATATTCTATCCATTCTTTCAATCGGCAATTACCAAATGACACATTTTTTATTAAGATTGGATTGTATTCCCGAGTTTGCCGCTTTCTAATTAAAAAAATCAATTTTTTGCAAGATGTTACTTGCTTTTTTATGGTTTTATGAGGTAATTGTTTTGTAGGTATATCCTTATATAATGCTGGAGATGGCTCTAT
The DNA here is from genome assembly GCA_963545585.1 of uncultured Lachnospiraceae bacterium. Taxonomy (GTDB): domain Bacteria; phylum Bacillota; class Clostridia; order Lachnospirales; family Vallitaleaceae; genus W11650. Next base: position 2,916 of record CAUUKX010000001.1, read on the forward strand.
GTTTATTGAAATAATCAAAAATAATGGCAAGCCTTATCTTCGTCTGGTACACGCAATTAGAAAGCCTAATAAAAATGGCGACATGGTTTAAACCTCAATCAGCCAAATTGCGTGTCCGGCCTTTTTGCCGCCGCCAGTTTCCCCTTAGTGGTGCTTTCTCATGTATTCCATCGTCCTGGCAAATATTTCGCCCGTAAAAATCCGATCCAGATTTCCGGCAAAATCAAGCCCATACCGCTGCTGCAAAGATATAAGAGCATCATTTATAATGTCCTGACCGGATTTTTCATCGGCAAATAAGGCTTCGAGCCGCAGCTGCCGGTTCTGCTCCCTCGTCAAACGATGAATGCCGACACCAATCAGTCTGACCGGGCTGGGCTTGATTTGCTTTAGCAGTTCCGACGAACACTTATATATTTCTCCGGCCGAACGAGTCGCATCAATGGCTTTGGAGCGGGTGATGGTTTTCATATCGGCATAAGTAATCTTCAGCGTGGCACTTTCCCCATAAAGTCCTACCTTCTCCGCCCGGCGCTCGACACTGATGGCCAAAAGCAATAAGGCGTTGCGCAGGAATGCAAAATCATTGACATCGGCCTGAAAGGTAAACTCCCGACTGATGGATTTGGCATCTTCCGGTTTATATGGCACTACCCTGCGCTCATCAATCCCCATCGCCAGCTGGGTCAACAGCCGCCCCTGCTTGCCGAGCAGGCGGATGGTTTCGTCCGGCTGCTGCCGGATATGACGAATCGTATAAATACCTGCTTTGTTTAACTTTTCCGCAGTTTTTGCACCAACTGTATAGAGAACCCGCACATCCCGATCCATCATCAGGTTCACAAAATCTTCTGCGCTGGGAATTGCAAAGTAACCATTCGGTTTCTTCTCCTCGCTGGCCGTTTTAGCCGCCGCCTTGGAATATGCCACTCCGATGGAGCAGGTCAATCCCAGCTCAGTAAGAATACGGCTTTTTATTGTTTTGGCAAATGCACAGGCCTGTTCCCAAGTTCCCGCAGTTTTGGTAACATCCAAATATGCTTCATCCAAGGCAATGTACTCCGCAGCCTCGGCATATTCATCCCAAATCGAATGCAGCTGCGCCGAAACCGCTCTGTATTTTTCAAAGTTCGGATGCAGATAAATGCCCTCGGGACAAAGCCGGTGCGCTTCTTTAATGTTCATGGCCGAACGGACTCCATATTTACGCGCTTCATAGCTGCATGTCGCCACTACGCCGCGTTCATGGGGCAGTGCTCCTATAATCAGCGCTTTTCCCCGGAGTGCGGGATTGTCGCGGATTTCCACAGCGGCATAAAAAGCATCCATATCGACATGTATAATAATCTGATTCGTGTTCTCCGCCTCCCCCATGATTTCATTCTTATGTTCCGGCACTTAAATCCATTGCTCAACTTTCTCCTATTCGACCGAACAGTCTTTTTAGGCAGACCGCCCGCCCGGGCAGAAATGCGGAGCGTTTCGAGCAGGGCAGACCACCCGGGCAGAAGTGCACAGCACTTCGATCAGGGGAAAGTTGAGTCCATTATAGTTAAAATTGTCAAGGCTGTCAATTAGCAGAAAGCGCACGCTAAGTGAAAAAGGCTATGAAAAACCTCGCGATTTCTCATAGCCCGAAAACACTTCCTTTATATGTTTATATGTTTTTTTCTCAACTTCCCTCTAATCGAAACCCTTTGCGTTTCTGCCATAGAGAGCAATTTGCCTAAAAGATCTGCTCTTTCAAGCATGGGAAAGTTTAGTATTATTTTTTACTGCTTACTGCACCTGATTTTCTCCCGATTCCGGCTTTCCGCCTATGTTTCCGCCTGCGGCTGATGCTTTGCCGCCCAAAAATCCGGAAATCAGGGCTTTGATATCAATACCCATGCCCGAAGCAATGCCATCGGTAACCTGCGTTGTTCCTTCGACAATATCTTTCAGCAGCTTGGTATTATTGCCGTCGCCGTACATCGTAATCTTATCGACCTTGCTCAGCGGCGCTGCCACATTCTGGGCAATCTCCGGCAGAGCCTTAACAATCATCTCAATAATTGCCGCTTCGCCGTACTGTTTCATCGCCTCCGCCTTTTCGGCAATACCCTTGGCTTCAGCCAGCAGCTTGGCTTCAATCGCTTCGGCTTCGGCTAAACCAACCGCTCTGACGCCAGCCGCTTCCTGCTCTCTCTGGAAACGGAAAGCATCCGCCTTGGCCTTTTCCGCTTCGGCATGTCTTTGCTCATCATACAGTCTGGCTTCTGCGTCTTTCTTCCGCTTAAACAGAAGTGCCTCGGCCTGCTGCTCTTCACGGTAACGCTCAGCGTCGGCCTGCGCCCGAATCTCAGCATCCAGCTTTTGCTTTTTAACCTCTACCTCCTGCCGGCGCAGCTCCGATTCCCGCTCGGTTCTTGCAATCTGGGCGTCAACGGTAACGGTTTCAATAATCTTTTGTTGTTCCTGTTCCTGCACTTTATAGGCGGCGTCTGCTTCTGCCTTCTTGATATCGGCTAAAATTTTAAGCTCCGATTTTTTAATATCCAGTTCATTATTGCGCTTGGCAATCTCGGCTTCAGCCGATACCTTAGCTTCGTTTGACTTGCTGTTGGCCTCGGCCTGTGCAATCTGAACGTCTCTTTCCGCCTGCGCCTTGGCAATTGCGGCGTTCCGCTTAATCAGAGCCGTATTGTCTGCACCCAAATCCTTAATCAAACCGTTTTCATCAGTAACATTTTGAATATTGCAGGACAAAATCTCAATGCCCAGCTTTTCCATATCCTTGGAAGCCTTGAGCATAACCTGATCGGAAAAGCTGTCCCGATCGGTGTTAATGCCCTTGAGCGACAAAGTACCGATAATTTCTCTCATATTACCCTGCAAGCTGTCCTGCAAATCGCTGGCAATATCCTTGGGGTTTTTATTTAAGAAGTTTTTGGCCGCCAGCTGCAATCCCTCTGGATTATTATAAATCCTAACCTTGGCCACCGCATCCACATTGACATTAATAAAATCATTGGTCGGTACACTCTGCTCGGTCTTGATATCGACCGTAATCTGCCCCAGATACAGGCGATCCAGCCTTTCAAAAAACGGCACCTTAATTCCGGCTCGGCCAATTAAAATCCGCCCCTTTTTTCCCAGACCGGAAATAATAAACGCTCTGTCCGGCGGCGCTTTGACATATCCCAGCACCAAAACAAGGATCCCCAGCACCAGCAAAATAATAATCGGCATACCTTTTAAAACCATGTCCTGAAACAATACTGGTACACTTTTTAAAACTGCATTCATTTTTCCGCTCCTTTCCTTAAACCGCTTAGTTACAGTTCCGGCAAGCAGATATTATACTTTGTATGACGGAGCACTTGCTCTCTACGGACATATAAAGTATAAGTATCTATTTGCTTAACACCTACACTCGCAATTCGGCGAAAATTATTTCAGCGAATTGCAGATGGCTTGCCTGAACTGTAAGTTTTTTGCCAACCTTCCTGCATAAAACATTTTGCAAAACAGTTCGTCAAGCTTTTAACTCTCTTAGATTATACACCTAAATACTGGACTATGTCCAGAATTATCGGATTTTCTCATGCTTTTGTAATGCATTTTTAATCTCCACTACTTTCATAAGCCAGCCTTGGCGTGCCGTCGGCTACATAGATGATGCCGCAGCGCATAAAGCCATGCTTTTCCAGTAAATGCTGCATAATCCGGTTGTCCCGGTGCGTATCCGCCCGCACATGCCTGCACTTTTCCCGGGAAAAAGCTAGGCAGTCGGCAAAAACACCGGAACTGCCTTTTTGCCCCGCCAGCCGGTGAATCGTCCCGTAAGCTGAAGCATCCCGCCAGCTTCCGTCAATCCGCTGATAGGTCGGATCTTCCCCCAAAATAAAAGCAAACACGCCATAAAGCCCGTTTCCGTTTACCATGACATACAACTGCTTATGCCCAATATCTTCCTTTAAGAGCGTTTCCGGCGGATAAAACCCACCCCACTGCGTAGCATTGCCGGCCGCAGCCATAACGGCTCTGGCCTGCGCATAAATATTCATGATCGCCGGTAAATCACCCGGCTCCGCTAACCGGATTTTCCCCTTCCTCTGCTCCTCCGGCCGAGATGCTGCCGGGGGTAAACAATACTCAGACATATTCTCCTCTTTTCTGTTTTCCTTGTAAGACCGGCGTAGGAATTCCGTGATTCCTTTCGCCAGCACCAAATCATCCCGCTTCTTCGGTGGATAAACGGTCAAACTTCCTGTAAATATCCGGCTAAGTTGCCCTTGGACATTATATAATTTATTCTTCCACTACTCGGATATAAGAAGAATCCGGCTGGCAAATATAAATCTTCCCGTCAGCATAGTTAATTCCGGTTTTCTCCGAATACGAATAACTGACTTCGTAAGCTGCGCCGGTGAGTTTCTCCTCATCCTCCTGATCGGCTTGTCCCGACAGACTGACGGTATCGGTAATTGTTCCGTCCGTTATCGTGATTTTGCGCAGCATATGATAGTCCCAGACATACAGATTCCGGCCATCGGTAGCCAATGCCAGCGGCTGGTAAAACTTCGGCGTCGGCCCATCCACAAAGTCCTTTTCAAACTTAGCCCCGGCAAAATATTTTAGCTTCTCGGCTGCCTGTTCATTGTACCGGTAAATCATATTGTTCTTGGGCTGTGCCAAATAAATAGTTCCATCCTCGGTTTGGGCAATGGCTGTCATTTCATCCTGACCGGCCAGTAAAACGCTGATTTCTTCGGTTTGATAATCATAGAAACCAAGATCCGTTTTGCCTTCAATATAATCGGTCAGCAGGAAATAAATCCCCTTATCTGCCGGCAGAAAATCACTAATCTCCTGAAAAGCCGTCGATACGGTAAAGACTTCCTCAAGCTCCTGCGCCTTCGGGTCTAACCGAAAGATACCCAGACAAATCTCATCGCCGTCCTGCCACGGTTTAACCGACAGATATAAGCCGTCCTGCCCGGCTTTGAGCACATCCGGCGTCAGCACACCCAAATCATAGGTCGTAACCTGATCTTTTTTTATCTCCCGCAAATCGCCGTCAGCAACATAGCGGACACCCTGCCAATCAGCCAGACTGCGCGGCTCAAAAAAGGCTGCCTCTGCTAATTTCCCATCAACACTGTCTCTTTCACCGGTTCCGGCATAAATATCCGTTTTGGCCGTCTTACTGTATTTCAGCGAGATATCAACGCCCAAAACTCCGTCTTCGACCGTGATCGGGATCGTAAGCTTTTTATTATAATAACTTCCTTCCAAAATGGTTTGGCCGGCATTTTTCGCTAAAATCACACCGTTTTCCAAAACCGCTATATTCGAATCCTGCGACTGCCAGTTCAGCCATTTATCCGGCAGAATTCTTTCCTGCCCATCGGCATAGCGCTGCAAAACCGAAATCGGCATTTCCTTTTGCTCGGATAAAATATAATCCATTTGCGGCAAAATCAATTCCGAATTGCTTTCCCGATACTGCATATAGCCGTACCAGCCAAGGCTGGCAATGCCGACCAGCACCAGCGGAATAGACAGCCGCCGCATCAGACGGTTACGCGCCCGGCGCTGCAAGGCTTCAATCTTTTGCTTTTGCAGCTGGAGCAACCGCTGATTCAGCACCTTAACATCGCTGAAGCGCATTTCTTTGTTTTCCGCCATACATTGATTCAAAATGGCAGCAAAATCCTTACTGATTGTGCTTTCCTTAAAAATATAAGCAATCGTTGCGCCTAAGCTGAAAATATCGGTCCGTTCGTCAATGTCATTGCGAAAAGCCTTCTGCTCCGGTGAAGCAAAGCTGGGCGTATACCCTCTGATTTCATAGGTCTTGGCTTTTTCACCGTCCTTTAAAGAAGCAATTCCGAAGTCAATTAAAATCGCTTTGAAGTCTTCGGTAATAATGATATTCTGCGGCTTAATATCCATATGAATAATCGACTGCCGGTGAATATAATTCAAAGCCTCTGTCAGCTGAATCATAAAGCTGATGGCCAGATCCTCGCTTAAGTCCTGTTTATGCGCCTCGGCAAACTTATGGAGCGGTGAGCCCTCGACAAAGCTTTCAACAATATAACGGTCGTCGCCGTCGGTAAAAACATCGGCAATTTTCGGCAGGGAAATATGATTCAGCTTGACCAAAATGTCTTTTTCATTCAGGCCTCCCTGAAAGTGTTTCATGGCCCACATATTGCCCAGCTCAAGATTGGTACAGACATAAACACTGCCCTGCGCTCCTTCGCCCAGCACCTTTTCCACCCGGTAACGCTGGTTGACCACTGCGCCAGCCTGCAATGCCTGATAAGTTTTCCGCCCAGAAGCAGTTTTGCTGCCGCCCAGTGCGGACGGCTCTCCGCTCTGAATTACTGTTTGCGTCCGTTCCAGATCCATCGCTACCGTTTCGGCCAGTGGCTCCGCCGACTGCTCCGGCCCAGTGTAAACCGTTTGTGTCTCATCTAAGCTTGGCTGCGGCCTGTCCGGCAGCTTGGCAGTTTCGGCTGGCTTATCCTTTTTTCGGCCGGAAAACAGCCCAATCAGCGCCAAAATAATCGCCACACCTACAAAGCTGATACCGATAATTAAATATTCCCTATACATTTTTCTCTCCCTTCCCCTGAGGCAATGCCTCGTTTTTCTGTTTTGTGTAATAACTCTCCTATTTCTATATGTCCTTACACCCCGATTATATCATAAAAGGTACTCCGGTAAAAGTCTGTTTTTCTTTTTCGGTTATTCTTTTTTCGCTTTTAGATGCCCCAAAGCTGATTAATTTTGGCACATCGTTAACCTATTTTTCTCTTAATTATTTTTTCTCTGCCAAGTACATTTCCGCAATATATGCAGGCCCATTCCACCAAAGCTTTGAAGATTCATCATAAAGCACTTCTGCTGTTTTTGATGCTATAAAATTGGGAAGTATCGCCATGACATCCTCTCCTGTTTCAAGAGAAATCTCATCCACCGCTAAGGTCACAATTGCATCGATTGCAAATTTTTTCTGCTCTTCCATAACTGTTTCTATCTTATCCATATCTTCTCACTTTCCACGAACGAAATACACTCAAAAGCCTCATTCGTTCTGAAACAGTACTGATCCTTTAACCTTTCCGGAATCAGCTGGTTTATGCAGGCTTTATCTGCCAACTCACTTCCCATCGCTCCGTAACCACCAACCAAATAAGTTGTAATTGTAATATTGGTTCTATCATTTGCTATTTTCCCTGCCACAATATCGTAGTCCTTCATGCTATCAACAATTGCTGAAAATGTATTCTTTTTTCTATGACCCACAACACAGTGCAGCCAATCCGCATCCGCATTTTCATATGTAAACTTGGATATATCTTTCTTTTCATAATATTTAAATACCGATACATATCCAAATCTTTGGTTTTCCGGAATCAGACCTTGTGCTATTGCCTTTTTAATCGATGGTCTGATAAAGTTCTCTGCCTGCTCCTTAGAAGTAGTTAGGTAAAATCCTTTCCCAAAATCCTTCTTTTCAGCACACTTGGCTAAATCAGGCGTATCCACTACCATGTAGCTTCCGTGATAGAGCAACATACCATCACTTAAGTTCTGCATGAATATCTACCCCCTTGTGGTCTAACACCACATTAATCTCATCAAAGACCGCTTCATCACCTTCTGTATGAAATACACCATAGCAGTCCTCAATAAATTTAAGAATTCCATACTTTTCAAACAGCTTACTAACCTTCCGTATCGTTGTATGCCACTCTTCTGAAGCGAGTCTGAGCAATCTAACCTGCATGAATACAATCTCTGATTTCTCACTCATACCGCATTCTCCTTTCGTAAGCATCTATCCTTCGAACTTCATTATAAATTATGGCAATCTTCAATTCAAGTGCTTTTTGAAAAACATTTTTGGGAGTAAAGTGAAAAAGTAATTTCCACACGGAAGAGGTAAAAGTGGATTTTACCTCTTCACTTTAGCATACGGATTATGGTATCCTTTATAAGTTTTTTACGAATAAAAGAACCGTATCCACCTGCAAGAAAAAGGTGTCCCCTCGGATGAGAAGACACCTATACACAATTCGTCTATGCCTGCAAACAGCCGAGGATAGAACTTGAATTTAGAATGAAAAATGATAAAACTGCAAAAGATGGCAGATAATTTACAGCTTCTCATACAGCCGATATAACATTTCTGCGGCTTGCTTACGAGTCATGGCCTGCCCGCCGTCATAAAAGCCATTGGCGGCTTTGAGCAGGAAGCCTTCGCGCTCGGCCATTGCAATATAAATCTTGGCCCATGTCGGTACATTGCTGTTCTGCGCCAATTTCGCCAAATACTTCTGTAATTCTTTGGGGAAATGATAGCCTTTTTTATAAATTAGCATCATACTATTCATCTTAGCCAGTTCAGCCGCCCCCACCGAATTGCCGGGTTTAAAGGAATTATCTGGATAACCGTTGACCACTCCCAGCTTAACCCCCGAAGAAACATAAGGATAATACCATGCGTTCTTGGCTACATCAAAAAACTTGCTCGATGAGCCTCCATCATAGCTATAGGACATCCTGACTAAGATGGTCAGAATCTCACTTCTTTTGACGGTTTCATTCGGCATAAACTGACCATTGCTGCTGCCCTGCAGGATTCCTTTGGAAGCCAAAATCTTAATAATTTCTTTTTCCTTCGCAGGCAGACCTTCGATATCGGCAAAGTTCTTTTCGTTTTTGCGGACATAGTACTCGCCGTCATCACTGATTTTAGCACTTAACTTTTTCGTCCGGCTGTCATACTTGCCGCCGATTACTTCCTCCTTACCACTAGCATCTTTACGGCAAAGAGCATTGTACGGATCAGCATCAGTTTTTAAGCCTACGCCTACTTTCGAGTTTTTCTTATTCTTTTTCATTTTAATTTGATAGGTCTTACTCTTTTTGGTATCACCACCAAAAGCATAGGCTTGATCAGCCGGCAAGGAAATCTTCGCACCAGCTTTTACTTCCGTGATTTCAATCTCCATATCGCCGGTCATCGCATCCTGCAAGTCCTCAGCACTCAGCTCAATAGCAACATCTGACTGCACCTCAATAATCAGCCGATCCATCTCCGTTACTTCTTTAACGTTCTCCGCCAGCCGAATAACAGCCGAGGTCTGATCCTTGGGCATCGTCAGCGCCACTCTCACAATTGTTTCCAGATTTCGGGGTAGTTCCCTTCTCTCCAGAGCCGCTTTGGCATTTAATTGTTCCTTAATCGCCTCTGCCTTTTGCGCACCGCTCTTAGCCAGCGGCTTATTAATGATAAATGCACCGCTCATCGTGCCCAAATGCTGTCTGCCAGCTTCAGCAATTATCTCCTCCGCCGAAGCAACCAGTTCATCACCGATTTGATTGGTATTCCACAGTTTTACCTTAGAATCACTAATCGTTACTGTCAAGATACGGAACTTCGTCTGCGGCTGCTTTCTTTGCACCTGCTTAATCTGATTTTCGGCTATATTACTATTTTTTAAGGTAACTGTCCGCTGCCCCGGCATCAGACTCAAAACCAAAATATCATCCACCTGCGCAAAACTCAGATCAAGCTGTTCCAAGTTTCTGGCCTTTTCTAAGCCTCCCAAGGAGATAAGATGCTGTCCGCTTAGGTCAAGTTTCGTCAGACTTAACCAATCGCTGTCTGTCAGCTCACCAGAAAACTTTCCCAGCTCCCGCCGTACGGCCGCTTCCAAAGCATCCGACAGTTTCTCCACATTAACCGGCAAATCCGGCTGGTTGTTCGAATTTCCATCCGAAGAATCTGAAGAATCTGAAGAATCTGAAGAATCCGGCGAATACGGTGTCAGTGCGTCCGAAGCCATGATTCCGCCCGGCTGAGCCATATTGCTTGCCATAATCCGAACAGGCCTATAGCTATCGGTAGTGGAGTTATTGCCTAACTGTCCGAATAAATTCCAGCCCCAGCCCCATAAACTGCCGTCCGTTCCCAGTGCATATGCATTGGTTCTATCGGCAATGATATCCCTGACACCATCCAATGCCTTTTGCGGAGTAAGTTGCTGACCAGCCAAACCGCTCCCCACCTGACCTTTACTGTTTCTTCCCCAGCTCCAAACGCTGCTATCGGCTAAAATGACAAATACATTCTTATCGACAGACATGAGCCGCTGAACATTCCCTATTGCCACCTGCTGCGGTGCTGTCACCGAACCCAGGAAACCGAGTCCCAATTGGCCGGACTCGTTTGCTCCCCATGCCCAGAGCTTGCCGTCGTTTTGGACGGCATAGTAACTGCCATCTTGATGAAGCATCTGCCGAACTCCTGCCAATATTTGAGTTAGAATTGGAGTTACACTTGTGCCGGTTATTTCCCATAAACTGTCATCGTCTTTTATTATATAAAGCCCGACATGATCAACCGCCATAATGCTTTTCACATCCGTTATCTGATAGAGCCTGGGATTCTGTATATTAGTGCCCCAAAACCAAACCCGACCGCTTCTGGTTAGGGCATACACCATATCAGACTTAATGGCAATCTCCGTAACATCCGTAACAGCCGGGATCTGAACCGGCGTCGGATGAACCGGATTCGTGCTGCCGGGAGCCACCAGACCATAATGATTATTTCCCCACGCCCATAGATTTCCGTTGCTTTCAATGGCAAAGACGCTTTCGCCTTTAAAAAACAACTGCTCAACATTGTTTACATTTAAAACCCGAACCGGGTCTACGCTATCATTCGTTGTTCCGTCTCCCAACTGACCATAAGAGTTCAATCCCCACGCCCATAGACTGCCATCTTCTTGAATCGCATAAAAGTTACCGGCGTTGAAAACTACACTTTTTACATCTTGTAAATGCGGCACCCGCTCCGGATGCCGTACAAGACTTGAGCCAGGGGTTTCCAACTTTCGACCCCAACGCCACAAACTACCATCTTCTCTAATTGCATAAGCACTACCCTCCCCGGCAGTAACACTGACTACACCTTCCAGCACTTTCTGCGGCGTCAGTATCTTAGCATCCGTCGAGTCATTCCCTACCTGACCTTCGGCATTTCTTCCCCAGCTCCACAAACTGCCGTCCTGCTGAATGGCATACATGGTATTACCGTCATTGTTGCCGGTGGCAGCAATGGTTTGACTGAATATTCTGGTCGCCGCTTTCACCGGCACCGACCACAGGCTTAAAATCATGGTCAAGCTCAGCACCAGCGCCATACTTTTTTTCCAAACATAATATCTTTTTTCTGCTTTCATTGTCCTTTCCTCCCTTTTGTTTCACCCAATTTTCTTAATTTCCCGTTGCTGCCTCAATCCGGTTACAGTTCAGATAACACATATAAAAGACCGCAATTGCCGCAAACTTCAAAGCATACCGCTGCCAAAGGATTGTCAATTTCCCGGCAAATACTATAACCACTAAAAATATTACCGCCTTTTAATGAAAAAAAATATAAAAACCCATGTACTCCGCTGCCAGATTTATCATGCTACCGGCCGCAATCGCAATAGAAAACGGGAAATGAGCTGATTTATCATAAGCACCGGAAACTTCATACGGCGCCAGCCGCAGAGTTTGAAAGAATAACAAAAAATACCGCCCCAGATTCGCCAGCCGCTCTTTGGCATTCCGGTAAAGAATCATTTTAAAAACCGATACCAACAGCCCAACACCAAAGATAAAAAATATTGCGTTGCCGATAAAACGATAACCCATGATTGCTCCAATCGCCATCATGGCCTTAATATCACCGGCCCGGAACATACGCAGATAAAAAAACGGAAAAAAGACGGCAAAGGGCAAAACTATCCCCCACAAACTATTCACCCAGCTGGCTTCAGGCAGCACCAAATTAGTGAGAACTCCCAGCAGTGCCAAAGGAACGCTGAACTTATTTTTGATTTTTTGCTCACGCAGGTCGGTATAAAGACATATCGCCAGCAAAAGAATCAATTCCGCAATCTGTACACTCATTCTTCTGCTCCCTGATTCCAGCTTTCGATTTCATTTAGTAAAGATTCGAGCATATCCACATCAACCTCAACCTTTTCTTTCTTTTGATAATATGCCAGATCCGGCTCTTCACCCCTTTGCGGCCTTGCTTTCAGCCTCAGTTCAGCCGAAGTCTGATCTTTCAGGCTGACGGTCAGCTCCAGCTCCATCAGTTTCAAATCCGGAGTTAAATAACATTCCACCACCAGCATCAAATTGTCCTGAATCAAAGTCTGAAGCTCCTTCCGACGCTCCGGCGATAAATCCTGATCTGACACCTTCGACAGCCATTCAATAAAATGGTTAGGCAGTATATTGGCACTACTGACCAAATGCAAACAGGAAATACTGCCGCCGTATTCCCGCTCTAAGGACTGATAGCCTGCCTTTTGAAACTGTAATTCCTTAAGCCACTCCATCACCTTTTCCTGAGTCAGTTTATTCTGCCCATCACTCAAATGCCATAGCTGCCCTTCCAGCAACGCCGGCAGTTCAACCAGCCAACCGCTTTGATCATGCGCCAAGTTCAACAGATTGACCCGACCGAAAGTTTCATTCTCCAATTGCCAGCGGCTGTCTAATTTGCCGCCGCCATAATCCAAATCTCCAGAAAAATTGAAAATAATCGGACTGTCCAGCTGTTTCAAAATCAAGGAAAAATCACCGTTAATCAGCCATTTTTGATTTTCTGGCAACCCCGATAAAGCCAAAAGTACATTTTGCTCAGCGCTCAGCGCCCAGCCGAAGCCATATACGGCCGCCAACGTAATCACGCTTAAAATCAGCGCAATCCCAATCCGAATTTTATTTTTTTGCTGCAATATTTTCATGCCTGTTCCTATCCTATTTTCTTAATATAAATATAACTCAAGTTATCTCCAGCTCCGTTTCGGTAAATTTCTTCTTTTATCTTTTGCCGATAATAATTTTCCGTATCCAAATCCATCGGCCGCAAAAAATCAAGCAACTGCTCTGGTGCGATATATTGATACACGCCATCACTGCACAGCAGGATATCATAATTCAGCCAAAACACCTGGCTGTCGGCCGTCATATTTCTATTTCCACCCAAGCATTTGGTCAAAATATTCTGGGCAATCCCGCTCTCACGCAAGACCTGATCCGAATATCCCTGATCCCGAAACTGCTGCTGATAACTGTCGTCTCTGGTAAACTGAATCAAACCGTATTCCCGGGCAAAATATCCGCGCGAATCGCCGATATTTTTAATCAGCACCCTCCGATCCATCAAAAAAGCCAATGTCATGGTTGTACCGACCGCTGCCCCTCTTTGCTCACTATAATCGCAAATCTGCTCATTAATCTGCCAAATCCAGCGGTCAATGCTCTCGGACATATCCCGCCACGCTGTGGGGCTGGCCAGATAATTCGGCATTTCCTGATACCACCAGCATTCAAAGCCCGATGTCACCATTTGACTGGCTTTTTCTCCGTCCGACAAGCCGCCCATCCCGTCGGCCACTACCGCTAAGCCAAGCTGCCGGTTTGATTCCTGCCCGGAAAGAAATAAAATCGAATCCTGATTATTTTTTCGTTTTGCACCAATATCGCTATCTCCGAAAAACCAAAAATTTACGCCCATACTCTACCCTCTATGTGTGCTTAGCTTTTCTTTGTTTAAGTGCTGCGTGTTTGCCGTCAATAGGGGAACTCTTTCCCGCAAGCCTACCGCCACGGTTTTCCGTTCGGCTTCGCCCCATTGTGCGAAGCCGAACAGTATTTCACATCCGAATTAAAAGATTTCAAATACCAAGACGGTATTGCCGATCCGGATTTCATCACCGTGATTAAGCGGATAATACTGATTGACATCTAAACGCTTGCTGTTTAATAAGGTGCCGTTCTTTGAGCCGATATCGACTAAATAATAACCGCCATTTTGCATTTCCACCTGGCAATGCATACCGGAAACGCCGGGATCGGATATTTTCCAGTCCGCATTCCGTCCGAGGCGATAAGGACTGTTCATAATTTTTCGCTTGTCGCCGCCGTTTTTAATGCTTAAAAAAGCTCCGCTTTCCTGCTGGAACAACACAGTTCCACCGCCCTGAGCCGATGGATTAGCGCCGCCCATAATCATCGTTCCCTCTGCTTCCGGCATTCCCATTTCTTCATAAACTGGCGGCATCATCGGTGTCGACTGCTGCATCGGCTGTACTGACGGCACTGGCTGGTTCATTGGCATCGGTGCTGGTCCCACCGACGGCATCGGTGGATTCACCGGTGTCGGTGCTTGATTCATCGGCGGTACCGGCGAATTCATCGGACTGCCGCCCATCCCCGGTGCACCGCCGCCCGACATCCCCGGCACACCCGGTTTCGGAGCAACTATTCCCGGCACTTTACCGCCGTTTTTGGGAGCTTTCCCGGGTTTTGGTGCAACCGGTGCAGGATTTTTACCCGGCTGTCCGCCGGCAGACTGCTTCGCTACTCCCAGCTTCAGCCAAATCAGGAGCAAACCGCCAATCACAATCGCTGCCAATAAAATAACATTTAAAATATCCAAATTACCTTGATCATTTTTCAAAACTCCGGCTGCAAGCATCACGACAGCTACAACCAAGATGACGACATGACCGATAATCAACACCGGTACATTCCATTTGCCGCCAGCTTTTGGTGCGGAAGCTCCTTTCGGCGCAGCTCCCGGATACTTACCCTGATTTCCCATTGGCGGAACGGGCGCAAAGCCGGGATTTTTAGGTTGATTCGGCATCGGCGGAACTGGTGCAAAACTATGATTTTGAGGCTGATTCGGCATCGGCGGAACCGGTGCTGCCGGCGTTGGAGAATAGCCCGATTGATTCGGCCCCTGCATCATCTGAACATTGGATCGCGGCGGATAATCCGCTGGGGCTGACATATTCTGCGGTGAATTCATCTGGTTCTGCGGCATTGCTGCTGGCTGCGGCTCGCTGATAACCGGCTGAACCGGATACGGATCAACTGCCCTTTGCGGCTGGACTCCGCCCATGCCCTGCCCCTCTGCCTGAATCTGTCTCTGCAAATCCGCAGCAGAAAAGACCGACTGCTGTTCGGCTAAACGCATCTGCTTGGTCAAAAACAGCAGACAAGAATCGCTTCCCGCCTGAGTCAAGAGTTCCTGAATCAGTTTTTTCCAAGCCAGCGCCAGACTCTGATAATCCTGCATCAACGGCAAATAAACACCATAAATTTCGCCTTTGGGATCAACCCAAATATACTCTGGATCCAGCACTACATTAGCCGATGCCAGCAAAGGATATTTTTCAACATCCTGAATCAGTTTTAACAGCCTTTGCAGCACCCGAAGCAGCTCATCTTTCTCGCTCGCGCTGCCCCGAAAATTACCGATATATTGAGCAAGCGGCTGCATTCCGCCAACCGTATAAACCAGTTCGGCCGCGCCGTCGATCATGGTCTTTTCCATTTGCGCCAGACCCGGAATTTGCAGCTGCCGAGCCGCCGTTAATTGTTCATTATCCAGTTGGCCGATATCCTCTAAGGGATAATACAGCCTCTTGCTGCCGTCCACTTTTACATAAAACGCCATAATGCTCCTCCTCGTGCTAAAAACATAAATATATCAAGTATGCCGCCGCTAAAAAAGGAATAAACGGTACTTCCGTTTTGCGAGTAGCTTTGCGGCTGACCAGCAAAACCAATCCAACCGTTCCGACCAGCACCAGCGCCATCAGGACTATGACTCCGGCAGTTTGATATCCGCCCAAAAGACAAAGCAGCGGAATCGCAACCGCATCCCCATAGCCGATTGCCTGCTTACTGTACTTGGCCAGCAGGTAAAAAATAGCGAACAAAACAACCGCCACCAAGGGATTAATCCAATCCCCCTGCGCCAGATGCAGGATGATAACCGGTATCAAAAATACCGGATAAAGTTCCAGCGGCACCTCTTTTTTGCGGATATCTTCGGTCACACTGGCCAAAAACAGCGTCAGCATCCATAAATTACGAAGCCAAAAGGCATTAAAGCCAAACCGAAAATACAAATACAGTGCCGCTGCCAAATAAATGGCAACCGGTATCAGCCGCCATGCTATATGCGGCTTTTCCTCGGGATACAGCCATTTATCTACACCGGCTGCCAAAAGCAGGAGTAAAACCAATATAATCGCAATTACTGCTCCATTCATAAATCTAATCTCCAATCCAAGCTCGAATCGTCTTGCGGACTGTTTTTTCCATCTTCATTTCCGGCGCAATAAACAGCGGAATACCGATTTTGTACTTAATATTAACGGTCAACAGCCGATCCAGTCCCGTCCCTTTATCGGTGTACAGAATTCCGTTATCGCCCATATCCAATGTCATACTATGAATCCGGTAACGGTCGGCATTGACCCCCATGCGGCTGCGAACCTGCCCCAGCATATAGCGGCTGAGAAGATACTGCAGACCCTTGGAGATTCCTTTACTGGCCACTGTCAGTCCCAAGCCTTTCGGGTCACTGAGCAAGTCTTTGCCGTTATTGAAAATCTCCGTAATATTCTGCTTGCTGTTTTTCAGTTTCCCGAATGTGCTTTTAAACTGCCCTGTCAGTTCACTCTTAAAAGGCAACAAGCCTTTGATAATAGTGAGAACCTTTCCTTTTTTCCAGGCATTGATGAATGATTTGCCTGCATCACCCAAGGAAAAAGACATAATGTCATCCTTGGCCGAAGTAACGTCATCCACCACCTGCTTTCCTTTTTCAATGGTTGCTTCTAACTTCTCACTGGTATTTTTGGTTCTCTCGGCAATTCTATCGGCTACTTCAATTACACCCAGCTGATCCAGATAAAAGAACTTATTGCCCATATCCTGAAGAGCGGCTGTCGCCGCCGCATCGATCACATCATGAACATAATATGACTGAATCAAATAGGTTAAGGTTAACACTGCGAAAATATACACCGGCAGTATCACCGCCGCCTCCAACGTTAAAGCGCCTCGATATCTCTTTTTCATATCCGATCCTTTCTGCCTAATAACCAGCAACCGCGCGCAGCCGGAAATCCACTCTTTCATAATCGGATTCATTGACTGTAATCGCCGAAGATTGCTTTTTGGCTATTTGAATCAGTCTGGGCAGGAACAAATACGGCACGTTAAAGCCGACTTCCAGTCTGACTCCCGCCATATAGTCATTTACCTGCTTGTTCTCGCGGAGCTGAACCAAGTCCAGAATCCGGAACATCTTAGCATCTTCTTCCGTGAAAATCAGATAAATCCGCAGATAGTCCTCATAGCCCAGCTTAAAACCGGAATTGGCTTTTTCGGTTGTGTCAACACTGCCTGAGCCTACTGCTTCCGACAAAGCGCTCTGAATGTTTTCATCGTAATATTTCTGCAGTTCTTGCGCACCCTGATCCACTTTCGAGTTCAAATAGTTCCCCACTTCACCCTTGAGTTTATCTTTTTGCTCTTTCAGTTCCTCATTAATCGGATTAAATACATATTCATCCAATTTTTCTTCCATTTTCTTCCGCAGCTCTTCCTTTTTAGCATCCAGCAGCGGTTTAATCAAGCCGTCCTCTTTAATCCTTTCGGCAATCTCCATTGCGCTCGGCATCGTCGGGCTCAAAGCATCCTTTAATTTTTGCTTGAGCAGCGGCATGATGGTGTCGCCCAAATTAGCCTTAGCCGCATATTCCAACGCCTTGGTTATCCCTGTATTAACCAAACCGTCCTTATCAATCAGGCCTAAGTCTAACCCTTCCTGCCGGAACTTTTCGACCTGCACCAGATATTTGCCGACAACCGCCTGCACATAATTATCAATCGATTTTTCCAAATCGCTGATAGCGGATTCGACTGTCTTATATTTCCCGACCACATATTCCTCAATTTCATCAATCTTGAGCTTATCGCCGACCTTATCTGCTATCTTATCCACTTGCTTTTTTATGTAATCTTTGGCATGCTGTTCCAGTTCCTGCACTTTTTTGGTAGCATAATCATCTATCGCATTCAAGCCCTCGTTAATTCCATTTTTCACTGCATTCGCCGTTGTATCAATTGCGGCTTTGGCAAAAACTTTTATCAGTTCGGCAATGCCAGACGGTGCCAGCATAAAGTCGCCGGTAGACTTTAAAAACGCTACTTTTTGACCCAGTCGCAAAACAAAGATATCAACCGCTGATTCGGCCAGTGCCCACAAGACACAAATAACGATGTAAACCAAGGGATAAATCGGCGGAAAAGCGGCAGAAATTGCTGTTGCCAGCGAACTGGCCAAACCATTTGTTTCTCCATCGGTCAGAATAAACAACAAGTTTGGCAGCACCCGCAGCATCAATATTTTGCCAGCAATATCCTTATTGTTGGCCGAATCCGAACTTTCGCCGGAAATAATATATTCTATTTCCGACTCCAATTTCAGAGCATCCGCCTTGGGGTTTTCGTTTTTATCCTGAAAACGCAGATTAATCTGATCCTTATAATCTCCCTTGCCAGTAACACTGGAGCGAAAAGCCGTCATAATATACTCATTGACATAAATTGTCCCCAGCGGATCCTGCACCAGCCTTTTAAAACTTTCAAACACATTTTTAATCCCATTTACCCAGCCTTTGGATGATTTTGCGGCCTTTTTATTGGCTTTTGAGCTGCCGGTATCAGAGCCATACACATCGGTATCCGGTTCTTCATCGGCCGTGCCATGAAAATACTGATAGGATGGCAAGGCATGGTACTCTTCGTCGGTTAACTTCTTGCCACTGCCGAAAGAAAAGATATCATCGACAATCTTTTTGGCAATTTTCATAATTTTTTTAAACGAACCGGATGCTCCCTGAGAAGTCTTTTGGGTGCCTTCGCTCAAAGTTTCCGCTTTGCTGAAGAGCTGCTCTTTATTAAAATCAATATGCATGTCCTGGCAGTTTTCCAGATACTTCTTCTGTAAAGCTAAAAAACCGTCTTTATCAAACTTATCCGAGATTTTCTCTGGAATAATTTTATCATTGATTAGTTTAGCCAGTTTGCTTCTATTTTTAAAAAACGTGTCAAACGACTTCAGTTCCATGGGTTTCCCCTCGAAAGTTTCCGCCATTTCTTTCAGTGCTGTATCCCAATCACTGAGACTAGCCGCCATTTCATAATACTCCGCCTTGATGCCCACAAAATAAGGATATCCCGGCAGACAAAGCTTTTCAATCATTTTATCTAATAACTGAATATTTTCATCAAACTTATTGTCCGCCTTCGCCTGTACCTTTTGCAGCTTTTCCCGCATCAAGGCAATCATCTCTAACTTATCTTCCAGCATCGGCTCGGTCTTGGCGACATAATTGGGGTCTTTTTCCTTAGCCCCGGCCAGATTCGCCTGCTCATGCCTGACGCTGGCTTCGTAATCATTTAAATACTTGGCAACGTCTTTCAGCCTTTTTTTGGCTTCTTTATTGGATGCTTTCAGTCCTTCCAGAATACGATAATTTTTTTCCGTCAGCCGAATCGCCCGCTCCAGCCACCGAGCGTCTTCATTCAGACCGCCATTTAAATAAGCAAGATATTGGAGCAAATTGGTATCAATCGGTGTACCTGACTGTCCTTTTTCTTCATCCGTCTGCGCTTCATAATATTGAACATAATATTTCAAATATTTGACCAAAGACGGCAGGCTATCCATCTCCGTATATTTATCATAATCTCCATCCGTCAGTCCTGACAAAGATTCTGGAAAGTTATCATGAATGCCTAATTCTTCCAAGGCGTCAATCTTGTCGTCCAGCCCTTCTTCACCATTTTCCCTTTTTTGCTTCAACTCATTCAACAGCCCCGCTATTTTCTGGTCATGGACATGAGCCGCATAGTTAGCAGCGCCGTAAATATTTTTTAGCCTTTCGTCCCCCTCCCATTTATGGCTTTCTTTATACTGGGCAGCATAGGCCTCAACATCAAAATCCGCCAGCGCATCCCGAAACAGACTTCGATTATTCATATCAATATAGGGCGCATAAGGATTTTCTGCCGCAAAGTCAATAAAAGAACGAACAAAATAACCATTGGCATCTTTGGGATTTTGAGCAATATACTTATAATCAATATACGCCGTCTTCTCCGGGTCATCCGGCTCTTTGTCGTCAAATGTCCAGCCATGGACATAATAACGGTACTCGTTCAGCGCTTCCAAAAAATCAGCATTGCTCAGTTCCGTATCCAGCCGATTGCTGAACTTATCACCGCTGGAACTTATGCTTTTCAGCGAGCTGAACATGGAATAAATTTTACTGACCGCAATCAACGGACCGCGGTATTTCATGTATTCCAAAATTTGTTCCTTGACTTCAGCCGCATTCATGCGAACCGCTTGAAACTTCTTATCTGCACCAGCCAAATCACCGACCTGAAAGTTTTCTTTCATTAAAAATTCAGCTCTTTCTGCCACTTTTTCGCTCGGAGCCATAAATAGACCGTAATTTTCCTGAAAGGCTTTATCATATTTGGTAATCAGAGAATTGGACGTTATTTCCAGCGCCCGCTGCGCCTGCACCTTATACACATTCATTCTGGCAAAATCCAGAACCGACAGTCCGATCAATAAGACGGACATAAAGATTACTCCAAAGTAGAGAGTAAACGCTCCCTTCCTCTTCCTTCCCATTTCTACACCTCATCTCTTTTTTATATCTCTATTTTAGTACTACTTGTGTCTGTAAACATCCGCTTTATTGAAGTAATGTATCAAGCGACTGTTTTAAAGTGTTTTTAATCTGATCCATGATTTGACCGCCGCCAACCAAGCGGACAGCATCTTTAATCAAACAAATGTTACGAATCCTCTCCGGCTGATCGACAACCGCCACCTTAGCTCTGGCCGTGATCAAGACACCGTCTTGATAAATCCCCAGCACCCTTAAAATAGGAATAATCTCCCGCACTCGTTTCTGCCCGGTCACAATAATATAGGATGATAAAAATCCTGATTCTTTTTTTACGCTCAGCTTTGAGCCGTGTTTAAATATCATTCTGGCTTCCAATTTTTGGGTAAGGCTTTGCTCACCAGGCATATAATTGGCGTAAAATCTCCAATAAATCGGATACTTATACTTTTTCTCCCCTAAGTCGGTCTTCCACGCCAGCTTATCCTGATAAAAATATTTCTCTGTTTGATTGGCTTCGGATTCTTTGGTATATTTGGCATTGGAATACTTGGCAATTCCTTCGGCGTAATTATGACAAAACGCCGACAATGTCACTTTCTCATAGTGAATCAGCATGAAATAAACCATAATAATACTGACCGCCAGAACAATCGGCATTACTATTGCCGCTTCTAATGTAATACTCCCGCGTTTTTTCACTTTTGGCCTCCTCTATATCATAAGCAGCTTGTCTTTCTCTCTGCCGCTTTTATTTGGTGAAACTTATGGCACTGTGCACTTATTGCGGCTGGGT
Organism: uncultured Lachnospiraceae bacterium; assembly: GCA_963545585.1. GTDB lineage: Bacteria > Bacillota > Clostridia > Lachnospirales > Vallitaleaceae > W11650. Next base: position 24,300 of record CAUUKX010000001.1, read on the forward strand.
AAACCACTCACTCCAGCCGACATAAAAGCCTGCGCCTGCTTCTGCCGGGCAAAATCAAATCCTATGCCCAGCTGCACAAAACCGCTGCTCCAGACGCCCCACGCTTGTTTTGGCTGTGCGAAAACCTCGCTTTACGGCGGCAGAAAAGCCCTGCGCTCTGCAGCGCAAAAGCCTGCACTCTGCGGAGCAAAAGCCTGCGCTCCGCAGTGCAAAAGCCTTGGCGCTTTACGGTGCAAAAGCCTTGGCGCTTCGCGCTTCGGCACAGGAACAATCTGACATGTCAGATTGTTCCTGTGCCTTACCTGACTGTTGTTTATGGATTTTGGCAAGCAAGCTTGCCGCATCCATAAACAACAGTCAGGGCTTTTACACCTTGGTTTTGTGCCTTGGTTTTATGCCAAAGACGAAAGGTGCTTTTGAGCGCGTTTTCGTTATTTGCAATCCGTTTGCTTTACTCGGTTCCTTCTGGCTTTGGAGTTTCTGCTGCTTTGCTGCCTTGTTCATTTAATCCTTTAATCAAATTATTGAACAACTTAATAATCGTATTTCTGAATGCGATTGCCATGGCCAGTAATACCACGATGATGATGATGATTTCGATGGTACCCAAACCTTCTTCTTCCTGCCAAAATCTCTTTAAACTCTCCATTTTTGCCACCTCCTTCCTTTATTTTTTATCTCTCTATGATGCGGGTATCTTGTTTTTGATACGGGACTTAGGCCGTCCCGGCATGTCCCTGTCAGAAGATGGATATCTTACGAATTTTCTATCTTTTGACACCGATATCATTATATTAAAGCTCCTTCGGATGAAGTTGCTGTTAATATCCGTTTGGCTTTTCCAGCCAAAAAACATTTTGCTTTCGGGTTTTAAGCGGATTAGCTAAAAACTCATTTGGAATATGGCTGGAGCCATAATCATAACAACGATGGCAATCAACATAATCGCCAACGGGAACATCATCTTGGTCGATGCCTGCGCTCCTTTTTCTTTGGCTAATTGCTTTTTCTTCTCCCAAGCTTCTTTGACCAGACCACTTAACGAACGGCTGATTTCTTTATCACCCTTGCGGATAGCCTGACCAATCAACGAAGAAAACTTCATAATATTGGACAGCCGAACCCGGCGGCCAAAGTTTTCAAAGGCGTCAACATCCGAAATCCCTTGCTGAATCTCCTGACGCAGGGTAACCAATTCTTGATACAAAGGATGACTTTGCTTTTCTGGATCATTGATCAGCGCTGACTGAATCGCCTGATCCAAAGCGCCGTAAACCGAACTGCCGCAGTTTAAAAGCAGCACGAACTTATCAATAAAAATCGGAAATTCCATTTCAATCTCGGCTTTGCGTTCTTTTATCTGCCGTGTCAGCTCCTGATCGTAGGCAAAATACACGACAATCGCAATCCCAAAGAACAAAGCAAAATACTGAATAGCTTTACTTCCATTGTCTTCCGGCGCTTCACCGGTATCTTCAAACCATTGCATCTTAACATCCTTTTCTGCGTCCTCACCCGGGAAAACGACTTTATCCTTTTCCACATAACGAGTCTTGGCGTTAATGTCGCCGCTGGCTTCACTGATTGCTCTGGCTCTTAATTCGGCATCGGTGTACTCCATCGGTACAATGGAGATTTCTTTTTCTATTTCGCCTAATTTTTCGTTACCGTAATAAAACTCCACTTTCACCTTTTCCGTCTTGCCGTCCTTGGGACGCTCTGACGAACGCATTTCGCCGTCAATATAAAATACGCTGCCATCCTCCACATCCCAGTCCAGCCGCAAACCGGCCTGTTTATCATACTCATAAAAGTCCATTGAGGTCGTAACCGCTCCCCAGTCCTTATTTTTTCCCAAGGCCTTGGTTTCGACATTTTGTTTGGCAATCGCCAGCGCCTCTTTCAGTTCCTCCCGAGTCGGTTCTTGCCGCGGAATAGCAATCTTGACCTTGGCATCGGTTTGGTTATTTTCCTCCTTTTTATCTTTCGTCGCAGCTTCCGGTTTTTCGTTCTCCGCTACGACCTGATAGGTAATTTCTTTATCGCCCTCCAAAAACTTGGGTCTTTCCATTTCTGTAACTGCAACCGGCTCCGACGCTTCGTCCGCTGTCAGGCCTTGTACCGCCGTCATCAGTCCAATCAAAGAAGCTGCGCCAATCAGCAGCGCCAGTAATGTCAGCTTATGAATATAAAAGAGCCGAACTTTGTTTTCCACTTCCCGCGGGCCGCTCATCTGGCCATAAATCTGCCGGGCTTTCTCGACTTGGCGGGGCGCTAATTCCAAATGCTTTTCCTTTAAAATATTGTAGCCCCAGTAAGCCCCCATATACATCATATCACGGAGCGGGAACTCTTTTTTGTTTAAGACGGCGTAACCAGTGCCATACTGCTTTTTCCCCGCCAACAGCAAAATCAGAATAAACAACAAACAAGGCAATGAAATCGCAATCGTAATCAAGTTCATTAGCATACCCTACACCTCGATTCTCATAATTTTCTGCGAAACCAGATAGGCGATTCCAAGCAGAAGCAAAACTACTGTAATTACTACCCGGCCGATAATACCGGTGAATAGGGGATCCATATAATCGCCGGCGCTTAACGACAGCCCCGCCATGATCAAAAACGGCATAACGTTCATAACCTTGGCTTCAAACTTTTTCTCGGCTACCATGACTTCAATTTCCCGTTTAATCTCAATTTTTTCCACAATCGTATTGATCGTGCTTTTGATGATCTCCGCCTGTTTGCCGCCGGTATTCATACTCATCACAAAAACATCGGTAAAATTGGCAACATCCTCTAACCCGCTGCGGTCAGAAAAATTGCGCAGAACATCTTCTACTTTTTCGTTAAATTGAATTTTCTGCCGCATCCGGTCAAACTCTTTGATAATGTCATGTGTACCTTCAAAATAAAGGCGTTCCAGTTCATCTTTAGCGCCAATCACAGCATTGGTCGGAGAGGTACCAGCTGAAATCGAAGTATAAATTACCGCCAGCGCATCTTTAAACTCTAACTGTAACTTGCTTTTTCGTTTTTCTATCAGCTGTTTCCGCTTCACTGTCGGATAGGCCAAACCTAAGAGCGAGACAATCAAAGCCAAAATAATGCTGCGGTAAAAAAGATACCCGACCAAGAACAAAAATAGCCCCGCCATCAGCGAGTAGCGGATTCTTTCGATGACAGTCATATGATATTCATTATAGTTAACATCTATTTCCGCTGCTCTTTCTTTCGCCTTTTGCCTGCCCTCGATCAGCCCTAAGAAGAACAAAGCCACTATTATAATTCCGACTACAATAATAACCATAATGTTCATATAATACCCTCCTATATATCCAGCTCATAGCCTGCCATTTGCAGCTTCAGCCGGCTTTGCAGTTTATTGCCTGTCCGTTGGAGTCTCCCCTTGACTTTCTTTTTATCTTCTGACGGCTCTTCTTCAAACCGAAACAATGGATTTAACTCAATCTGCTTGGTTTGGACATTATAGCCAAGCACTTCGCAGATTTCCAAGGTTTTCCGGCTTTTATCCCGCAGCCGGCCTAAATGAATCACAATGTCCAGTGCCGATGCAATTTGCTGGCGGATTGCTTCCAAGGGAAGCTCTACCCCCATCAAAACCATTGTTTCCAAACGGCTCATCATATCGTGGACAGAGTTGGCGTGACCGGTTGACAGCGAACCATCATGCCCGGTATTCATGGCTTGCAACATATCCAGCGCCTCTTCACCACGAACTTCACCGACAACAACCCGATCCGGCCGCATCCGCAGAGAGGCTTTAATCAGTTCCCGAATCGGAATATCCAGACCGGCTTCTCTATTGGCGCTTTTTCTGGCTTCCAGTCGTACCAAGTTGGTAATCCCGTTAATTCTCAGCTCGGCGGCATCCTCAATCGTAATAATTCTTTCATCTTTGGGGATGAAGTTGGACAACATATTTAAAAAAGTAGTTTTCCCCGAACCGGTACCACCGGATACGAAAATATTATAGCGTGCCGCTACCAGTACTTTTAAAATCTCCGCCACTTCTTCGGTAATCGAACCCCAGCGGATTAAGTCTTCTACCATCAGCGGCTTATCCGGGAATTTCCGAATCGTTAAAATCGGACCGTTTAAAGCAACCGGCGGAAATACCGCATTGACCCGCGAACCATCCGCCAGTCTGGCATCGACAATCGGCGAAGACTGGTTGATTTCCCGGTTGACGCTTTCAACAATCTTGCGAATAATTCTTTCCAGTTCTTTGCTGTTGTCAAAGCGTATGTCCAGTTCCACAATCCGGCCGGCACGCTCCACTAAAATCGGGGCAGTACCGTTGACCATGACTTCGGTTACGGTTTTGTCTTCTAAAATCGGTTGCAAAATTCCAAGGCCTCTGGTAATATTAATCAGTTCTTCAACGATATTCTTTTTCTGCTGCAAACTGTAATCCAGTCCCCGATACTGCAAATACCGATACACAATGTCCTGCACCTGCCGCCGGTATTTTTCATCTTTTTTCTTTTCAATATATTCTGGATTATTCAGCCAGTGCTCCGGCAGTCCTTTTTCCCTGTCAACAGCAATCTCGGCAGAAACATCAATCTCTAATCCGGCCAAAGTTTCAACAATCTGACGTTTTAAGTTTTCGCGTAATTCACTATATTCTTTTTCTGCCTGTCTTTCCGCCTGTTTTGCCGCTTGCTCGTCCATTTACCGCCCTACCTTTCCATAACTGAATAGATAAAGTTCCTCATCCGGCCGGCAATCCCCGAATCCATCGGGAAAACAACTTCTTCCCCGGCCACCGCTTTCAACTGCGGATCATAACCCAATTCACAAAAAGACTTAAAACTGCTTGGGTCAATTCCGGACTGGGATGCGCTGTGCTTGGCGGAATTAACCACTCCGTAAAGTTCAATCTGCTCCGGATAACGGCGACAAAAATACTTCATTCCTTTTTCAAACATCAACCCTTCCATATAGCCTTTGGCGCCAATACAAAAGACATAATCGCTTTGTTCAATCCAGTGCCGCCGAAAAAAAACCTCCGCAATCGACAAATCCAAAACTATATATTCATAGTCCGTTTCTTTTTGCAGCAACTCCAAAAACTTTTGCCAGTCCTCGGTTTCAACCGCCGCTTTATCTTCCGGTGATTCCAAGCCAATTAAATAGTGAAGATTGGTCTGCGGATTTTTCGCAGTCAATTGATTCAGTTCATAGCGGATGGCCGCCGTCATATCCGCTCCCGTAAAGAGCTGTTCCAAAGAACCAGTCGCTTCCGCTGCTCCGTAGAGCAGCCGCCGGTCATTAAAATCCTCTAACGGAACAAACAGCACCCGCTTGCCCATTTCCGCCAGAATATTGGCTGTCAAAAGCGCAATGCTGGTTTTGCCGCTCCCGCCGGTCGGTGAGAAAAAGCTGACTACTTTCGTCTTTTTCTGATCGCGGGAAACGGAAATTAAGTTTTGAGTTTTGGCATAAAGACTTATCACTTCATGATAAATTTCATCCAAGGCCACTAATTTACTTACTTTATAAAAATCCTGATATTCAGCGGGAATTACGCCAGCATACAATAATACCACCACATGCGCCGCTAATTGTTCTTTTAATACCGCATAATTCTCCGGCGTGGTCAGCACCATTTTGTAATTGGCTAATTGCTGTTTAGACATAGCCTGACAACCTGCCACGCCCGTCACCACATCAACATTCATCAAAGCGTCCTGCGCCTGAAAATATTGCTGCAAATTTTGGGCAAACCGCAAGTTTTCGTCTATTAATAAAATGCTTTTATTCATAGCAACAACTCCTCTCCCTCTTTAATTGTTATCAGATATGATTTATGATTTGATTTTTTTATTTCTCTCTCTATAATTTCTGCATAGACATTCTTCCATCCATGTTTAGATGAATTTTAACATCTTTTGACAGAAAAGTCAATAAAAAGCGGACACTTATTTTACCATTTATAAATTTTTATTGGAATGTCTTAACGGAATTAGAATAATTTTCAGGTAAGTCTATCGTTATGCTGTTCAAAAAAATCTGCTTTTGCAGGCATCACCTCATATAACAATCCGCTTATCAAACCATAACAAAAAGGATACCTTCCGGCTTTACGCTTTAGCACAAAATAACGGACGGTATCCTTCTTTTCTTGTATCGTTTTGCCTTTGCATCAGGAAAAAGCTCTACTTCTCCCCTTTCGGGTAAATCGCAATAACCTCTGCCCCAGCAATCGCCTTGTCAATTTTTTCCGCCATGCCTCCTAAGTTTTTTTCCGAGCGTTCAATCCGCTCCAGCACGGGCTTGGTTACCGGATGCTTGGCCACAAAAATGGTACAGCAGTCCTCATACGGCAGAATCGAGGTTTCAAATGTGCCGATTTGCTCGGCAATCTTAATGATATCCGTTTTATCAAAGGCAATCAAAGGCCGAAAAACCGGAAGTTTCGTGGCGGCGTTGGTCACACTCAGGCTTTGAATGGTCTGGCTCGCCACCTGACCGACGCTTTCACCGGTGACAATGGCAATGCTGCCGGTTTGTTCGGCAATTTTTTCAGTAATCACCATCATAATCCGGCGCATAATAATGGTCAGTTCCTCATGCGGACATTTTTCATAAATATCCAGCTGAATATCGGTAAACGGCACCACATAAAGCTTGAGCCTGCCGGTATACTCCGAAAAAATCCGGGCCAGCTCCACCACCTTATCTTTCGCCCTTTCACTGGTATACGGCGGTGAATGAAAATAGACGGCGTTCAGCTCAACGCCGCGCTTGGCAATCATATAGGCCGCTACCGGGCTGTCAATCCCGCCGGACAGCATCAAAGTCGCTTTGCCGCTGCACCCAATCGGCAGTCCTCCTAGGCCCTCCGCCATTTTGGAATAAATATAGGTATGCCCCCGCAGCTCAACATAAATCCGTTCCTGCGGCTGGTGAACGTCCACTTTCAAATCCGGGAACTCCGCCAAGAGCTCTGCCCCTAATTTAGCAGCCACTTCCATGGAATTATACGGAAAGGACTTATCTGCTCTCTTGGCTTCTACCTTAAAGGTAAAGTCCCTCTGCGGAAAAGTTGTCCGCACATATTCCTTGACATTTTCCGCCAAGGCCGCATAATCGCCCCGGTCATAAACTTTAACCTCACCGACCTGCAAAATACCAAATACCTTTTGGATCGCTGCAATAATCCGGTCAGCCGGAACCTCCGGCGACTGACTCTCGACAAACAGCCGTCCCTGATCCTTTGACACCGTAAACTCGCCCAGCTTATCCAGCTTCCACTGAATCCGGTCGCGCAGCTGATTGATAAATAAATATCGGTTTTTCCCTTTAATGGCAATCTCGCCATATTTCACTAAAAATGCCGTGCGCATAGTTTCTCCCATCTGTTCACAGTTCAGGCAAGCAGATTGCTATACCAATCTTCAAAAATCTTGCTTTTGCAGGAAGTATCAAGTATAACATCTATTTGCATATCGTTTAGAAACTTAAATTTCGAAAATTCTCTTTCCAACTGTTACAGTTCTGCAATCTGCTCAGCAGTCAAACCAGTATATTTTATAATTGAGGAAGCCGACATACCATCGGCCTTCATATTACGGGCGGCTTGAAACATGCGTTGTTCACCAATAAGGATTCCTTCCTTACGGCCTTTTTCCTCTCCACCGGCAATCAGCCAAGCCCGATCACAGGCGTGGCGAAATTCTTCTTCGTATTTTAGACGCTCTTCCTTACTGCTAAAGAATTGATTCATTATCGTATTGGCGTATTCCATGATCTTGTTCTCCTTTCCCAGTCTTTCACGAACTTTTCTATCATCGGTTTGAATAAAATGCAGCCATTTTTCTAAATCTGTACTATCCGTTTCCTTTAATCTCGTTAAATCCAAAAAATGAAATTCCAAGTCATCGCCAAACGGCTGGTAATCCTTAACATTTAGCACCCGATAAATTGAATGAATCTCTGCCGCCAGTGGAAAACTTTCATTTAAAATACTGATATGAATACACGGATTTAATAATTTATAAATTTCACCATGCCTCAAACTTTCTAAATATCGGCTTCCCCAGTAAAAATAAGTTCGCTTTTCATAATCACCCTGCCAAGCATTCTGCATTTCAATACTGATTTTCTTTCCACTTTTTAACGTTAGCTTGATATCTAAAATCCCCATTTTCTGACGATCATAGCGATTACCCACGGTCGGATTTTCAATCACAATATCCTTAAACTCACTTTCATTTACTTCCAATACTGCCGAAAGAAAGTTCTGCAAGATAATGATATTCTCTTGCCGCCCAAACAATTTTTTAAAGGCATAATCATTACGGGCGGTAAAGCGCATAGCATCAACATCTTCCTGATTTTCAAGATCTGCCGCCGCTGTTTTTATTCCATGTTTTCTATTCTCATGCTTTGTCATTTCTTTCTCCTTTTATTATACTAAAATATTTTTCTCCCGACAATAAGGCTGTTATAAATATTTTAGCAAAAAGGAAAATGAAAGTCGTCCGCTAATTGTGGAATCTAATTAAAAATAAATTTAAAAACAATTAGAAGACGGTTAAAATAACTATGGAATTTACCGCTTCTAAAAATCACTTGCGAACAAAACGCCGCAGCTGCCGAACTTTTTGGCTGATTAGCCCGGCTGCCTGCAAAACATCGGCTTCTTCCGTCTGGTAGCCTAAACTGATGCGAATACTGCCCTCTGGATAAGGCGCACCGAGCGCAGCAATCACATGGGATACCCGGTTCTTGCGGGACTGACAGGCCGAACCGGTACTGATATAGACGCCCTCTTCCTCCAGTGCATGCAGCAGCACTTCCGCCCGAATATCAGGAAAACCTAAGTTAAAGATATACGGACTGGACTGCACCAGCGGCGTATTCAGCACAAAATCGGTTTCCGCCTCGGCAAGCGCCTGCAAAAAGCTCTGCCGCAGCGCCGCCGTCCGCCGATAATTTTCATCCAGCCGCTCGGCTGCCAGTGTCGCTGCCACCTCAAACGCCCGCACTGCCGGATAATTTTCCGTGCCCGGCCGCAAACCGGCTTGATGCCTGCCGCCGAAAAAGAGCGGCTCTAATTTCGTTCCCTTTTTAACATATAAAACGCCAATCCCCTTGGGAGCGCCGATTTTATGCCCGCCCAAGGAAATTAAATCCATCTGCTCCGGCGGCGGCAGCTTAATTTTGCCGAATGCCTGCACCCAATCGGAATGGAACAGCGTTCTGGGGTTCGTGGCTTTAACAGCTGCGGCCGCAGAAACTATATCCTGACAGACACCGGTTTCATTATTGACCGCCATCACACTGACTAAAATTGTTTCCGGCCTGACCTTAGCAGCCAGCTCCGCCAAATCAATCCTTCCCTCACGGCTAACCGGCAAAAATTCGGCAGCAAAACCTTCTTTTTCTAACTGCCGCACCGTTTCCAAAACCGACGGGTGCTCAATCGCCGTCGTCAGAATATGCCCGCCGCTGCGGCGGTTTGCTCTAACTGCTCCTAACACTGCTAAATTATTGGATTCAGTTCCGCCGGAAGTAAAAAAAATCTCGGAAGCAGATACTCCCAAGATTGCCGCCAGACGTTCCCGGCTGCTGGTGATTTTTTTCTCGACCGCATAACCTTTGTTATGGAGCGAGGATGGATTGGCATAATCCTGTCGGTACGCCCGATCCATTTCCGCCAGCACTTCAGCCAGAACCGGCATGGTGGCGGCATTGTCTAAATAAATTTCTCTCATGGCTGCGCCTTATTTGCTGAGAGCGTTTTCAATCGCCTCAATCACTCTCGGTTTTTGGAACGGCTTAACCACGAAATCTTTGGCTCCGGCTTTAATAGCGTCAACGACCATCGCCTGCTGCCCCATAGCCGAACACATAATCACTTTCGCTTTCGGACAAACTTCTATAATTTTCGGCAGCGCTTCCACCCCATCCATGACCGGCATGGTGATATCGAGCGTAACTACATCCGGCTGCAGCTCCTTGGCCTTTTGGACGGCTTCTTCGCCGTTACCGGCCTCGCCGACTACTTCCATTCCTTCTTCCTCCAGCATTTTTTTTAATACCGTTCTCATAAAAACGGCATCGTCTACAATTACTACCTTTGTTGCCATTCCATATCCTCCTCAATCATAATTGAAAGCATGGCCAAAAACACCATACCGGCCGTTTCCGTCCTTAATACCCTTTTGCCCAAAGTAACTATCCGCTGATTTGCTAACTGCATCAGGCTTTGTGTTTCTTCCGGGGAAAAGCCGCCCTCCGGGCCAATTATACAGCCCACCCGCGCCGCTTTTTTAACCGCTCCGAGCGCCTGTCTGGTCGCAGCAATTCCCTCAGCCGCTTCATGCGGCACAAAAAAATCCTGATACTGCGCCGCCGCCATCAGTGCCTGCCGAAAAGAAATCGGCTGATGTACCACCGGTACGATATCCCGACCGGACTGCTTGGCTGCGCTTTCAGCAATCTTATTCCAGCGCTCTGTTTTTTTAGCGGCCGTTTTCGCATCTATCTTTGAAACACTGCGTTTCATGGCAACCGGATAAATATCGGAAACGCCTAATTCGACGCATTTCTGAATAATCCATTCCATTTTTTCCTGCTTGGGCAAACCTTGAAATAAGCTGACCGAAACCGGCAATTCCACAAAGCTCCGCTGAATATCCTCAATCCGGCAAATAATTTCAGCATCACCGCTTTCTTCTATTATACAATAATAGTCCGTCCCTTGTCCATCTTTTATCAAAATTTCCTGCCCTTTTTTTAAACGCAGCACATGCCGGACATGATGGCAGTTTTCACCCGTCAGACAAATCGTTGCCTCGCCGATTTGTTCCGGCTCCACAAAAAACTTATGCATGCGCCGCCACCATCCGCCATTCCCCCTTTTCAGTGGTTTCTATGACTGTCAGCCCCGCCTCCGTCAAAGCGCACTGAACCATATCTGTTTTATCGGCAATAATCCCGGAAGTAATGAAGATTCCCTGCGGATTTAAAAATTTTTTTACATCTTTGGCCAAAAGACAAATCACATCCGCCAAAATATTGGCAACAACAATATCGTATGTTCCGCTCACGCCATCGGTTAAATTACCGGCCCTGACCTGGACCCGGCGGCTGACATCGTTATAGTCCACATTTTCCTTAGCGACCTTAACGGCATTTTCATCCAAATCTATCGCCAGCACTTCAGCTGCGCCCAATTTGGCCGCAGCAATCGCCAAAATTCCCGAACCCGTGCCGACATCCAGCACATGATTGCCGGTTTTGCCATACTTTTCCAGCGCCCGCAGACAAAGCTCCGTCGTTTCATGCGTACCAGAGCCGAAGGCCATGCCCGGATCCAACCCGATATTGATGGCATAGCTTTCATCCGGCTGCTCCCAAATCGGATAAATATAAATATGCTCGCCAGCCGCAAAGCCATGATAATACTGTTTCCAGTTATTGGCCCAATCCTCGTCCCGAACCGTCTCCTGCGCAAACACTATTTTTTCACCCAAAAAAGGACGGAGAAATGCTTTGATTTCCTCCGCTTTGGCCGCGCTATTCTCCGGCAGATAAAAATCAACCGGAATCTCCTCCTGCTTTTGATTCCATTCTTCCGGCAAAATATCAACAAACATCGCTTGGCAGTCGGCCTCAGTCAGAGAGTGCTCGCCGACCTCTATGCCCTGCAAATAAGGAATATCCGTCAGTACTGCCGTTACAATATCCAGTTTTTCCGCCGGAACAGCTACCGTATACTTAATCCAGTTCATATTTTTTCTCTTTCTGCCAATTCTCAGCTAATGTGCAGGCAAGCGAAACCAATAGATAATTAAACTTGATATGCCCTTGAAGAACAAACTCTCCAAGCATATCAAGTCTGATTATATCCTTGCCCAAGCTGTAAATCAAGCATCCTCCTCGGAAAACATATTGTCAATTCCGTCTTTCATTTTATCAAAAAAGCCTTTTTTCTTGGTTTCCGGCTTTTTCGTATCCGCTTTTGGGCTTTCTGCTTTTGAGGCTGCTTTCTTGCCGCCTAAGCTTTCCTCTAACCTGCGCAGCAAATCTTTTTGCTCGGCGTTTAAGCCTTTCGGCGTTTGAACAACGACCGTAATATACTGGTCACCCCGCAGCCGGGAATTGTTCAAATACGGCACGCCCTTGCCCCGCAGCCGGAAACGAGTGCCGGTCTGCGTTCCGGCGCTCATCGGGTACGATACTTCACCCTCCAGCGTCGGCACAACCAGTTCATCGCCCAGCGCCGCTTGGGTAAAACTAATCGGCATGGTGTAATAAATATCATTGCCGACCCGCTCAAACAGTGGTGACGGCTTGACATAAAGGGTCAACAAAATATCGCCGCGCGGCCCGCCGTTCAGCCCCGGCTCGCCCTTGCCCCGCAGCCGGATGGTCTGTCCGTCTTCAATTCCGGCCGGAATGGTAACGCTGATCCGTTTTTTAGTTTTGACATAACCACCGCCGCTACAGGTGTGGCACTTTTCCTTGATGATCTTACCGCTGCCGCTACAGGCTGAACATGGCCGAACACTGGATACCGCTCCGAACATCGTCTGCTGATTATACCGAACTTGACCCGAACCTCCGCAAGTCGAACAGGTTTCCGGCTTCGTACCCGGTTTAGCACCCGAACCGCTGCAATGCGTACATTCTTCGGATACGGTCACATTCAAATCTTTTTCCACGCCAAAAACAGCTTCTTTAAACTCCAGCTCCAAGCTGGCTCGTAAAGAAGCTCCCTGCCGGGGGGCATTGGGATTGGAACGTCGGCCGCCGCCGAAAAAGTCGCCGAAGAAATCACCGAAAATATCACCCATATCCATACCGCCAAAGCCGCCGTACCCACCTGCACTGCCTGCCCCCTGCGAAAAAGCGGCATGACCAAACTGGTCGTATTGCTTGCGCTTTTGCGGGTCATTCAGCACTTCGTACGCTTCGGTCGCTTCCCGGAACTTTTCTTCCGCCGCCTTATCATTTTGATTGGTATCGGGATGATATTGCTTAGCCAGTTTCCGATATGCCTTTTTTAACTCTTTTTCATCTGCTGTTTTGCTTACACCCAGCACTTCATAATAATCTCTTTTATCTGCCATGATATCCTCTATTTCTAAGAACGCGAAAGGGGCTGCCGGCTCAATCACAAAACGGTAGCTTAAAACCACCGTTTCGGCTCGCCGTATGGCAAAGCCCCTTTACTCAACAGTCCTTTTCTTTGCTTATCTATGCTTTCCTGCTGCTGCCGCTTAAAACCTGTTTTCCCGTTTGCTTACTGTTTACAGCATTTTCCGCGCCGCAGTAGCCTGTCGGCGCAGAAAATCGAAATCATATGATAAGTTTCATTCTTTATTTTTCTTTAAAATCCACGTCAACCACATTGTCATCGTCTACACCGCCGTTATTCTGCTGACCGGTGTCATTCCCTTCCGGTGCGGCTCCCGCTGCTTTGGCTGCCTGTGCATTATGCGCCATATTGGCAAAAAACTTGCCGACCGCTTCCTGCATGGTCTTATCCAGTTTTTCCTTGGCGGCTTTCATTCTCTCCATTTCTTCGGTGGACATCGTTTCTATTTTGGTCTTGTCTAAGATTTCTTTTAATTCTTTCAAATCAGCTTCCATTTTCACCTTGTCCGAAGCATCCATTTTCTCGCCCTGCTCTTGCAAATGCTTTTCCGCCTGAAAAGCGGCAGAATCCGCCTCATTGCGGGCATCAATATTTTCCTTCCGCTTCTTATCCTGTGCTTCAAAAGCCTTGGCTTCTTCTACTGCCTTTTCAATCTCGGCGTCGGATAAATTACTGCTGGCCGTAATGGTGATATTCTGTTCCTTGCCAGTGCCTAAATCCTTGGCACTGACTTTAACAATACCGTTAGCATCAATATCAAAGGTAACTTCGATTTGCGGGATGCCCCTCGGTGCCGCCGGAATTCCATCCAAACGGAATCGGCCGAGTGTCTTGTTATCGGCGGCAAATTCTCTTTCGCCCTGAACAATATGAATATCAACCGCCGACTGATTATTTTCCGCAGTAGAGAAAACCTGACTCTTCTTGGTCGGAATTGTTGTATTTCTCTCAATCAGCTTGGTGGCTACGCCGCCCAAAGTTTCCAGACCAAGGGAGAGCGGTGTAACATCCAGCAGCAGGATATCGCCCGCACCAGCATCACCGGCCAATTTTCCACCCTGAATGGCCGCACCGACCGCAACACATTCGTCCGGGTTAATGCCCTTAAACGGTTCCTTGCCGATCAGCTTATAAACCGCATCCTGCACCGCCGGAATCCGGGTTGAACCGCCGACTAACAGCACTTTATCAATATCGCTGGCTTTTAAGTCCGCATCCTTTAATGCCTGATTAACCGGGCCCATTGTCTTTTCCACCAAATCGCTGGTTAATTTATCAAACTCCGCCCGGGTCAAAGTTACATCCAAATGCTTCGGCCCTTCCTGTGTGGCGGTGATAAACGGCAGATTGATGCCGGTCGTGGTCGAGGAGGAAAGCTCTTTCTTGGCTTTCTCGGCTGCTTCTTTTAATCTCTGCATCGCCATCTTATCGCTCGACAAGTCAATTCCTTCCTTGCCCTTGAAGTCCTGAATCAAATAATCCATAATCCTCTGGTCAAAGTCATCGCCGCCCAAATGGTTGTTGCCGTTGGTGGCCAATACTTCCAATACGCCGTCGCCAATTTCAATCAGCGAAACGTCAAAAGTACCGCCGCCCAAGTCATAAACCATAATGGTCTGCTCTTTTTCATTATCCAGTCCGTAGGCCAGCGCTGCCGCCGTCGGTTCATTGATGATCCGTTTCACTTCCAGTCCGGCAATCTTACCGGCATCCTTGGTTGCCTGTCTTTGGCTGTCGGAGAAGTAGGCCGGTACTGTGATAACTGCTTCGGTTATGCTCTCGCCCAAATAGCTTTCGGCGTCCGCTTTCATCTTTTGCAGAACCATCGCCGAGATTTCCTGCGGTGAATAATTTTTGCCGTCAATATTCACTTTTCTGTCTGTACCCATATCTCTTTTAATCGATGCAATCGTTTTATCCGGATTGGTCACGGCCTGTCTTTTGGCCGGTTCGCCGACAATCCGTTCACCGTCCTTTTTAAAAGCAACTACCGACGGAGTGGTTCTGGCTCCCTCGGAGTTGGCGATAACCACCGGTTTTCCGCCTTCCATTACCGACACACACGAATTAGTAGTTCCTAAGTCAATTCCAATAATTTTTCCCATTTTTATTTCCTCCTACGTTTTAAAATCATTTTATTCTGCTCCTGCGGAGCAATCTATTTGAGCAATCCGGCCTCTTTCGTTTGGAAACCGGAAAGTTTGACTGCCACTATTTTCCAAAGGTAATTCTTGCCCGTTACAGTCACTGAAAATAAAATCCATCCGGCAGTTTAATTGGCTACTTTGACCACACTGTGGCGGACTACCTTGTCCTTATACAAATAACCTTTTTGATAAACTTCGGAAACAATATTTTCTCCGAAATCCGGGTTTTCCTCATGACTGATGGCACTGTGCAGGTCGTGGTTAAACTCCTGTCCTAAGGCATCAATTTCTTTGACCCCAAGATTTGCCAGCACATCCAGCAGTTTTTTATATACCATTTCCATGCCGGTAATGACACCGTCCTTTTGCTCCGGCAAATGGGCAAATGCTCGGTCAAAGTCATCCAAAATCGGCAAAAGCGCTTCGATAACCGCCGCTTCGCCTTTTTCCTGCATCATCTCTTTTTCTTTCAGCGAACGCTTGCGGTAATTATCAAACTCCGCCAACATTCGGCGATAGGCGTCTTCCTTTTCGCTGTTCTCCTGCATCAGTCTGGCAATTTCAGCCTTGGCCAGTTCTTCGGCTGTCGGTTCTGACTGCTCTGCCGCCGCCGCACTTTCTGTGGTTTCCGGTTCTGTCGTCTCGGCCGCTGTTTTTTCCTCTGTTTCCACCGCTTTTATTTCTTCGTTAAATTCCTGTTTTTCCATTCTTACCCGCTCTCGCTTTCCTTTCTTGCCGCTTTCTCATGCCCGGATTTTTGAGTTTGCCCGCCTTGTTTTCCTTCAAAGGCACAGCCCTTTCCCCAGTCAAACCCTGCCGCCAAACCAAACAAACATCCATCGCTACCGCCGGGAAAGCTGCGTCAGCAGCTCATCAATGTCTTTAATCAGCACCCGCAGATTGGAAATCGTATTTTCATAATCCATCCGCTTCGGCCCGATAATCGCTATTGCTCCCGCTTTTTCTCCATTGATATGGTAGCTGGTAGTAATCAAACTCAGGTCTTTTAAGTCCTGAATATTATTTTCTTCGCCAATGACAATCTTAACATTGCCATCGTCGCTTTCAAAGGTCGTATTGATGATATCCTCTAAAATTTCCTCCTGCTCCAGTGCCCGCATAATCGATGATGCCTTGCCGACATCCTGAAACTCCGGCAGCTTCATCATATTCGATGCCCCGTAGGTGAAAATATCCGCTTCATCCATTTGCTGAATGGCTCGGAAGATAACATCCAGTACTTCCGCCATAATTCTTTGTTC
The DNA here is from genome assembly GCA_963545585.1 of uncultured Lachnospiraceae bacterium. Taxonomy (GTDB): domain Bacteria; phylum Bacillota; class Clostridia; order Lachnospirales; family Vallitaleaceae; genus W11650. The sequence goes on from CAUUKX010000001.1 coordinate 40,853, forward strand.
CTGACCGTCATTGCCTTTGATCCGATGGATACAGTTTAAATCAATATCCTCTAAACTCATGCCCCGCAGTTCCTGATTAATGCAAATCGACAATCGGGTCAGAAGCTCTTGATTAACCGGCTGCTCCAAATGAATCAACTGATCCTTGACCTGATTTCTTTCCGCCACCACGATGACCAGTAAATCCTGACTGCTGACCTCAACCAGCTGAATGTTGCGGATTCGGGTTTTCTTATATTGCGGTGTACTGACCAGAGTAGCGTAATTGGTTTCCTCCGCCAGCCTCTTGGCAATGGATTTGAGCAAATCCTCAATCCGACCGGCACTGGCTTTTAATTCCTCCAGATATGCCAATTTCCGATACTCGGATTTTTGCAGCTGCATAACCATATCAACATACAGCCGATAGCCCTTATCCGAGGGAATCCGCCCGGCCGAAGCATGCGGCTGAATAATAAAACCAAGCTCCTCCAAATCACTCATTTCATTGCGAATCGTCGCCGGTGAAACACCTAAATTATACTGTTTTGAAATCGTCCTTGAGCCGACCGGCAAAGCAGTTTCAAAGTAATTATTAATAATGGCTTTCAATATTTCCTGCTTACGCTCATCCAGCTTCATCTTCGATTCCCCCTTTCCGGTTTTGTTAGCACTCGATTAATCAGAGTGCTAACATATTCATATAATATATAAAAAAAAGAGCTTTGTCAAGCCCTTTCCCAAGGTTTTATACTTTGTTTACAGTTCAGGCAAGCAGAAAGTTATGCATGATACTGCTCGGGAAAGCTTGGTCAACACTGAATAAGTACAAATTCATAACACATTTTTATAGAAGAAATTATATCGCATTATCTTTTATCTGTCCATAATAACCACCACCTTATTCTTGCTGTCCCATTCAACAACCTTGTCAAACACTTTCTCAGCCAGTTCTCGAATACTCACATAGTTCCTGTTGTCAATCACCTGTCCAGCCAGTTCGCACATCTGGCCATTGTAATTGACTTTGACGACATTCTTTTTCGCTTCGTCTACCAGCTTTGCGATTCCATCTGTAAACTCCTGCCAGTCATTAGGGCGGGCTAAAATCTTGCGAGGGCAAAACTTCCCGCTCCAATCCTGATGTTTGAACACTTTCAAGTGCGGATAAGTCAAAAGTAAGGCTGTATTGAGTTTCTGCGCATTTTCTTCCGCCTTTTCATAGTTTCGGTTCTCGCAAATCTCAATAGCAATCGTCTTGCGATTTCCGTTCCCACTCCCATCCCCGGCGTGATAACAAAACTCATCCAGCGGCACACACTGCGTGATGCTGTCATCATCGACAAATAGATGAACCGATACATAGGCACTGTCGGCGTTCTCCACATTTTGCAAATACCTTGCATGGGCTTCATCGCCTGCCGTAGGTGCGGTGTTTGCCGTGTTGTGATTAGTAATACCGATAACCTCTTTCATCTTGACCAGTGTCCGCACATTCGCTTTGCCCTTTGGCTGCACGATAGCCAATTTTACCGGGATTCCGTCAATCTCGCTATCTTGAATGATTCCTTGTATAATCGTCAATGGCCGAATCATTTAATCGCCTTCTTTCACTTCCGGCAATCCTGCTACGGAAGTAAGCATAGACAGTACACCCGCCAAGACAGATGCACTAACTACCATACGCCAATCCACTGCCCCCAAGACTGCCGCTGTTCCGATGGTAGCGACTGCGGTCTGGGCAACGGTCTTAATTGCCCGCACTGCTGCCGCCTCAAGCCATTTTGCTGTAAATACTTTCTTCATACCTTTAATCCTCCTTATAAACTGATTTTGATATTCTCTTGTTTCTTATATGCGTCAAAATACAATTCGCCCTTGTCCCCGTTATGCGTAACTTCGTAATACATACCGTTTGAAATCGTTGTGCTTAACAGTGCTTTATTGTTTTGCAGTGTCTTGCATACCCAGACTACATATGTATCTTCCTTTGTAATCTTCGTGTCAAAATGATCATTGTGGTATGCGACTACTTTCTCCTTACAAAGTTCTTGAAATTCATCATTTCCCATACCTTTAATCCTCCTTATTCTACTACTTCCCAGTCATCCGAAAACAACTCAACTACTGTTTCCTTCCAAGGAACACACCCGAAACGACTTTGCACATACAAATAGGGATGTGTCATTTTGCTATGCTCGTCAGGGATCTGTGCCCGAATTTTTACATCTTCTTTCCATTGCGGCAATCTCATTGCCCCATCCCCTTTTTTGATTTTGTCAAACGCCTGTCCAAATGTCATTTTCTCAATCCTCCTTTATATTCATCTCGTTTATTTCCGGCTCGTACTTATGCTTCACAAGGCCATTCCCGCCAAGCTCATAGTAAATTACTAAATTAGCATGAAAGTTCTCCAGCTGCCGCCTTGTAATATACCCCTGCTGCTTTGCTGAATTATAGCAGACAAAAAGCTTATCCCTGATACTTCCCAGCTTATATTCCTTGTCCCGCTGAATATGGCCGTCAATCTTCTCTGTTAATCTATCAATGCTGCTTTGATTTTTCTTTATCATCGCAAACAGCGCTTCTTTTTCCTGCTGCTTGTCATGAAAGCCGGTCGCTGCCTTATAAAAACGCTCTACGACTTTATATAGGCCATACAGGGCGCAGCAAAACACAATCACCTGTTCCACGCTGAAATGCCCAAAAACATTAACTAACTCTTTCACCATTCACCACCTTTGATTGGGCAGCCGTAGCCGCCCCTTGCTCCTTAGCCCTCTGTCGCCAGTTCCGGTAATCCCAATTCTTCCAAAGCCGCCTTGACCCTCGGCTTAATCTTTGGATTTAGATTCTTAAACTCCCGCTTTCCCTCAATAATCAGGTAAGCATATACCAATGCCATGCTTTTCACCTCCTCCCTGAATAAAATATTTATGAGAAACAAGAAAACCCTGTCTTTCATATTACTTTCCCTCGTAGACTTCCACAATGGCCTCCATAGCCGCATCCGCTTTCTTGTCGATACTGTCTAACTTTTCTTCCATCGTCAAAGGTCTTGATTCTTCACGCAGGACAATTTGCTGCGTTTTAGCATCCCAATACTCGACATAGTTTGTTCCCGGCTTTGGGTTCTCTGGCAATGCGGGCCTTTCCACTTCGGTCTTGATTAGTTCGACCGTGGTCGGCTGATAGTCGATTACTCGCCCTGTTTCATCAATTAAAAATGCATACATTTGGTTTATCTCCTATTCTAAATATGTTATTTTAATAGATGTTACTCCTAACCAACGAAAAACGTGTAATTTATCGACTTGGATTTCATTATCATAATTTAATGACATAACAATTGCGCTTATTGTCCCTGCCTCACTTCTAGGAACACAATAAGCCTGATGTTGATTATTTGACACCCCATAACCATTAATCAAGCGCCCAATCGTTTCTCGCCAATCGCCTCCAAAAAAGATAGATTCCACAGCCCTTTCTGAATTATTACTATTTCTTATCAATTCTAAAGCAACTAATCGCATTGGTTTCGGTGGTGTAAATACTAAGCGAGTACAGTATTTCCCATCTGAACTTTCGAACCCCGATTTTCCATATTCTACCCTAAAATATTGCGGTGGAGATGTATTTTCCTCAAATCGTTCAATGCGAACAGTCTTTAACTTCTGCACAATTTTCCCAATATTCCCCGCCATCTCCTGCCAACTTGCCGTGGTGCTGGTCGGTACACCTTTGCCAGTAATGGCGTTGGCAATCGTGATTTTTCCATTACTGGCTGATGTAAAAGCCTGTTCTGCTCGGCTATACGCTTTATTTGCCCTGACATATGCTTCGTTTGCCCTACTATGAGCGGTATCCGATTTATTTACTCCTTGCCTCGCAATTATTTCAGCGGTCTGCACGTCAGCAGATGTTGCAAAATACGTGCTATCATGCCCATCTAACTTATCGCTGTCAGCGGCTTTGTCGTTTTTACCCAACTTATTCTCATTGAGCCATTTCCCCTGTGCGGCGGATAAGGCTCTTTCTGTACTGCTATCGATTAAGTCATTCGTAACTTCTATCGGAGTAGTTAAAATCCGAATCGCTACTTTCTTTGCTTCTACAAACGTAGCCAGATAATACGCAGGTTCTTTAAAGTGAGCATCCCGCAGTCCCTCATTTTGCCCACGCAAGTTGACAACGTCAATCTGATAACCGCTATAATGCACACAGTTGTTCAAAGATTTGTACAACGTAAAGTCTAACGATTCGCTGATAGTGCCGTTCTTATCTCCCTTAGATCCGAATAGGTAGTCCTGCCCGACCTTACCGGTGTTATTGAGTAAGGTATTAATAAAGGCCTCGTCCGTTGTTGAAATTTGGTCAATCTTGGTTTTGATTTTATCTTCCAGTGCAGTAATTTTAGTTGCCAAATTGCCAGCTACATCACCGGATAATGTCGCTTTGATTTCCTTAAACCATAACTCAAATACCGCCTTTTGCTGGTTCTCGTAAATCTCCATTCGAGCAACACTTTGATTTTTTAAGTCTTTGATAAACTGCTCAAACGTATCCCTGTCCATTTTAGCAGCTTGCTTTAATTCCTCCAGCGTTGCTTGACCGGACGCTAAGAAGCGCTCTTTTTGACTCCTGAAAAATTCCTGAAACTCACTATATAAATCCGTTCCATTTTCCAGCCTCGTCATAATATAATTAAGCGCTTCATTCATTTGGTTTGCATCTTTTGCCCCAAAGAACGATTTTTCCTTATCGGTATAGGCCGTAACATCCTGAAAAGAAAGCGTGCCATCGTTATTATCAATCTGAGTATATTTTTTCAGTCCGCTCCACGCCATATCTTTATAGTCTGTTTTTAAAGCTTTCCAAGCCATTTATAACCCTCCTCTCATCCCGAAGTGAAATGCCAAGTTTCTTCGCCCATTACTCTGGTTTGTCAGTTTTTCATATAGAGTAAAGATGGCGCTTTCCAGCCGGTTTAATTCTTCGTATGTCATCGTATTTCCGTTATCATGATAAAGCGGTATCTCGCCGTAGAAAATGCGGTGCGTTTTTTGATTTATCACCGCAAGAGTACTCGCTAACTGGTTAATCTCATCGGCATAAAAATAATCCCGATAGGTCTTATCCTCTCCAGAGGAGTCGATTGCAAACTCGTTATACATTTGGATTGCCAGTTCGTGCAAATATATTAGATTATTTTTGATTCGATTAAAATCGGCGGCATTGAAATAATCCTCGCCTTTCCAATCTATTTTTGGCCGCACCCACATATTAACCCCCTATCCGTCTGGCAACGACATTACCAGAAAACGACTGCTTAAACTTTATGCTGTGCCGGTAAATATTGACTTTCATGTCTTTGTGGAACTGGTTTTCCTGATACACCACATCATTTACATCCATTTCCGGGTTTCCTCTGGTATCGTATTCATATTCAATCCCAGCCGTATAATATTCTGCCAGCCAATCCGCTAACTCCTGCGCCATCGTCATGTCGCTGATTATCGGGTTCTTCCATTTGACCGTTTTCCCTCGCGGGTTCAGTACTTTCACCGCATGCTTTTCGATAATCCGGTAGCGATAGCCTTGAATTTCCAGTTTATACTGCCCACTGACCTTATATTTGACCGTTACGTAATAGTTTCCCCAACCGATCACATCCGCAAGCCCTGTCTGCTCGTTTAATTTAACAAAATAGCCATACGACGGGTCTTGGATATAAAACGTTTCCACTTTCCCAGCGACCACTTCCGTATCTTCGTGCACAAGGTTTTCTTCCTTATTGCTTTTCTGATAAATATAACAAGGGACAATCACCTCTTTAATTAATTCCTGTTTTATCGCTTTCGGAGAAGAAGTCATATCACCTCGCTCCATCGTAAAATCTGCCACATCGCTTAGACTAAAATGATTAATCGTAATCCGGTTATGAGGGATTGCTGTTTCGATAAATTCGATGGTAATCTGGTTACAATCCTCGAAATCTCGCAGCACAATCATTGTCTGCTCTATTTCGTCACTTCCAACCGGAAATTCATTTGTGAGCGCCCCCTCGTTATAACCACGAACAATGAACTTTTTCGGTAAGCTGTTACCAAACACCAGCTTAATTCCGTGATACCCTCTCACGCCATCCATTTTGAATATAACTACTGGATTATTGGCAAATAAACCAGTATCGTCTGATATTTCCTTTGACACATAACCAGTTTCTAAATTAACATCCCCACTTCTCGGCAAAAAGAACATTTTTCCATTAGGGCCGGTATAGTCCTGCGCTAACGAAGCGTATTCTGCTTTTTCCGTATCCTTTTTAATGTTCCCGGCTTTTGAGTAATGTGTTTCTCCATTCGTAGTAATCGTTACATCGGGAATGAAGTTTGATTTCATCTGAATTTCTCCAAACCGAGATTGCAGTAACACACATTTACAAGCGTTGGCGATAAGCTGCAATGCTTCTTTGTGAGTCACGCGAGGAATCGGATTATGAGAATATAGTTTCTTTAATCTGGGGTCGATATAATATTTCTTTACCCCGGCATCCATCAGAATTTCCTGTGCTAACGTGTAATAATCTTTCCCGCCCTCACTATATAGTCCCTTTCTGTACTCTGAGTCCATATTTCGAAATATATCCTGACAAGAAATGGTAACGCTGCTGTCATCGCTCTCCCATGAGGAGCAAAGCAAATGCCCCCCTTGAATCCATTCGACTTCATCTGACCCCGGAAGTTGATAACCGTACATAATATCCATTTCTTGCCCGGTTTCTAAATAGTTAATCGCCGAGTTTGGATTATCAATGTCAAAGTAATGGTCATAATTTTTAAGTTGTACCGAAAAATCAATCTGCGGGATATTCGCACCAATCGGGGAAACATAGCTGTCTAATGAGGAATCTAACACGGAATCATTTGAATAAACTAAACCATATCCGAATTTAATCGCATAAATTCGAACCCGGTTGTGCAGATGTTTCATCTTATAAAATACAAACCGCACGGATGTTGTATTTTTGATTACTTCTTCTGTAACCCACTCCGACTGCGCATTACCACGAACCGTAATCGTTTGACCGCTGCTTGCGATTACGTCAAAGTCAACCGGATAATTAGCCCCGAAGCGTACTGTCAGCCCCTTGAAATCCGTAGCAATCATGTTCAGATTGATAAGCAGTTCGAAACTGCTTTCCGTCAAAAGATTTTTTGAAATTAGACCGGTATTATAGTACCCGCCGATAGTCTCCCTCGGCAAAAAGTACATAGAACCGTCCGCCTTTGTGAAGTTTTCTTCCATAGTGGCGTACGCAATATCGTTCTTTCGTTCCCGAAATAAATCCTGATTGGAATAGGATGAAAACTCCCCCGGCACAACCGTTGCTTTCGCCTGAGCTTCTTGATTAAAAAGCCCGAAAGAGAGCATAATAAACGCTCTCTCCCGGAGCGGAGATTTCATACTCTGCTTATAAGTTTTAGAAACCCTTTGCATTTATTTTCCCTCACCGATGTCAATCAGATTCACCTTGCAGTTCCGGTAATGGGTTGGTTTCCCATCATCGCCCAACCAATATGGCTCGCCTGTCCGGTCGCCGCAGTACATTTTCAGGGTCTTTCTGGCATTTGTAACCGGGTCAACAAACGTTACATTCACAAAGAAGCTCGTTAATAGGGATAAGATTTTCTCCCATTCCCCGGCAGTAAGCCACGGCCATTCCAGACCGTCAATCTTATACTGGTCTCTCCCAACCCTTTGTCCAACCACTGCACCATTGGCATTTCTCCCAGCATCCACAACGGTCGTTACAACTACCGTTACTCCGCGTTTGGGAGAAGGCAGTTCGCAGCCATTTATTGCGATATAAGACATTTCCTGCCGCCTCCTTATTCCACAAAAACGAACCCATCGGCGCGCCGTTGTGTTTCGACTGCTTCTGTAATAACACGGTTGCCAATCCGTATCACGGTCTTCTCCTCTTTATCCGCTTGCCGTTTGGTATCGCTGGCAATTTCCTTTAGCGTAGGCTCGACATACTCCCGGTAAAACTCCAGCATAACCCTTGCCATCGATTCCTCATGCGCCTCTCGATAGGCATTTTGTGAGCCATCCGATACCGTCTGCACTATGGACTGGGCTGGAGCATACCCGCCCGCTTGCATAATGGCAGCATTTAACACCTCGGTATTTACCATAACCGAACGGATAATCGCATTTGAGCCAGCGGTAATCTGACTATGAATCGCCCGCCAATATCCAGTAAACTGTGCCATACCAGAGATAACAGCGCTACGCATTGCCAGTTTAATTTGTGACTGATTTAAGACCTCGGTTTGCCCGCCGATATGCCCGACCATTTCTGCCCCGGCTTCTCCAGCTAAAAAAAGAGAGCCGTGCATTCCGGCGTTTGCCGTGCCGTTTGCAAATTTAGGAATGGATTTCCAAAAACCGCTTTTTCCATTTCCGCTGATGTAACCACCCTCGGCAAACCGCTTGGAGCTACGCTTGGTACTGGGTTTTGCCGATGGTTTACCAACAAAGTCATCTATCGAATTCCAACCGTCCTTAAACAGAGAAACCCCAACCGATACCCGAGTGCCGACAAAATCACCAATTGAGCTCCAACCATCACGATATAACGAAATCCCGGCTGGTACTATATGATCCCCAATCCAGCTTCTGATACTGTCCCAGCCAGACTTTATCAGGCAAATACCTTGCGGGAGAACCGGGATAACCCCAATCCAGTTTTTAACCGTTGTCCAACCCTTTTTTAATAGAGAAATGCTTTGCGACAAAACCGGAATAAAACCAATCCAGTTTTTTACAGTCGACCAACTTTGTTTTGCCAAAGAAATCGCCTGATCAAGTGTTGGAATATTCCCAATCCAGCTCCTTACCGTTTCCCAGCCGGACTTGACTAATCGAACCTTCTGCGGAAGTGCCGGAAGTGACCCTATCCATTTCTCCACCGTCTCCCAACCAGATTTACCAAGGATAATTCCCTGCTTTATAGGGTTATCGGACACCGTCTTTTGAATGGGAGCGACCACGTTATCAAGTGCCCACCGGTTAATGTCTGCTAAGGGTGATTTCACGCCTTCCATTAATCCCTCCCCCATAAACCGGCCAACCTCGTCCCGAAAAACCCTCGACGGAGAATGAATCCCCAGCGCATCTTTAAAACCGCCGACTAAACCGTCCGCAAAATTCATTACTGCGCCGACCCCAGCATTTAGTCCTTCGATAATGCCGTCTATCATCGAGCGTCCTACTTCGACAAACCATTTCCCAATATCACAAATCGCATCTGGAATTGTCTTAGTAAAGAACGTTACAAACGAATCCAAGACTGTTCGGAAAAAGGACGGGATCGTTTCTAAGAAAAAAGACGGCATATCTCGCCCGAAGAAATTACCAAATGCCGCTTTCACCGTTTCCCAGACATTCGGAAGTGTTTTTGTAAAAAACTCTTTTATCGTCTGGCAGATGTTTTTAACAAAGGAAACCACACCGTAGGAAATATCATATCCTAATTGTTGCCAGTCAAAATCCCGAATCGGCTTAATCGCAGCCTCCCAACCTTCCCGAATCTTAGACGGAAGTATTTGGAAAAACTTTATAAAATCATGAATGAAATCAGGGAGCGTTTTTAAAAAGAACATCCCGACCGCAGTAACGACTTTCCCGATCCAGTCGCATATCGCATCCCAATTCTGATAGATGAGAATTCCCAGATTCGTTATTGCGCCAACGACAACGCCGACCAGTGCTCCAACCGCAATTCCAATCGGGCCACCCCATGCGCCCAGTGCTGCGCCAATCGCACCCGCTCCGACTCCAGTGAGTGTTGCGCCAAACTCGGTTAAAAACGCACTCAGCCAGTTAATTCCCTCTTTGATCGAACTGTAAATCCCGGTAACAAATATTGGAAGTCCCGCCACAACCGCCGCAATCCCGCCGGTAAATAAAGCTCCGGCAAGGGATGCGCCTAAACCGCCCTCAATCGCTGCTGCTGTAATTCCGGCTTTCGCTAATAACGGTGCCGCCGTTTTCCCGGCAAGCGCACCCGCAAGCGAAAACGCAATCGAACTCCCCACGGCTTCTCCTACATTTAAGCCATTTACTCCTTTGACGATGATATCTTTTAGCGCATCCCATTCTATGTTTGCCGCTGTCCATGCCACCACCAGAGAAACGGATATCAGTACCGGTTCGGTTAATTTTAATTTCTTTAACTGCCGAATCCACGCCAGTCCGTCCAAAAATCCCTTAGCAAACTGCCAAGCTAAAAAGCCTTTCCCGATTTCCCATGCCAGTTTCAGAATATTTCCTAACTTGGTATGAAAAAAGTCCGACCATGTTTTGATATCCTCGGTAATTCCCAGCCATTCTTTAAACTTTTTAACAATCTCGTCTACCTGTGTCGCAACCGCACCTTCTAAGAAGTTATACTCTGGCAGTTTGAAATCAAAATTACCGCCAAGGTTATCCGCAATCCCGCTGGCCGGATTTTCATTTTCTTTGGAGAGGATATTCAGCTCATCAATCCCCAAGATAGCATTCTTTAGCTGTTTCGCCTTTTTCGCAGCATCGTCCATACCATCTGTCATACTCTCTACTGCCTTACGGCCGGACTTTAAACCGCTATAATCAATTTTAGGCAGTTGAAACCCAAAAAGATTTGCGACTTGCTCAGCTACCAACCGAATCACTTTGGCAAACGCAATCGCATAGGGTAATGCCTTTATCAGCGCCGGAACAAAAATATTACCAAGTGCCCGCTTTGCTTGTGTAAGCTGCGCACTAAAGATTCGAAGCTGGTTTGCTGGAGCGTTTAACGTACGTGCCATATCGCCCTGCGCAACCGTTACTTGCGTCATAATGGTATAATAACGAAGCTGGGCTTTTTCCGCTTGTGTCATCGCGTTAAAACTTTTGGTAATCCCCAGCGATAAGGCTACCGCTTTTAGCTTAGCTTGAGATAAGTCATAACCCAGCCGCCGAAGTGGTTCTAACTCGCCAGAAATACCGGAAGTTAATTTTTGCATAGAGTCTGCGAACGAAATATTAAAAAAGGAAGATAAATCATAACCCAGCTGTGTTAAGTTCTCAGACATAATCGCTGCCCGGTCACTGACTACCCCAAAGCCCTCGGTAATCGTCATAAATACGCCTTGGTTTCGCATAAACTCTGCTGGGTCAATCCCCATAAGTTCCCCGACTTGCTCGGCGTATCGCTTCGCTTCTAAGGCATACCCACCCATCGAAGCCGTAAATAAGTTCAAATCTTCGACGTATTTATTCGATTCGGTAATCCACGCCGCAATTTGACTTGCAATCCCCTGCACGGCACTTTTCGCAAGTGAAATCTTCGCCCATAGATTGAAATAGCTCCCGGCTGCCCGGCTATTTGCCCCAGAGAGGGTATTCGTTGCCTTGACCGTTTTGGTAATATTGGCCGGAAGTTTACCAAACGCTGCGGCTACCGTATTTAACTGCATAGATAACGGTCGAAGCGAAGCTGACAACTTATTTAGCTGGCTGGTGAACTTATCCCAATGGATGCCACTCATCGTTTTTGCCAGATTAGGGAGTCGCTCTAACTGCGTAATCACCGACTTTAACCCAGCAGCTTTTCCCATGCCGGTTAATGGAGTAAGCGCAGTGCCTATCTTTTCGATATTAGAAAAATCTACCGCTGTCAGAGCAGTCGTTGCCGCACCGATGTTTTGTAGTTGCGTAGCGATAGATGAGGATATCGTTACTTTTCCAAGGCTTGCTAATTTACTAAGGCTTTCCGCCAGCCTGTCAATCTTGGAAAAGGATGCGCTATCCGTTTCTTTAAGCGCCATATCCATCTTGCGAAGCTGATTAACTGCGCCAGTTAGGCCTAACCCGCCTTTTACGGCTTCTTTTAACTTCAATAAAGAGGACATCAGCGCTTCGATTCCATCTGTTGCTGATGCGGAATTAGACTGAATTTGCACTTCGAGAGATTCTATCGTTACTGACACGCTGTTTCCTCCTTTTTCTCAAATCGTTTGTTATTAGCTGCCATAAACGCCTGCATATAGCGCAGCGCTTTTTCGTTGTTGTTTCGTTCTTTCTTTTTATTTTGCTCTTTTGCGGCTTTCTGGCTAATCGGATACGCTTCGCTTAAATACGGCTCAGGTTTTGTGCCCTTTTCCGCAAAGGCTCTAAGAATCGGCGATACCCTAAGCATGGCGTCATAAATATACATTCCTTGCAGCCATGCGTCTTGGTTTTTCCTTTCCTGCCGAATCTCGTCCGCTCTCCGGTAATACTTGACCAAGGTACAATCCTCATTCCAGTATTGGTCGTACGTCATCCCGATAGCCAAATAATAGGGAAAGCTCTTATTAAATAAATCGGTATATGACAAAGGGGATGCGGGCGGGTTCGCTCCGCTCCCCTTTTCTTCGTTTTCATCGGACGACAGTCCGCTCGTTAGATTGTCGTCCAGCTTGCGTTTCCCTCAGATTCTTCCGGTTCGTCTACTAACGCCATAATCGGCTCATTGTACATCTCTGCCAAAGCGCTGATTAATTCCTTCCGGTTCGTCATCTTCTCGAAAATTTCACCAATGACTTCTTTTCGCTCATACCGGTGATGCGCTAAGAACGCTCCAGCAAAAAACACCGGGATAGTAGAAGCCGGTTTCTGGTCGATATCTCCTGCAATAAAGCCGTTTCGCTCCATTTCTGATACTGTCTTTCTTGTAAACTCCAGCGTGTATTCTTTTCCTTTGTAACTAATTCGTAACTGCTTTGCCATCTCTTACCTCCTTATGCTTCTTGCGTAATCGGTGTCGACGGTGCAATGGTAACGGTCATATTTACCACTTCATTCACGCCGCCGCCTGCCGCAAATACCGACAACTGCCCTTTAAACTTAAACTTGCCCTGTACTCCAGTCGGATTAACGTTTTCTCCCGCCTCCGTTCCGCCAAACCAAACCGCATACTCTTCCTCTTTCCCGTCCAGCGCTTTCAAAGCCTTGTAACCATCCAGCGTGTAGTTTGTCTGAAACTCCAGCGCATCCAAACTTTGAATCCCCGGAATATACGTCTGCATCTTGTCGGAGAGCGTCGTTGTTTCCAGCATTTCCGGTGTACCACCAAGGTCTGGAAAATCTTTGATATCAATCAGTTTTTGCCAGTCCGTTGCTGCTTTGTGCATTAAAAAAACTTTATAGGTACTAATCGCCATAGTTTACCTCCTGTAAATGACTTTTTCATTTGATACTACCGCTCGATATCTCGCTATCATGCGGTATATGGTGGCCTCCTCCCCATTTGAGATAGGGCTTGTCATAATGCGGGTAAAACCCAACTTCGCAAATTCCTTATCGACAATCGCTAAAATCCCCTTGGTTTCCGCCTTTTTTCGCTTCACTAAGTTCGAATAAACATTCACCTCATACATAAGCTCTGCGTGATTTTCCGTTGCACTGGACGTTCTGGTATGTCGATAAACCTGATTGTCCCTTTCTACGATGGAAACACATGGAAACGAGGGTGGTGATTTTACAATTTCACCAGTGACATAAATGGGGTTATATTTTTCCTTGAGTTTCTTGGAAACAATATCAAAAATCTCGCTTTCGATGTCAATCATCCAAACACCTCCTTGGCGATTTTTTCAATCTCCCGGCACGCCGCCTGTACTGCTCCATATAGCGGCATAGCCGCCGGTGTCCCCAGTGTCATCTTAATTTCACCATTTTCCCAAAATCCCCACATTTCTTTTGCGCCAAATCCTTTGCCATACCCGCCAATTGTAAAACCAAGCTCGACGCCTTTCGGATGAGGAGAAGCGCCGGGTAAGCCATTATAGGTAACGCCTGCCCCAAACTCAACCCAGATTGCATCCTCACCGGTCGCTATCACAAGAAACGTAGAACCTGACTGCGTAACGGTAACATCCACATGGGCGTATTTGATATCCCCGCCGATAACGTCCTCTAAAATAGCGCGGTTAAAACTATCTTGGGCTTCTTTCGCAATAAACTCGGCTACCTTGATTTTCAGCAACTCGGCTTTTTCTGCTATTTCTCGCTTATATTTGTCCATCTCTCGCAGCGCACGATTTATCCCTACCGCTGACAAAGCACAAGGTATTCCTTTCTTTCTCATGTCATCCCCTCCGTGTAACCTTGACTTTACTAACCGCAATCGAAACACTATTTAGACTTTTTGCTACCTTTTTGACGATGTAATCATAGGGCGTATTCGTTTTTCCCTCGCTGTCAAAATCCGGCAGCGTATCAATCCAAAGGACAGAATACTCATCCATCGGCGGGGCGGTATGATCCATTACAATTACCTTGTCATAATCCTCGCTTTCTCCGAATTGCCGCGTTTGTGTTTCGCCTTTAGCAGCGGATATATTCGCAAAAAAGGGGACGGGATCGGAATGAGTAACTTCGTATTCCCCGGTTTCATTGCCATATTCGTCAATAATCGCTGTCTTACCTTGGTACAGTGCGTAAAAGAACGGAACTTTATTCCGGTTTAGCGCTTTCATTTCATCACCCCGCAATGTGGTATAACCGGTCGTAACATAGAAGCCGGAATATCGGCATTTTCATAAATGCGAGATATCCCATTCTCACTATGCTGCGTTTCCCCTTCCGCCCCTCGCTTATTGAGTAAGTAGGCTGCTATTTCACACTGTAGCAGTGCGTATTTACTGGGGACATCATGCGCTGTGTCATCATACGGGAACGCACGCATTATAATCTTCGTTCCAGCCAGTTTTAAATAGGTGGATAGCACATCATCCGTGTCAGAGCCACCAACCATCGTACGCAAAAAGATTAATTTCTCACTTTCTGTCATGCTATCCACCTCCTTTTTCTGTTACTCCATCTCAAAGAAACCCTCTGTTTTCGGATTGGTCTTCGGCACTGCGACAATATAGCCTATGTCAAGTTTAGCATAGTAAACCTTGGTCGGAACTACGCTGGTATCTTCTGTCGGCTTCATTTTCCCCTTGAGGATTCTAACGACCTTGGTTTCATTCGTTAGGGCAACGATGTAATACTTCCGGGAATAGATGGTATTCTTACGAATATTTTTATCCCGTTCCTGCTCAATCTCTGTGCCTTTTTTATGAAACATGGTTACGGCCTTTTTGGTAGCAACCACGATCGTTCCTTTCAAGGCATCTTTTTTGGTGTAAATATTGACGCCGCCGACTGTGCCAATATAACCAGTTCTAACAAACGATTCCACATATTTAAGGTCTTCTTTTAGTGCTTTTCTTAACTCGGCCACATCAAGCCCGTTGACAAACGCAAATGTCATCGGCGCAATAACTCCCGGATTATTGTCTGTGCTTTCGATATCAAGTGCGGAAACGGCATCTACAAAACCATCAAAGCCCATAGACGGTACTACGACAACTCGCGGCGCTTTCTTAAACTCGCCGTAGATATCATCATTGACCGTATTAAACATATCCGTACCCATTTGCTTTGTACCGACCGGTACTAACATAGGATCGGTCATTTCTTCCTCATCATAGTACGAAAAGCGGTTCTGGGCTAATCCGATTCGGTACTCCCTTGTCCGATGAGAAACCTCAATGGATTTGGTATTGCCTTCCCCCATTTGTAGCTTTTCCGTCCCGCTGGTTGCGGCATATACATTGATTCTTCGAAGCATACCGGCTGTCCCGGCAAGGGAGTTATCTACCGTGCAAAACTGCTGCAAATTCAAATGTGATTTAAACTGATCTTCCACCTCGTTAGAAAGATAGAAATTATCATAAATCTTGTGTCCCATTATTCATTACCTCCTGCATAAAGTGCTTTGTATTCTTCTGGGTTTTTAATTGAAAACTCATATCTTTGTTCTACGGACATCCCCTTTAGTTTTTCAAGTGTCATGGCATTGTCTCCTGTCCCACCAACCGGCGGCGGCGTTTGCTTTAACGCTTCTGCTTTGATTTTCTTTTCCAGATTTTGCTGGTGCTTTAATTGATTGACAAATAGCTTTTCCGTTTCCCCTGCTACCAGTGCAGCTGCCGTATCCTCGGCCAGTGCTTCTTCATAACCCAGTGCCAGTAATTTGGCTTTGTGCTTGGCGGCCGCAGTTTCATGAAGAAGTTTGTTATACTTTTCCTCTAATTCATCTCGTTTTTCTTTTTCCTCCTGTGCTTTTTTCTCATCGTCAGACAGTTTTTCCCGGAGCTTTCGCTTGTAATCCGCTGCCTCGCTGTTGCTCTTAGAAATCGCCGCTTTTAATCGTTCGATTTCGGCTGATTTATCTTCCGGCAGCTCAATTTTGCGCAACGCTTCTTCAATTTCCTCAAATGTCATACCGTCCTTGTATGCTTCACCTAACATTTTCTTTAAATCCATAGTTCCTCCTTGCGTTTGCTGTGGTTCACTCCACGTTCGGTTCTGTTTTAAGGTCTTGTCTGACCGTTGTGTTATTTCCCGGCGTTCCCTCGCCGTTTTTCATTTGGTCCTCGTAATATTCCTTACTCATAGCGTATGCCGATTCTGCGTCAGTAAATAATCCCGAATGCAGGAACGCCAGACGCGGATGAATCCTTGGCTGCTGTAACATGGATATCAAAACCTGCGACTTACTTTGAATCGCTTCATAATTGCGCCTTGTAAATTTCATGTCGATATCTTTTAGCCGTAAATCAAAACCCGCTAAATCCCTGCAAATCCTAAGAATGAGTTTTAGCATTTTCTTCTCAGACTTTTTAAAAACATGCTCGGAATCCTTTGCTCTTGCTTCGGCAAGAGACCACCCATCCCGCAGCAGCACCGCCGTTCCGGTATCGCTGGTCGATGACCCGCCGTTTCGATTTGGCATGCCGCATATCGTTAAGACGGAACTATATAAATCATCTTTCAGCGTTTGTGTCTGGTCTTGGTTTAACTCCGTTGTAACAATATCCACATCCGCCCTTTGACCGTCTAAGGACTTGACTTTAATTGCACCAAGTTCTAAAAACTCCCGAAACTCGTCTTTCGTGATATCACAATTAATAAACTTGATAAATGACTGAATAAACTGCTCCACGCCGTCTAAGCGGTTACTACCCAGCATGTTGATGGCATCCAGAAGTGGCAGCACAATTTCAAATGATCCAAGTCTGGCGTTATTTGCTGGATATTCAAAAATGGGAATCGTATGCAACGAATGTGCTTTTGTCTCCTTGATGATTCCGTCTTCAATCAGAAAATATAAGTTTTCCGTATAGATAGAATAGCAAACCCTCTCGTTTTCGTCTTTGCTGTACTTGACGGCCATCAGCGGCTTGTTCCCGATATCCGCAGAATACACTACATAAGTATCCCGAGGGTCAAGGGTATAAATCTCAAACGGCGCATCATCTTCTTCCTCACTCTCGGTATCCGGCAGCACCAACCGATAAGCCGTACCGCAAACCATCTGCCACTCGACCAGTTCTTGGTCTTGGGAAACTTTATCCTCGGAAAACATCATTTCATTGAGCTGGTTAATTTGTTCTACTGCGCTTTCCCGGCTGCCCCGGCTGACATACTGAATCGGTTCGCCGCAAAGATAGCCCACTTTAAACGACACAATCTCATTTGCTCTGTTTTCGACAACCCGGTTACAGATTTCAGGCCGAATTTCTTTTGTTCGATACCGGATGGGCTGATCTCCTCGGTAATATCGCCAGAGATAGTCAATCTCACTTCGGTTCTGGTCGTGAGTAACTTGTGCTTTTTGCAACACATCCAGCACATTGTCTTTTGTAACCACTCGTGCGCTCGACAGAATAACCCGGCGACCATTCATTTGCCTTGTTTCGTATGGTGTTTTTGTCTTATCAATCGTGTGCCCCACCAGTAACCTCCTTTCAGCGCAATAAAAAGGCGCATGATTGTTTGAGGTTATTTCCTCTCGCAATCATGCGCCATTTCATCCTTTAATTTTTATTCTGTTGAAATCATAACATTATTCACAATATTTGTCAATATTTTCGGCGCAATTTATTCTATTTACCACGGTCTTTTGAAAACTTCCACTTTGCTGCCCGATAGATTTTGAACAAAATCAGCCAACATCGCCATACCGTCCGGTACGTCATCGTGTTTATTCTTACCAGCCACCGTGTAAGAGCATAGCATATTCATCATTTTTCCGTAATCGCTGTTGCGCTGATAGGTACTGGTATCTTTAAACAAGCAATGCTCCTTGACAAACGCACTGTTTACGATTATCTTTGTTTCTTTGTTTGCCGTGGTAAACTTCGTGGTGATATGCGTAACTCCGCCCCTATGTTTCACTTCGTTTTGGATTTTCTCAGCAATCCGCCCTCCCGCCGAATTGCTTTCAAACCGGCACATTTGGACTTTCTGCCGCAGTAAAATATCAACTAATCTTGCATCTACCACATCCGGCAGACCATTATCGCAAATGCAATCGGCGATATAATAATCCGTCCCATACACATACGCCACTGGCAAGAAAGCATAGTCCGTTCCCCTGTCTTTGGTGTCGCAAATCCCGATAATAGCGTCCGGAGCGCCCGTAGGCAGTTCAAAGTATCGCCGCAGTTCATCGGCATGATAAAGAAGCCCTTCCCGCTCAATCGGCTCATTCATATAAAGCGCCCGCCAAGATGCGTCATCCATGATTTCCCGCTGCTCGTGATAAAACTTCGTTGTAAAGCCAACATCGTAAGGATAAAAGAAATTGGATTCGTCCTTTTCATTAAGTGCGGGTACTTTTATAAACTTCGCCCGCTCGTTCCCTTCGTACTCTTGCTCTAACCGGCCAATGACATCGTGTACCGACCATCTTGTGGCAATATGTAGTTCCTTACACATGCTCCCTATTTTTCTCTGCCGCAGGTCCGTTACATAGATGTCCCATAACTTATCCAGTCGCTCTTTGGATAATGCTACCTCAATTCCGCTAACAAGGTCATCGCAATATAGCAGTGTCGCTGCCCGGTAAAGACCAGCATTTCCCGTTCCGATTGAGGTAAACTCCAGTGTTTCAAATCTCTGGCGCTTGTCAATGTCAATCCGGCAGTCCTTGGCATTGGTACTGGATACGGATAATCCCGGAAATACATCGTGCCATAAATATTCCCCTGCTGGGTCTAATATCCGAAGGCACTCATCGTATACTCCCCGCACAAAGGAGTTTGAGTGCGAGCCAGTCAGTATCGGTTTGTTCGGTTCTCTGCCAGCCAGCCACGTTAGATAAAAGATAGCAAGTGTGCTGTTACAGGTAGGGATCATTGTTTTTCCTACACAATATATCCCGCCCTTGACTTGAATGCAGTTCCCTTGTGTTGGTTGAATTTTTCGTATACTCTTTATCCCGACTTTTTTTCTCTGCCCTATCTGAGTGATCTTCTTTCTGTCTACTCTGCACGGTATCGTACAAGCGGGCGTGAATCGGATAATATAAATATCGTGTTTCCCTATAACCCCGCTACTGCTTGTCACCGGCGGCTTAACACTCACACTTGCTCTCCATCCGAACGAATGAATTAGTTGTAGTACACCATCTTTGATATTTTCATTTATCGTAGACACCACATACTGTGATTTGCCTTTTCGGCTTCCGTCTGTGTCTATTAAACCCGCCAGTAACTCTAACCGTTGCTCTACGCTTGCACTAAGATATTCTATCGGTACATATTTGGCGACAGCATTTCTACTCTGACACATTCCCAGCTTTTGTAAATCTTCTCGTAGTCCTTTTAATTCGTATCTTTTGCAGCCAACTCGCTCATATACTTTTCGGATGCTATAACCGCCTATTCTCAGTATCTCGGACACTATTTCAACATCCGTATTACAAATGGTTAAGGCTCCCTTACTGGTAGTTCCATCTCCCAACCATGCCCCTAAAACATACGGTTCTACTGGTAGGTCTTTCCTTGTCCCCTCTAACATTTCTTTATGCGGCAAAAGAAAATGATACCTATGTCCTCTTGTATTCGGGATACCCGTTTCAATACCTTGCCGCAATATGTCAGCGGTTGCCACTATTTCATACTGTTGCCGATGTCGGTTAAACACATACCATTCGTGATTGCTGTGACATTTTATTTTTTCGCCGTTTGTGAATTCCACCAGATAATCTGCATAATTTTTCGGGAAAATATGTTCTACTTTTTTATATTTTCCGTCTAACCCTACAACAAAATCATCCGTTGTTAATTCACCGTGTGTTTTCCAGCCGTCTCTGGTGAAAACAGGCGTATCGTCACTCACCAACTTTCCAATTCCGGGAGGGAGAGATATTGCCAGTAAATCCAGCTTATCCCCTGCCAGATTTTGCAGTTCTTCTACTACCGGCTTTAATGCTTTTCTCCTTGGCGCATAAAACTTCTTGTCATCGTCCCGTTCCCACTCGGCATATAAAAGATAACTCTCAAAATGATAAGGCGCAGCCGCAAGTAAAACTTTTTTATGCAAAGCAAATAAAGCTGGGACATCCCCCTCCCGAGCGGTTACAATTTGGCTTTCAATCTTCCCCGACAGCCGTTTAGCATATGCCACTCCCAGTGCGGTGTCTGTTTTCATGGCTTCTAAAATCATATAATATAAGTCTTCATACACCAATATATCCGCAGCCTTTTTCAATTTTTCGAAAATTTTTTTAAGCAGCTTTTCCATAACCCCTCCGTAAAATAAAAAATGCGCCATCGTTTGGGACAATTCCCTTGCGATAACGCACCATTGATTGATTTAGTTGTTTTATTTCCTTTTGCTACAAATTATATCATTGAATGTTTTCTTGTCAAGCGTTCTCTTGATTGCCTTTTTATTTTTTGAGGATATTTCCCCCACTTCCTGACCCTCAAGATTAGGCCGACTATCCCCCGCCGGGGTATTCTGTCCGACCCAATCCGACTTACTCCGCTAAATCCGGGCAAAAGAATAGCCGCCCATTATCCGGCGGCTTATCTTTATTTATTTAACCTCAAAAGCTCTTTACAAAGTACAGCAATAAACATGATTACAACAAACGCAACAAACATTTCATTCACCTCCTTACATTTTACATTATATCATAATCAAATACTAACTTACAAGAAACCGCTTTGTACTTGTTTCCGTGCTGTACTCTGCATACATTTCCGGATAATCGACCTTGAATTTAGAAGAGTTAAAGCGGTTTGAATTTATTGTTTTATAACTGGCCTTGGCTGCACCCTCGACCATTATTTCATTATCGCCCATTATTTCAAGTATTTCCCCTTTTGTTATCTCGTTCATCGCTTCTAATTCCTCAATCATTCGCTTATTTTCTCGGTACTCATTGCATAATCTTTCAAAATCGCCCTTCATTGCGCTACCCTCTTACTTTCTTCAAACTCGTCTTTAATCTCATCTAACGATTCCGCGATACATTCGCCTAGTAAATAACACCTGATAGTTACGTCAGCCGCTTCCGCTCCGTTTTCTATAAGATACGCCGGGGAACAGCCGAACGCTTCCAGCGCTTCCCCCAACAGATCCAAATTGTGGCAAATGTTTTCTTCAGCGCTCCATGTGCTAAATGTATAACTCCCGCTGGCGTTCCCTGTAACACTATCTTTCGTAAACAATACGTCATTTAGATGTTCTTCCAACTCCTCCAAATCTTCAAAATCGTCAAAATCAATCTCATTCCTGATATACTCTAATACATCACTCTTGACGACTTCTCTGTAATTATATTGGCTCATTTTTTTTCTCCTTTCTGGTATGAGGGGGCTTACGCCCCTGTTTTACTGTACTTATAGAGCGCTTCGGTTAAAAACTCATGGATTAGCTGCGATAGCTGTTCTTTTTGTATGTCATATTCATCTGTTGACTTCCAAATGGCCAGCGCCTGCTTATCGTACCGCTTACAAATATCACGATCAACCGATACATTTGAAAACAGGCATTACTATACCAACCAATAAATTATTTTCCAGTATGAACAACGGGGATTTTTCAGATATTCCCCTGAACTGGCTTTTATCCATATCAAAATATTTAAGAAAAGCGGTATCAATATGTATCTCGTTATCGTTTACTAAAAATTTCCGCAACTTCCGCTTACCATATTCTATTATTGTGCGGGTATCTATTGCGGGTTTTGATTCGTCCTGCGCTTTAAAAAGCCGATTGAAGTTATAACGCTTTCCAGATAATATTTTTTCTTTATTCAAGAAAAATAATTCTTTTGGAATCCCCATCATGTAATACCTATTTGGGGATATAAAACACTGGCTATCTGTTTCAAAATAAGCTGTGCTATTTGGTTCTTTCACAATTTGTTTTAGTAAATCTTGCTGGAATTTAATGTAATTCATTTTCTTTTCCTCCTTTTGTTTATTATCGTTTTTGATAATCTTATTATAGCATTCGATATTATCATTGTCAATATCTTTTTTATCATTTTTGATAATTTGTTTATTCCGTTTGACAACCTTATAATAATGATATATAATTTGGCTATCATAGAAGGGAGGTATTCGATATGGGCTTTTCTAAAAATATAAAAATGATATTGCTTGAAAAAAATATGAAAATATCCGATTTAGCGACAGCGTTAAGCATGGATTCTAAAGTATTATCTGTTAAGTTATCACGGGATAACCTAAATGGTAAGAGCCTCGAAGAAATAGCTGATGCGTTAAATTGCGATTTAAAATTCGTTGACCGCCAAACTGGTAAAACGTTTTAAACTTCATTTTCTTTTCTCCTTTGTTGGTTTGTTGCTTGGTATGGATATAGTATACCATTGTACAATTGTATCGTCAAGCCCGAATAAGCAACAAAATACAATTGTGTAATTGTGTTATAATTGTGCAACTTATACAATTGTGTAATTGGATGTATTGTTATATAATAGAAACAAGGAGGATGTTGAAATGGGAACAGCCAGAACAAAAGCAAACAACAAATACAGCGCAAAAGCCTATGACCGTATAGCGTTATCAGTTAAAAAAGGCCGCAGGGACGAACTAAAAGCCATCGCTGACCAACAAAAAGAAAGCCTAAATGCTTTCATCAATACCGCCATCAATGAAAGAATCGAACGGCTTAACCGCCCGGCGGACTGGTTAGATGACATCATAAACTAACCACTTGACAAACCGCCGGGTAAAGTGTATATTGTAACTGTAGCAGATATTAGAATGTCGTGCATTCCACGATGACAACAAAAAGGCAAGTGCCCGCAGCACTTGCCTTTTTGCTTTAGTTCTCCGTTTTGTCCAGCCATTTAATCACATATTGCGCTATAATGTCGGCCAATACAGAAACTAAAATTGATATCTATAAATAGTACTATAGTATTATTTATTCCGTTGCATAAACAAATAAAAAAGATAAATGCATCTATATTTTCCTATCTATTTGTCAGAGAATTAATGTGAATTATTTGTTAATATAATAGATGTCCTTTATATTATCTCAATATTTCAATGCCTTGTCCCCTCCCCCATTGGATTATCCTATCATAAACCCACTAAATAAAGGCTTTTATCTATACCCATCTGCGCCAGCAATGGCGCTTTTCTTATGTGTAAATGTACTGGTGTAATGATGTAATATATACTTGTGTAAGTGCATTGATATACTTACATAAGTACATCTCGATGGGGTAGCTAAATGAAACTTGTCCCATACTACAATTTATTATGTACTTGTGTAAGTATATTTTGGGGAAAAACTTGTACTTTGCTGCCAATTTTTAAGGTTTTGTGCGTAAACTCCTCTTATAATGACTCTCTATAGGGGACTTCCTGCAAAAAATGTCTAAAATTGGCATTAAAGTACAAGTTTTTGGGGTTAAATGTTGCTTTTTGTTAACGCCGACCCCAAATAATTGTCGTATAAGACAACTATTTTTTTACCGGTATACTTGCACCATTGTATGCTTGTACTTGTGTAAGTATATTTTGCTATCCTATTGCTCATTTTAGCAGCCGATTTATTCGCAAGTAACATTCTCTAAATTTAAAACCTCTTTTAAGCCCCCTAACATCTCGTTAAATCGATTTAAAATGCTTTTTAGTATTATCTATCCAGAACGATATATAACCGCCTTAAAATCGATGTCAGGCGCTTTAAAACACCTTATCGCTTCAAATACGCTATTTATAAGGAATTAGCGGGCTAACACTGGATAATCTGCCATTTTCGCAGTATTTTTCCCATGTTTTCTTGACTTTTTGCCTTTCTTTTCACATCAAATCAGCACCCATGTTGACTTGCCCTGACACTAATCCAAAGTCGTAAGCTAAAGTCGGAATCAAAGTCGAAAGGAAAGTCGAAAGCCAAAGTCGGAAGTCGAAGCCGAAAGGGAATTGTGTAATAAAATTGAAATTCCCCTCTTAATTGCGATGTAAAGTTAAGATAGTTATGTAAATTATTTATTAAAACCAGAAACAAATCGAAAATCAAAATTAAATCGAAAGTTATTCCTCAAATTAAAAGGACAAATTCGAAAGTCGATTGATAATTCGCCATGAATAAATATGCAATTTTTATCAATGAAAAAGCCTCCAAAAGTCGGAGGCCTTTCCTTTATTTCTCTTCTTTTTCTTCGCTTGTTAGGTATTTGTTCCTAATGTCATCTACCGAGTATTCCTCGCTACCTTTCGTATTTGGCGTAACTACATACTCTGTCTTATCTTGGTATCCATAGTTATTCTTGCCTAAGAATATACCAGCAACTGGGTTAATTTTGCCATTTTGCATATAGTTTTCGTAAAGATTTTCTAATAAAATGTATGCTTTTTTAATTGAGAGTGCGACTCGTTTGGGCAATGCGGTCTTATACCCAGATCCTCCCGTAGGTAAATCTTTCGCTATATTCCGTAATGTCCCTCTATCCATCCCCAAACTTAACGCCATCCCTGTAACCGTTGGTTTGGTATCATACTTTGCGAATATCTTAAAATAGTCCGCAAGTCGTTGCTCGACTTCTTCTGCATTATATAGGTCAATCATCGGCAAATGAAAGAGCTCCATATTGAGGTTCAGATATTTGGTGTTATCACCCTCTTTCAGATTGTAACCATTCATACCAATGACAGGTGAGCTTTTCCATGCATCCGGGTTGTTGGATTTTCGCTTTCGTTTCATAGCTGTTGATTTTTTCCCTGCTGCTGATGTTTTTTCGTCAATGGGCTTTCCGGTTCTGGGGGAAATCCGTACTTCTTCGTTATTCTGTTCCATTTGCTTCTCCTTTCGCAATTAGCATGCCAAGATAATTTTGTGCCTTTCGTAAATCCTGCATGCCGTTTTTCTTTCCAAAACGAAATAGGTATTTTAAGGTGTTAAATAGCAAAATACCGTCCTCGATGTTATCCGTGTTATGCTCTACGATTTTAACAAGGATAGCGAGACTATCCCCGACTCCCGCTATCTGGTAATGTTGTGGGCGCTTTACTTCTTCCATTTCTTTCTCCTTAAAAATGTCCATGTTATAACCACTTACTACAAAAGCCGTAGCTAAATCTTGATTGATAAAGTTTCCAAAATGCTGATATATGATTTTCATATCCTCTTTGGTGAAATTTGTTCCGAGGGCTTTGTTCAATTTTTCCAAGTTCCTTTTGTGGAAGTCATTATTTATAGAAGGGTATCTGTACCGTTGTGTTTTATAGCAATCTCTACAAACCGACACCAAACATAATCGTTTTAAGTCGGTTTCAGAATACACCGCATTTAAGTTAATATAGCTTCCTGTTTCTCTAATGAGTATTAGTTCAAGATTACTGTTTATCCCACTATACCCGAAAGCGGATAAGATTTGAGACAAGGTTTTCTTTATTGCGTCAGTCATTTATGTTCTACCTCCTATGATTATAATTTTCCCTAACTTTTTAGCACCTTCGCAGCCTACCCACTTTGACATAAAATACGCTACCCCCTTAAAACATAGTCATCGCTGCCGGTTTGCACCACGACTTTTGCTCCGATTTCTCCTACAATCTTTAGAAAAGTCGATAGTTTCATATCCCCTTTTAAACTTTTCGATAAATTTCCCTCGTCTATCCCCAATGCTTCTGCGATTTCTTTCTGACTTGTCAAATAGTCCTTACAAAGTTGTTTGATAAGTTCTCGTGCTGTCATTTGTTTACCTCCTTTAAAAATCTCGCTCTTTTATTTTTACAATTACTCTTTCTCCAAGCCTGTTAAACAGTTCTTTCTCCGGCCTGCAAACAATCCCCTCCATAATCGCCTGCTTTTTTCCTATCTGACTGCTCGGTTTTGATGTAACATAAGAAACCGCCTCGGCTAATGTGCCCCGCCCTACAATCGGAACAGCATCAATCCCCAACTTGATAGCGATTTCGAAAACATTCTCTCTTTCTAAGAAAAGATTCCCTTGCGGTATAAATACATCAAACAGGATAAAATCAAAGTCATCGCTATAATCTTTCCCGGCTTTTTGAATATTCCCACCATATCCCTCGCCGAATAAAACAGCTTCTTTCTCGCCAAAAAGTTGTTCTAAAATCTGTTCGGTTTCTTCACTTAAAAACAAGTGCGATAATCGATCCATCAGTGGTTTCGGGATTTCCGATTTTTCGGTCCTACCGTAAAGATTTACGTTATAACCGTCCCAATGAACGGAAATGTTAGTGCCGTCTACCTTTTCACTCCATAACCACTTGGTATCTTTAAGAAACTCCACTGTTTCATCGGTAAAGTAGCCCTGTAATAGCCGGTTATTCCCTCGTTCCTCTCTTTTGAATATGTTCTTAATTTTGTGATATCGGATCATTTACATTACCTCCTTTAACTGTAACCCCATATAGTTAATTAACCCATCAATTACTGCTTTCTCGCTATACCACTCCGGGTGTCGCTCCATTTCAGCGTTGAACTTCTTTGCGGATATCATATACTCCCCTTCGGATTTTGCCCAAATCTTGTAAGCTTGGAATAAATCTTTTGCTTTTATCATTTTTCCCTCTCCTTTCTCGCAACGCCGCTCTAAGAATTGCAGCACAATGTCATTGTCTCGTTCATAGTTTTTAATCACTTGTCTTAAATGACTCGTCATCGTTAATCCACGCTCTTTATAGTGAATATATCCCCGAATTAGCCACATAAAGATTCCCTTTAAATTATCCGGCTTAATCAGTTCATCTTTCAGGTGAATATCTTGTTCCTCCGACTTAAAATGCCGGTTAAACTCAATCACCTTAATCCGCTCAGATGCAAAAATGGATTTATCCGTTACAATCGGTAGGTCGTTACAGGATAGCCATAATGTGAATTGTGGCGTAAAGGTAATAGCTGATTGGTATAATGCTCTTGCTGAGATTTTCTCACCACCGGTAAACTGTTTGATTTTTTCTTCATCCAGCGTACCGTAGGCGTTGCTCTCAGACATGGTAACAAACCGTTTCCCTTTTAGCCCCGCTAAAATAGGAGACGCTGCCTCTGTCCCTGCACGCCGTTCCTCTCGGCATATTAGCCCCACCGGAGCGACTTTAGCGTAATCCCCAAGCATGGTTTCAATGGTATTAAGTAAAGTCGATTTTCCATTTCGAGTTGTTTTTCCGTGAAGAATAAACATACATTCTTCATTACTGACTCCTAAGAGGGAATAACCCAAGGCTCTTTGTAAAAAATCAGCTTTATCGTTATCTCCCTCTGTAATCTCGCTAATGAATTTTTCCCAACGCATGCACTTTACTTTCCTTGAAACGGTATGATTAAACACGGTCTGCATGGTGAGAAAATCCTCCCAATTATGTTTCCGAAATGTAAAATCACGCAAATCATATGTCCCGTTTCGGCAATTGATTAGATACGGATTATTGTCGAACTGGTCAGCTGCAATACGAAGTTCCCCAGCCGCATCCTTCAGGATTCTATCTCGCATGCGCCGGTCGCCCAGTTTATTGATAAAAGTCGTATAGGCCTTTCGTAAATCGTCATTCTCGATTTCCCCGCAGTATAGAATCATTAGCCGCACAAAGTCTTTTAACTTTTCCGATACTAAAATAGCCCCGTCGTCTTTACGCCATGCCCCATCAAAATAGGTATACCAGCTTTTATGCTCCGGGCAATATCTGGCTTCTTTGGAATAAATCTCTCCAAATAAAGCCGCCATACCTATTTCGGACCATTCATAGCCGGATGATTCCGAGTCGGTTGACTCGGGATGCTGCTGCTTAATTTGAAACATTTTGTCAGACATATCTTCATCTAAAATGACGCGGTTATTCCGCATTTGAAATAATTCCTGCATAATATTCCCTCGTTTGTTTAGTCACCGTATCTCTCTTTCGCACGGCTCATAGGATACATGTTTTGTTCCTTTAAATCATTTAGAAAGTTCTTATTGGGGTTGGTGATAGTATACGCTGGTTTATTTCCGAAAAAGACACAGTATACATTGATAGGCGATACCTGAACAACCGTTGTATACTCCTTTGTCATGGCACTACCACTAAAAACCGGCTCACCATCGGGTGTGATATCAAATCCAGTACAAGTGCTACCCCAGACTTGCGGAAACAGGATTAAAGAATAATCTAATGGCGAATTGTCTTTCCCCTTGCGATTAAGAATCTGCTGCGCCTTAAATTCAATCAGTTCCAAATTAGGATAAGTTGGTTTCATTTGTTCTCCTTTCTCTTGCCGCCGATACCAGCGAATAAATCAAGAAATTTCATCCACGTCAATCCCCGTAATTTCCTTAAAAATCTCGCTATCAAAGTTGGGGAGCGCTTTGATTTCTTCTTTATCCTCGATGTCCAACTTCTTCCACCACTCATTGGCGGCTTTCTCGGTATCTACTTTTTGCAAATATCCGCCCGTTGTTTTGGCTTTTGGATACGCCTTCTTTTCTTCGTCCGTCATTTTTCTATAACTGACATAGTTTAATGTCGCTGGCATTGTGAGCATAATTCGTCTGGCTTTACTGCGAACCCAATCCAAGTACGTCCATTCGGAAGGCTTATTGAAGAAATATATTGTTTGCTCCTTGGTATTAAAGCAACCTGTGGAATGATTGCACTTATTCCAGTCTCCACTGTTCCCGTTTCCGCTGTTCTCGTGTCCACTGTTCCCGTTCCCACTGTTCCGACTTCCGCTGTTCCAGTTTCCACTGTTCTGGTATCCACTATTCTGGTGTCCGCTGTTCTGGTGTCCGCTGTTCCTGTTTCCACTGTTCCCTTCTCCACTGTTCTGGTGTCCACTGTTCCCATCTCCACTGTTCTCGTGTCCACTGTTCCCGTTCCCACTGTTCCGACTTCCGCTGTTCCGACTTCCGCTGTTATCGTCTCCGCTGTTATTTATACCGGTGTTACATTGCCCTGTATTTACCATTTCAAGAAGTTCTGCCCACGGAATCTCCCTAACGATTTCCAGCTTGTCCGTACAGCATTTATCACCGTCTTCCAGCACATCGCCATAGGCTATGACTTCCGCTACGTGATTACTTGGATCGAAAATATAATAGTTAAAACAGTCACTCGCTTTTTTGCAAAAATGCATCCCTGTTTCACATAGGCACAACGGTGCATCTTCCTCAAACTTCCCCGGACAAGTATATTGCTTATCTATACAAGTCCAATCCGGGTTAAATACTTTATATCCTTTTATCATTTTCTATGTCTCCTATCTTTTGTATTTCGTTATGCTACTACATATCGTTTTAAGTTCTTTCGTATCTAATGGCGGCAAGCATGCTTCTTTATTAGCGTATACTAATTCTTTGTAAATAAATTGTTTACTATATCCAGCGCTACGCAGCATACCGGCAAGCGAAGTTAAACAAATATTCCGGCTGCCTTGTTGTATTGGGGGATAAACAGGGCGCAATTTAATTCGTCCATTATCTACCGGGTTTTCCCAGATAGGTGAGTATATGGTCTCCCGACCGAATACCGGTTTATTAACGGTATTTTTTATATTCATAAAGTATTTTCCGACAACATAATCAATCGCAGCCTGATTTTCGATAATCGTATCATACAAGATAACATCACCCGTCATAATAAAATACCGCGATGTCTTATAAATCTCTACACCATTTCGATTATTTCGACCTTTAAAGGGGAGATTCCCCCGAAGTAGGATGTGAAACCCTCTCCCACTTCGGGATTTCTCGGTATAGCTTTGGCACTTCCCGATAATATCTGCCCCTAATTCGTTGATCAGACCGTACTCGTCGTATCCATCGTCAATGTCAATCCCTACGATTCCATTATCACAAAAGACAAACCCCAAGTAGTCATAATAGTGTTTTCGCACCGAGGTAAGAGCATCTGAATAACTTGACCATGTATCCGGATCGGTAGACGAAGCTGCTGACAGTTCCCATGCTCTCATAGGAATCTTGCTATCTTCCGATACGCATACCCACTGATTAAGCATTTTCAGTTCGGCTGGAATACTGTCATATCTCATATCAGACCTCGTATCTTGGCGATTTTTAGTTCCAATGCCATCATCATACCCCAAACTCGGTTTTGCTTAATCCCTTTTTCTTTGGCGATAGCAAATACGTTGTCTGGGATAGTATCTTTTTCCCGATAGACAAAAGTTAATATGTCTTGTTCTTCCGGGGAGAACGCCGCAAGAGCTTTTTCACAAGATAGCCAATTCAAAGCGTCCGCCGATTGCTCTGCGGGTCTTGCATGTCTTGTATAAAATCTCATACAATGATTGACATATTCTGTGTAATGCGCTCTTGCCATGTTACTTCCCCTTTCCGTTTATTTCTTCTCCCTCGAAATACCATTCACCATCTATGCAAATGGGATAATCTGCTCGATCTGATTCTATTAGATTACCATTGTCAATTACGTTTTGAGAAAACTCTAACGACGCCGTACCTCGCACAAAATCTTTTCCGCTTTTAATCAAAATATTGACCGTTCCATTGTTATGTTTTAGTTTATACATTAGATTCCTCCTATTTCTTTAACATAAGGTAATCGAAGTAATGTATTTACAAGTTCTCTCCACTCATCAAGTTTATGTCCTTGTCTTTGCCGAATGATTGTAAAAACATTCTCGTAGTTCATTGTTACAGTTCGTTTTTGATTGTACGATGACGGAAGAAGTTGAATTAACGAATAGAATATGTCTTGTTTTGATATCCTCTCTCGCAACGTATTTTCCGCCTTGTACTTATCATAGTTGATATAGCAATCCCGATGGTGGTTTAATGTCCCAAGGATCATAACAAGATATTCATTGTATACCTGTGTTTTTTCAAACGAAAAATCGTTTATTTCAAATGGTTTCTCCATAATCTTGTACATTGTACTACAACTGTTCGTTGTAACACCGATTTGATATCGGTCAAATTGTTTCCACCAGTAAAGCGGAGCGGTAATGTCCATTGATACCATTATTTGCCGGAGATATTTACGATGTTCCGTTCCGGCTTTAAAAAGTTCTCTCATAAGATTAAGGTCATTCTCTCCGACCATAAACACTCCAGAATCAGGACCGTATTGGGGGTTCGGGTATTCGGTTTTACTGTCCGACTTTTCCCAACTGTTCATCGGATTTCTCATACCTCGGATGGCGTGTTTGAATCCCCAACCATCAACGTTTTCTACTTTTAGCATTTTACTACCTCCTATATACCTAATACCTGCGAGGCAATCATATCCGCAGTATGAGTGTACAAAACATTAGGATATTTGTTTACCGCCTTAGAATAAAGATTCCACTCGTCCTTTTCCGAAAACGCTCCCATGTGGTAGCGAATACAGAATATTTCTTCTTCTGTTAATGTGAAAAACTGGGAAAGTAGTATCACCGACTTATCGCCATGTCCTTTGAAAAAGGTATCGGGATTGTATTCCCACGCACCGGTATCATAAACAGGTCGCTCCAATCCTGTATCTAATTCATGTTCGTACCCAACAATGGGATGCCGATATTGGTCGATCTTACAAATATCATGGAACATACCGATAAGGAATGGGCTTCTTGCTACTTTCCAGTCCAGTTCCAGCTTGTCAGTTAGTTCCATTAGTGACTTCGCCACCTGACAAGAATGGTCAAACAAACCACCCTCGTACGCACCGTGATATTTGGTACTGGCAGGGGCTGTGAAAAACCCCCGATCTATTAACCACTCTCTCATTCGCACACTAACGATATGATCCATCATTAAATCAAATTGTCGCATACGTTCTTTGTTGTTCATTTTGATTCCTCCAATCAATAAGGTATAGGGACTGTTCCGACAGCCCCTATCGGGTTATCCCAATAATGCGTCTATGTCTAAGCCTTTGGGCGTTGTGGTTTTTTTAGTCTGCGTAGATGTTTTGGTTTCTTTTCCAAGAGTTAATGCTTTTTCGACCGGTTCTGTATCAAAGCCATCTGCCGGAGTTTTATTACTCAAATTGGCAAAGATATTTGTTTTGCTTGGGTCTTTTCGAGATGGCACTTCATTGTGTACAACTTCTGCACAAATATAGCAATCAACCAAATCGTCTGGATCGATATCCTCCAGACTATAATCATTTAGCGCTGTTTTTGCAAAGTAAGAGAAAGCGGCCAGTGCTCCTTCATTGTATTCCTCGTCGTTGCGTTTGAGCGAAAACCGCTCGGTAATGGTTAAGCCATCTGCATTTACCATGTGGACTTTGATTACACCAAAGTCATCGTCTTGTTCTACTTGGTAAATTCGGAAAATATACACTCCTTCTGGAACCAAAGTAAATCCATCGGTTAAAGGTATTCTCATAATTATTTATCCTCCGCTTCAATCGTTGTTGGGAAAATTACCCCAATCGTCATAGTTTCATTCGAATCCGTTTCCTTAAAATCGGTTTCTTTTATTACAAGCGCCAACCCCTTATTCATAGTTATTTGCCCTCCTTATCATTGAATAATTGGGCTTTCATTTTTTCTGCAAATACGCTTCCGATTAAAGGAATTAAGAATTTTGCGTCGCCTTTCAGTTTTTCATCTCCTAACATCTCTTGAATTACAGCGTCTTTTGCAACTTCATAATCGGCTTCGCTGATGGTGATTACCTTTTCGTTCATAGTATCCTCCTTAAAATAAACTTAGTTTGTTTCTATATAACATCTCTTATTTTTCAACGGCGTTTACGGTCAATCTGTAAGTAGACTCCCCGGTTTGCAGCGTTACATACTTGTCATACACACCGTCTTTTTTCATTGCTTTGTCGTCATATACCTGCTTTAGCTTTGGTTCTGTTTTCGAGATGGAAAACAGATATGTTGCGCCTTTGATTTCAACCTTTTTATCTCCTTCTCGAAATTGACTGATCGCATGCTCTTTAATTGCTTTGTTTAAAACATCCAGCCGGTCGGCTTTCTCTTTAATAGATTTTTCTACCTCATCTACCTCGGTTTTTAGCTGTTCGGCTTCTGCCAGCATGGATTGGATATCCTCAGATGTAGTATCCACCGAGTTTGTCCTAAGAGCCTTTAGGATTTCTGCGTCTTTCTTTTCGTCAAACGCTGGGGAGATTCCAGTATCAACATAGTCTGTCCACCATTTTTCTACTTGTGCCACTTTTTCAGCGAAGTCGGGATATCTCTCGGATAATTTAAACTCCACTGTAATGGTGTTTTTAATACTCGGCTTGAACTTCTCTGGCTTCTCATAGTCCTTTTCATCAAGGAATGATGCGACCATAACTACATTGTCTACGCCGAGAAGATAAGCATAGAGAGCCGCTTGCAGGGCGTAATATTCGGGAATCTCACCTTGCCAGTCCTCGGCACGTTTGGTGGTTTTCATTTCAAGAACAGTATCAACATTGCCGTTCTCATCCTTCCCTAGGTAATCCCACATGCCGCCCAGATGGTCGCTGTCCGGGAAAAAATCACCCCAAGTCTTATTGAAATAATCCTTGCCATATCTGTCCTCCGGGGAAATTAAGTCTATCCCGTAGGACTTTTTCATATAGGCGGCTTGCTTCGGCTCAATCGCTTTACCGGCAATGGTGTAAATGGTGTCCTCAAACGGTATTTCATAAGTCTTTGTGATGGCGCACCACATTTCAAATCCCGTAGACCAAGGGTTTAGTCCAAGAATTGTTGCAAATCTTGTGCCTGTAATTTTCTTTGTTTTCTTCGGAGGGTCAATCTGAATGTGATTTCCCTCAAGCCATTTGATTTCTTTCATTATTCTTCCTCCTTTTCTTCCAATGCTTCCACCATTTCAGTCACTCTCTCAATCATCTTTTCACAATCAGCCTTGCTAATGACTGTAAAGCCCTGAGTTTCGACCGCAATCTTGGCAATCATTTCTTCTTTACTTGGGTCAGCGTCCTTCAGCTTTTTAAGTACCCCCTTCAGCCCCTTAATTTGCAATGGGGTAGCGTTATCGGCGGGTTTAGTCAATTCTTCTTTAATTTTCTCCCGTTTTTCTGGCGATGCTGGTGCTTTGCTTTCGCTTTGGGTAGTTGCCGGTTTTCCCAGATTCGCATCAATGCTGTCGCTTTCACAAATATCCAGTGCTAACATGTAGAGATATCTTCGCATGTATGTAATAGAACTCCCGAGCGCCTGCATTTCGTTTGTGGCCGCTTTTCCAGCATTGGAAACAATGGGCTGAATCTGATTAAACGGCGATACAAAGCGAACGGCATCTTCTGGGTTATCCGTATTAACCACTGTCATTGTGGCCGTATTGTCAGTAAAACCGACAAGTCCAATCAACCCCACCTCATTAAAAATTCTTGTAGCCGCCGGCACAATATCATCCAGCTCAAAATACTTGAATGATAAGTGCATATTCTTACCGGTCTTTTGCACATCAGTATTGAGAAACATTTCCCGCGCACAAATCAGTTTTTGATGTACGTTCTTCTTGCTGAAATCCTTTGGTTCGGTTACTGCTTCTGCTGTTTTCCTCGCTGCCATTTCTTTTTTCCTCCTTGTTTTCTTCTCGGGTTTAATACCCAAAAAATCATTGATACGTTTTTTAGCCAACTCGATGTAAAATGTTTTATCTACATCGCTTATGCTTAAATTGTTGTCATTGTCGATAATGCAATGCTCCGGTAAACTCTCAATTTTTGCCGTAGCGTCATTTTCGGCCTTTACTTTGAAAAGTTTGCCGTACCGGTCATCCTTGCTCGCATAGACACGATTTACCTTTTGTACCAGTACTGGTTTATCATCTACCACGTGATAGGCTTCTTTGTATTTTGTTCCAGCTTTTGCGATAATCTGAAAGTCAAAGATATTATCACTGCCGTTGATGGTATCTTCTACGGGTATGCCGTTTACAAAATACTCAATTAGAGCCTTTTTAACGATAATCATGGTATTATTAATTGACCACGCCCCTTTAACCGAGATACCGTAGTTCAAATATCCACCCACGGTCTTTATTTCACCGTCTGTTTTCACCAGCAACAGATTATTGACATCCTTTATCCAAACCCTTGCGATGTCGTCTGTTTCCAGTTCGAACCGCATTTCCGTTTCCCATTTGATGCAAACGTTGTCTACTACCGATAGCTCTGTCTTATCTACCGAATACATCAAACCGTCCGTATTAAAGTTTAATAGCTTGATGGTTTTGCACGCCTTTAGCAGTCGCATGACTAATGCCGTTAAAAACAGTTGCCCGGATATTCGTAATGACCGAGTGGGTAATGGGTCATACAGGTCATTAAACTGATTTTCCTGTGCGCCCGATACCGTGTTTAGCGGCAGTTTCAAATCAGTTGCGGTTTGTTTATCACCTGCATGTTTAGCAGCTATCCTATCTTTTTTCATTTGGTAGTAAAGATTCGGGTCAGCAACATTTCGGGAGAGGTACTTATATTCTTCAATGAGTGTCGGATAAAGGCTCGCCACGTCACGGTTTTGAATGACTCGTGTACCGGACGCTTCTTCGTAGTACCCTGTTTGACTCCCGTGCGCACCACCCCACGCATATTTACAAAGCATATCCCCCAGCGTTATTTCAAATGATCGCTTGAACAAGTCCTCGTCTGGAACAGTCATATCCCGAATCTGGTTAAAAAACGCAATAATCTCGGTCGGAATCACGCTGATATCGAGATTTTCAGGATAGACATATTCCCTGCCGTCTTTCCACTCTTTTCTTTTTGCTCTCAGCATTTGGGCGGTTAGTTTTGCATTGGTCATTCCCATTGCTTTAGCAACTGGAATTTTTGCTCGTTTCCCAAGATTTGCTTTGGTTTTCAGGTAATCTTTTCGTAACTTGATTACCGCTTCCGTGCTATCAACATCGTATTTACAATATTGGATTACTTCTCGCAATTCCTCATTGGTCAACGGTCTGTCAATCGTAAAGTCAACGCTGCTTTCTTTTATTGGTAATCCCAAATGACCCTCGATTGCTTTTAGGGATAGCCCCATTTGCATATCATCTTTAATGTCCACGTTCTGGAAATTGAAGTAAAATCCCTGTAACGGAGGGTATTCCCAACCGTGGCCACCCTCGATGATATAATTACTCACTTGTTTGATTTCACTCGGCGCAAAGTCAGCTGCAATCGCTTTGATGATGTATTGGTCATAATGCTTGCTATTAAATCCGATATGAATATTTTCTTCGGAAATTGCCATTCTTAGCGCTTCGCTGTCATTGTGAATTACTGTATAATCTCCTGTTTCTTTGTCTTTGAAAACTACAAGCCAGTCGTAAGCGAACACTTCCACATCATAAGCAATAATTTTCATAACTCACCTTTCTAACTTCATAAAACACAACCAGTGCGTATTGTTATGTTTTCCACTCCTATGACCGAACAGTGGCTTATCGTCAATCACCTTTAACACTTCCGATAACGGTATTTGCACCTCTGACCACTTGAAAATTAATACACCCTCGTTTTCCAGTACTCGCATGCATTCCCTAAAACCGTCATGAATCATCTGCTGCCAGTTGTCTGATAATTTACCGTACTTTAAAGCAATCCATGATGTTTCTCCCACCCGCTTTAAATGAGGCGGGTCAAATACTACTAATTTAAATGAACTGTCTTTAAAAGGCAGCGATGTGACATCACATACTACATCTGGATTTATTTCAATATAACGATTTTTATAATACTCTTGCTTTGGTATCACCCTATTGTCGCAATAGGTAACGTTCGGGTTATTTTTATCAAACCAAAACATCTTGCTACCACAGCAAGCATCCAAGATTGGTTTCATACTTCACCTCCAACAAAGTAACAATGGTTTTTCCGATAAGTGGTACATCGCTTTTTGTAGCTCTTTACGAGATAGCCGATGTTGTCCACGAAGTCATAAGCAATAGGGTTTTCTTTTCCCTCAAAAGTTCTTGCAATTCGTCCGATACTTTGAGTTATGACTGCATAATCTTTTTGTGGGGTCGTTAGATATAACCGTTCAAGGCAAGGAATATCCATCCCCTCTTTTGCCAGTGCATACGTGGCAAATAGGTACTTCTTTTTACCTGACCGCATATCTTCAATGGCCTTTTCTCGCTCGGCTTTCCCCTTTTTCGTGGTCATTTTGCCGCTGATTAACACGGCTTCTTTTCGCATATCGGCTGGGAGCAATGACCGCAAGGTTTCCAAATGCTCTAACCGGTCAGATAAGATTAAGGACGGTTTTTGCTCAACGCTCCCTGCAATCAACTGGTTTCGCTCCTCGTTCGCGCAAAGATAGGAAATCAGCTTGGTATAATTAAGCGTGCCGTCCGTGTTAAGCGCTTCCCGGCTGATTTTAGTGCCTGTCCCAACCGGACATATCCCAACTTGCATGATCTTATCCGCCACTGCCTCGTCCGGCACTTGATAAACCACTTCTCCGAGTAAAGCGTGCGTTGCTTTAATCATGCCGTCAGCTCTATGCACCGTGGCAGATAAACCATACTTATGCCGAGCGGACAAGCTGTTTAGTACTTTTTGGTAAAGCGTTACCGTGGTGGGGCTCCCGGCCACTCTGTGGCATTCGTCCACAATCACGCAGTCCCATTCGTCCTTATAATCCGCAAGATTTAACTTGGCCATCGTCTGCACGGTCGCAAAGGTTATTCCCGTTCCGATCGTAACTTTCCCCTCAGCGATCGTGCCCAGCAGTTTTTTGTCAACATATTGCTCCGCTCGTTCCCTGCTTTGGCGAACAAGGTCGAGCGTATGACAAAGCCATAAGGTTTTCCGGCCGAGCCTTGCCGCAAGGGCAATGCCCATTTGCGTTTTTCCCGAACCGGCAGCGCTCTGTAATATCCCGTATTTGGCGGCCAGCATGGCTTTTACGGCTGTTTCCTGATAGCCGTAAAGCGC
The DNA here is from genome assembly GCA_963545585.1 of uncultured Lachnospiraceae bacterium. Lineage (GTDB taxonomy): Bacteria > Bacillota > Clostridia > Lachnospirales > Vallitaleaceae > W11650. The sequence continues at coordinate 79,065 of CAUUKX010000001.1, forward strand.
TACGTCTGCTTTATAATCAACGCTTTCTATTGGCTTAAAATCGCTGATAAAAGCAGCTTCTTTTTTCACCTCGTCCGGCAAAGAACCCAGCACGCCAAACGGCAGCACAAGGGTATCTCCCCGAATTTCGTATAAGGATAAAACCTTTGGTGTCGCCCCCAACCAAAGGTGCATTCGTGCTTTTTTAGCGTAGTCGGGATTGGGAAGTACCAGATTTTTCTTACACCATGTTTTTATTCCCTCGTCTGGGTTTTCTATGATTAAGGTGTTTGACACATGAATGTTCAATCAATCACCTCCTACTATCGCATCGCGCCACGCAGCAGTACTAACTTCATTTCCCCAGCAATCAAATCCTTCTCGCTCTTTTCGGGCGTAAAGTTCTATTTTTGTAAGATTTGGATATAGACGATTGATAATGTCAAAGGACACTTCCGGTTTTTGACTATGTCGTACTACTTTTTCAGTAAAGACAGTATGAATTTTCCCGCGTTCTTGCGTAGCAACCGGAATTAGTTTTCCTTTATACATATAAAGTAGGTATTCGTGCCCATACCGAACCGTAAACGCTGCCGGTATTCCCGTAACTTTATTCCATATCATCCGTGCATGGAGCTTATATCCTAATTCTTTCGCTATTTGGTCAGCTTCGAACAGATATTTATCAATCGTCCATAAGAACAAAATAGCGTTCTCACTGGTTAGCTTATCCGCTATGGTTAGATGTTCTTTTATTTCATCTAAGGTACAAACCGGATAATCGAGCGGCACACCGCTGGTATTCTCCCGAACAGCTTTCTTTCCACCTTTTGACTGTTTCCATGGTGGATCGGCTACAATTAACTGATATTTATTTGAAGTATTGTAAATATCTACAACCATTAATTAAACCACCTCACAATCGGCTCGCCTTGATAGCCTTTTTCCCAAATGTACCAAGCATAGGCAACAGCGGATTGTCCGCTTTTCCCAAACTCACCATTCTTAGCACATTCGATTCTCCCACGTGACACATAGATAAATCGAGGCGGGTATTGGTCAAAGAGTTCTTTTCGGCTGGAGCTTTCTAAGAACGTAAGTTTTAGGAACATGCATACCCTATTGCCGAATGAGATCATCTTCAGCGCTTTTAATACGAATTCTTTTGCCATCTTATACGGAGGATTGGTGATAATATCCCCGTTCCATTTTCCCTCGCATTTGAGAAAATCAATCACGGCGTCCTCGTACCCACGAGCAATCAAATCCGTAGAAAATACGCGATAGCCATGCTGCTTTAAGACTTTGCTTAAATGCCCTTCTCCGCAGGCGCACTCCCAGATGTTTTTACGAAATGTTTTTTTTTTTTGCAGTAAAAGTTCCAACGCTCTGGGGTCGGTCGCGTAAAAGTCATGACTTTCTCGTTCTCGCTCGGAATGACCACTTGCGCCGTTGGTAGTAAAGGCGCTTTTCGCATTTCCAGTCCAGTCTGTGTTCATCGGCATATCGGTTTCACCCATTTCCCTAACGACATTCCCTTATCCACAATGTCGGAAAGGGTAAGAGTGGATTTTGATTGGTTTTTCAGTAAATCTTCGATATCTCCATACGTCATCATAAAAATCTCGCCCCCTATCAGAAACGCAAACCAGCCTGTGCCATTCCCGCATTCTTGCCAAAGTAACATAGCCAATTTCTGGTTTTCCTCAATCCGAGATAGAGGAAATCTATTGTCCGAACATACCTTAGCGTCAATCAGATATGCCCTTTTGTTCCTAACAGCAATGATATCCGCAGGCTGCCCGGCTTGATTTTGCGCCATATTATGTACCCAAAAGCCGCTTTCGCTTAACTTTTCGCAAAGTTCTCTTTCGAATGCGTTGCCTAATTCCCTATTGTTCATTCGCTACCTCCTCATATTTTTTCATTAATGCAATTATTTTTTCGCTGTACTTAGTGCTTGCAATTCCGTTCTCCCAAGCTTTCTTAGCGCCGTAATCGCCCATGTTATAGGCCATCAAGGCCTTACCATAATCTTCGTATTTTTTTACAAACGTGCTAATGATTTTTACCCCACAGAATACGTTCTGATAGGGATTTAGCATGTCTGCTGCCCGATACTGTTCGTTTAGCCATTCGTGATTGATTTTATTAAGCTGCATTAGTCCGTAATCGTTTGTCTTGCTGATGACTTCTGGATTAAAGCTGCTCTCGGTTTCAATCATTGCTAAAATTAAGCTAACTGGTAAGCCCTCGTCCGCACATATCTCGTAAAGATAATTTTGCAAGTTATGGGATAATGGAATGGGGTACATATAACGCTCGGTGACTTCCGGTAACTCTCGTTCCTGATAGACCGGTACTTGTACCGTTTCATAGACCGTAACCGTTTCCATTTTAATCGGGGCGGTAAGTCGCCCAATTACAATACCGAGTGCAATATGTGCTGCCAGAATAACCAGTAGTATCAAACAGCCTGATCGTTTACGCTCTTTCATTTTCATACCTCGCTTTCGGTCGGTATTTTTTCATCGAATATTTCTTCGAACGCCTTATAAAAGTTCGGTTCGGGGAATTGTTCGGGAAAATTGGACTCCCAATCATCGTACATACTTCCCCAAGCGGCATGGTACGCTTCTTCTGTATTGGTCATTGTTAGTGTGTACCGTGTGCCAAAATCCCCGCATGAGGTATCGTGGAATGTTCCACACCACGCCCCGAATAGGAATCCATATTTCGGTTGGTGATATCCCCCGCCGTTGCGGCTTCGGCTTGGGTCATAAAACGGGTTGGTTTCTGTTTCTTGAAAAATGTTTATTCTGCTCATCGTTATGCCTCCTTTTTTGTAATGGATATAATCTTTATATTTAAGTTATTTGCTTCTGCGACCAGCTCATAGAGCTTTCGTAACAGTTTTTCAATGTTCATTTTCAGCTCCTTTCTGACAAGCCAGCTTGGTATTTAGCCTCCGCATCCATTGTTTCTTTAAAGACTTCATCTAACTTTCGATATTTTTCGATTAGTTCTTCTTCTGATGGATAGAGAGATTGTATTTCCTTGGTCATTTCCCGGTAATACTTTAATAAGACATACATTCGTTCCCGGCTAAGTGTTTTTGTTTTCATTCCTCACCCCTTTTAATCTTCTTAATCCTCTTAATTCTCTTAATTCTCTTTCGCTAAAAATAAGTTAATAAAGTATTGCTGTCCTTTACCGGTTACTTTCGTCGTCTTTGTAACCCTAACGCTGCCATCGGGATTAACAACGGTACTTTCCTTTACATCAAACAATCCCCGCTCCATTGCCGTTTGAGTCGGCATATTCCGGCTTGACCCGGCTTTTATCAGATATCCACGTTTTCTAAGTTCTTCAAATAACCGGTTTTGTCCGGTGTTATAACCGTTTTGCTTTAAGAGCTTTGCCAAATCGCCAATCAGAATGGAAGTATGGCTTGCACTGACTGCATCAGCAAACAAAACTTTCGGCTTGTCTTTATCTGCTTTTTCTTCCAGCTCTTTCCGGGCTGCTTTTTCGTTTTTCAGTTCTGTCGCCAGCCGGATTAGAAAATCAGGATTGGCAATCGCTTCTTCGATGGTGTTATCCGTCATATATGCCCCGTGTTTGCGGATGGACGGCAAGACTTCGTCTGTTACCCAGTTAGCAAAGCGTTCCGCATTTGGTTTACGGCTCTTGAAGATTAGCTTGTAGACACCGCTTTCCGTTAGGAAAAGCTCTCCAGCATTGTTTAATTTTCGGATGTCGCTATTACCGACATCCGAATTAGTAAGTTTAATAACCTGCTTCTCGTTCATTGCCGATACGCTATCTCTCACATTTTTAATATCTAAAATGTCTGCAATGTGATACGGGTTAAAATAAACCGTTCCTCTTACTTCCAAAACTTCTACTTGTTGGTTGTCAAACGTTAATAAATTATTCATAATTCGCTCCTTTCTTAGTTTGTTCGTTGCATATTTGGGATTGTTTGGGCAAAAAAATATTCTCTGGGTTCGTCTATCCCCAGTACATCACAAATTTTTATTGCTTCATCGATTGTAAATTCTCTTTTCCCACTCATTTTCGCATTAAGCGCTGATAGGCTTATCCCTATCTTTCCTGCTACCGCTACTTGTGTCAGATTTTTCTCGACCATTAGTCCCTTTAATTTTGCATATTTCAATTCTACCTCCTCCTTTCGTTGCGTATTTGGGATATTTGGATAATATCATATCCTCCGAGATGTGTCAACCCATTTACGCAACTTTTTTGTTTTTTTCTGACGAATTTTGTTGCATATTTAAGAAATTAGTATTATAATAAAGGTATTGAGAGAAGGTGATTATGATGAAAACAGACATGGACGCTATTATAAAAAGAATACGTGATAGGCGATTGGAACTCGGTTACTCGTTCCAAGATTTAGCCGAAAAAACGAATATGAGTAAATCTACTTTGCAACGTTATGAAACAGGTGCTATCGGAAATGTACCATTAGACAAATTAGAAGTGTTGGCTAAAGCGCTTTTCGTAACCCCAGCCTACCTAATGGGCTGGGAAGAAGAAAAACCAGAACCGAAAGCCAAAGACGATCCACTTATGGTCGTAGCTGCTCACCACTCGGATTATGATTGGTCGGAATCACAACTAAACGAAATCGAACGATTTATCAACTTTGTCAAACAAGAGAAAGAAAAAGAAAAATAGGGTGATTATGGATAAATTAGAAGATTTAATGATTGAGTACGAAAACGAAGTCGAAATTCGTGATACGGATTTTAGTAAAATTAGCGGCCTAAAGGGCTTATGTATTGATAATTATATTTTTCTGGAAAAGCGTTTGACCACCAATGACAAACGTTGTGTCTTGGCAGAAGAACTCGGACATTACAAAACTGGTGTCGGAAATATCCTTGACCAGAACCAAATCGCTAATCGAAAACAAGAACGAGCAGCCCATAGATGGGCAACGCGGGAACTTATCAGTCTTGACGATATTATCCTTGCCAGCAAGGGAGATATTCATAACTTTTACGATCTGGCGGAGTTCTTAAATGTTACTGAGGACTTTTTGCGTGAGGGAATTGAGATTCTAAAAGAAATCTATGGTACACATGTAGAATATAACGGCAAAATCATTCAATTTGAGCCACTGGATGTTTGGGACGAGGATGATATATGAAAATAGAATATTCCAAGCAAGTGATTAAATTTCTGAATAAGTATGATACCGCAACCCGCTTACGAATAACGAAAGCAATAGAAAATTTACCATTAGGTGATGTCAAAAAACTATCTGGTCTTCCTTACTATCGTTTAAGGGTTGGAGATTATAGGATTATCTTTCTCAATAACTCCAATGTTATGATAGAAGTTGTAAAAATAGATAGTCGTGGTGATGTATACAAAAAATAGGAGGATTTATGAATATTACAAAAGAAAGAATTATAGGCGCTATAACTGTAATGAGTGATGATGCCGCAGATAAACTTTGGCATATAATATCAACTGAATTTGTCCCCTCGTGGGATAATATCAAAGAAACCGAGCCAGACGAATGGGATTTACAGATGTTAGAAGATATTAAGAACAATCCAGATTGTAAAGAAATGGTCTTGATTTGCGATAATTCCCCCTCGACTTAATAAAATCGCTGATAGAAACTAAAATAGAAACTAAAATAAAGAACTTAAAAACTAAAATGCCGTACCAGTGCGCCAACACCAATACGGCTTAGAAACTATACACTCCCAAGTGATTTATAAGTTCCTGTCTGTATTGTAGCATACTTTCGGGACTTTGGAAAGGGGCTATTTCTATGGATATTATCAGAGCCGCTCTTTATATCAGAGTATCAACCGAAGAACAAGTACGAGAGGGATACTCCTTGGACGCACAAAAAGCGCATCTAATGGAATACGCCAAAAAACATGAATATTCTGTTGTCGGTCTTTATGCGGACGAGGGAATTAGTGCCAGAAAAACGTATAAGAAGCGAAAAGCTTTTATGAAGCTTCTTTCCGATGTTGAAGCCGGTAAGATTGATATTATACTTTTTATCAAATTAGACCGCTGGTTTCGCTCCGTAGCAGATTATTATAAGGTCCAAGAGATCTTGGACGCTCACAAGGTGGGATGGCGGGCAACGATGGAGCAATATGACACAACTACCGCTGGTGGGCGACTTTATGTCAATATAAGACTTGCCGTGGCACAAGATGAAGCTGACCGGACAAGCGAGCGGATTAAGTTTGTCTTTGACCGAAAAGTAGCCGAAAGTCAAATTATCAGCGGACGTTTACCGATTGGCTATAAAATAGAGAATAACAAGTTGGTTATTGATGAGGAAGGCGCAGCGATTGTCCGTAGAGTGTTCGACTTATATTTAACCCTTAGAAGCAAGCGGGCTACTGCCTTTCAAATCAGCAAGGAAACTGGTCGAACTGTAACTTGGGACGTAATCACTACGATGTTATCAAACAAGCGATATATCGGAGAATATCGAGATAACCCTGATTATTGTCCTCCGATTATTGATAGCACACTCTTTGGTGAAGCACAAGCTATTATGGAATCCCAACCCTTTCGGTCTTACACTACAAAAAAATGTTATTTTTATATCTTTTCCGGTTTATTGATTTGCCCAATTTGTGGTGGTAAGTTATGTGGTAGCACCAACAGACGATATCACTATTATCGCTGTATGCGCCATAATACCGATAAAATTTGTGAATTTAGTAAAACAATCACCGAAATAAAAATTGAAAAATATTTACTTGAAAATATTGCCAAGGACGCCGCCGAGTATAAAGTGAACTACGAACTAAGTCGCCCACTAAAGAAAAAGCCCGCTACCAGCAAACAGACGATAGAGGGCAAATTGTCAAAACTAAGAGAACTATATGTGAACGACCTGATAAATCTTGCTGACTATAAGCGAGAATACGAATCGCTAAATAATGAATTGAAAAATCTAACTCTCGCCGCAGATGATAGCGAAAAAGATTTTAGTAATCTAAATACCCTATTGTCATCCGATTTTGAAAATATATATCAGACTTTAGACAATAAATCAAAGCGAGCATTATGGTATACCGTCATTGAAAAAATCGAAGTAACCGAGGACGGAAAATTCCATATATTTTTTAAGTAAATTTTTGTACTTATTCAGTGCTGTCATTGCTTTCACAGGCAGTATCATGCGTAACTTTCTATTTGCGGAACATGCGAATAATTCGCTTGCAGCAAATTATCCGCAGCTTGCCTGAACTGTTAAAATTTAGAACAAACACAGAACGCAGTGGGCGGTAAATATAGCAGTGGTAAAATTAACCTAAATTTGTTATAATACTATATATTGAAAGATTTAGAAAGGAAGGGAGATCATGAAAAATTCGTTATGCGAAAAGATAATGTGGTATGCCTTATCGCCTACCATATTTCAATTTATAAAACAATATTGGAAAAATATCGATATAAAGAATGTAAAAAGGATTTCTAAAAACAATTATAAGGATATGATCAAACGGACACCAGATATAGGCAGCCTTAGAAAAAATCCTCTGAGAGTGTGTCTTACAAGCGGGATCCTGTGGTTGTCCATATATGATACGATGGAAGGAAAAATGAATCAAGAACAGTTTGGAGAAATGGTCAGCGCTACAATAGAAGCTCCTATGTTAAAGAAAAACTTCCAAAAACAAAAGGCTTTTGATATAAAAACGCAGAAAAAGAAAATAGAAAAAAACAAGATCGCAAATGCAGCTTCTGACAGTGAGTTTAATTGGAGTACAGAACTCATTTTAGGTAGAGATGAAAACGAATATACAGTGATATATCATAGATGCGGGCTTTGCGCCTTAGGCAAACAGGAATACCATGAGGAATTGATACCATATATGTGTAAGATGGATTATGAGACTATAGCTATGATGGGCGGTGTACTAAAAAGAAAAGGAACAATAGCTACAGGTGCAGATTGCTGTGATTTTTATGTATGTAAAAAAGGTTCAAAGTGGGATAAGTAAATCCATCAAAGATAGAGAAAAGATAATTGATGATAAAACCCAACTTATCGACCAAGCAGAAAAATATCTCAAGTATAAAGACACCTATAAAACCTATATCAAATTAAAGAAAAACAAACAGGAAGATTTTTATAATGAGCATATCACAGAGCTTATTTTATTTGAAAGTGCCAAGAAACATTTGAAAGAGCATTTAGGAGAAAGCCGACCTTAAATATATCCCAATGGAAAACAGAAGTTGTCAATATGATGAAAGATAAAAAGAACCTATATAATCAAATATTAGAGATAAGAGAAGAAGTAGAACAGGCTGAAAAAGTTAAAAACTGTATAGAGCAGTTACAGGAACAAGAAAAGCTGCTATCACAGGTAAAACGGAGTGAGTTAGACCTATAAAACTTGGCTTAAATGTGGTATAATATTGCAAATATTGCGTAAAAAAATTGAATTTGACGAGATGATTAGTCTAATGGAAAATTAGAAGTAGTAGAAACAATTCAAAAAGTATGGAGGTGTAGTATGTGTGGAATCTCTACCGATTTATAAAATAATAAATTTACAGAATATAGATCGGAGGCAATCATGGATTATGTAATTAGAGAATTAAAGCAGAAGGAAATCAATTTATTGGATACTTTTCTATATGAGGCTATTTTTATTCCTGAAGGAGTACAAGCTCCGTCCAAAGATATTATAGAACATCCTGATTTACAAATATATGTTGCTGATTTTGGCAAGAAAGATGATGTATGTTATGTGGCGGATTTTGATGGAAAGGTAGTAGGAGCTGTATGGACTCGTATCATCAATGATTATGGTCATGTTGATGACACAACACCCTCTCTTTCTATTTCTCTTCTCAAGGAATATAGAAATTTGGGAATTGGAACAGAGCTTACGAAACAAATTCTTTTGACCTTGAAAGAGAGAGAATATAAGCAAGTTTCATTATCGGTTCAAAAGATAAACTATGCAGTGAGTATGTATAAAAAAGTAGGTTTTGAAGTTGTTCTTGAAAATGGAGAGGACTATGTCATGCTTTGTAAGCTTTAGTTTCTGGCAAATTCCAGTTTGTCGAAATGAAATAATTAAATAAAAACAATAATATAGTGACTTATGAAGCAGTAAACCAAATCGGTTTATTGCTTTTTCTTTATCAAATGTCAAAATAAAAAGTGTCCATAAATAGAAAAAGGTACTTGACCAAACGCTCTCTGGAGGCATATTAAATGTCCACATCCATTTGCAGAACGCCGCTGATAATTCGCTTACCGCACATTATCAGCGGCTTGCCTGATTCATTCTGTTCACTCCGTCCGGATCAATTCGGCAAATACCCGGTTGCTGACATCAATTCCCCGCTTTGTCAGCCGCAGGTAGCCGTTTTCAATGCAGAGCAAGCCTTGCTCCGTCCAGCTTTTCATTTCCCGGGCATAAAGCCTCTCCAATGGCCAGTCAAAGCGCCGGTTTAATTCCGCCAGCTCAATCCCCGCCCGCTTGCGCAGACCTAAAAATAAATATTCTTCCAAATGCCTTTTCTCATTTCGTTCTTCGGTAATCTGCCGAATCTGCTGCGGGCGGCTGTCCTTTAGATACGCCCCGATATCTTCGGTATTTTGGCAGCGCACGCCCTCCCAATACGAGGCTGCACCTACGCCTAAGCCGATATAATCCTCGTCTGACCAGTAAATCAGATTATGGCGGCATTCTTTGCCCGGCAAAGCATAATTGGAAATCTCATAAGCCTGATAACCATTTGCGGCTAAATACTTGTCCGCTAGCCAATACATTTCCCGCTCCGTTTCTTCATCCGGCAAATTTAGCATGTCCTGCCGCTCATAAAAAGGCGTGCCTTCTTCTAAGATTAAACTGTAAACCGAAAGATGTTCCGGCCGCAGCGCAGTAACCCTCTTCAAGCTGCGGCGCAGACTTTCCTTGGTCTGACCGGGAATCGCCAACATCAAATCCACATTGATGTTGGCAAATCCGGCCTGTCTGGCTAAGCGGTAATTTTCCGCAAATTGCTCATAGCTATGAATCCGCCCCAAAGCGTGAAGCTCTGCATTATCCGCCGACTGTAAACCGATACTGAGCCGGTTGATGCCGGCTCGGCGATAAGCGGTCAGCGTTTCCGGCCGCAAAGCCCCGGGATTGACCTCCATCGAAATCTCGGCTTGCGGCTGAACATGAAAGTTCGTCCGCAGTGTTTCCAGCAGCATCTGCATTTGCTCGGCTGTCAGTATGGATGGTGTTCCGCCCCCGAAAAAAATGGTTTTCACCGTTCCTTTCGTTTTTTCCTCGGTCAAACAAATTTCTTTGATTAGCGCCTGCACATAACGCTCCCGCACCACGACCGAAGCCGGGCCAGACAGGAAATCACAGTAATTGCACTTTTGGGCACAAAACGGAATATGAACATAAACGCCAAACTCTTTTTCTTTCATTTATTGCGGCTGCTTGCCGATATAAGCCAAGATACCGCCGTCAACATATAAAATATGACCGTTGACAAAATCCGAGGCATTCGATGCCAAAAAGACTGCTGGTCCCATCAAATCTTCCGGGTTACCCCAGCGTCCGGCCGGTGTCTTGGATAAAATGAAATTGTCAAACGGATGCCGGGAGCCGTCCGGTTGCACTTCTCTGAGCGGTGCGGTCTGCGGTGTAGCAATATAGCCGGGCCCAATGCCGTTGCACTGAATGTTGTGCGCACCGTATTCCGAGCAGATATTGCGGGTCAGCATCTTCAGGCCGCCCTTAGCCGCCGCATAGGCCGACACCGTTTCCCGGCCAAGCTCACTCATCATCGAACAAATATTAATGATTTTGCCGCTGCCTTTTTTAATCATGGCCGGCAAAACCGCCTTGGCCATAATAAACGGCCCGGTCAAATCAATGTCAATCACCTGCCGCCAATCAGCCGCGCTCATTTCAGTCATCGGAATCCGCTTAATGATACCGGCATTATTCACCAAAATATCAATGACACCAACTTCCTGCTCTACGGTTTGAATCAAGCGGCCAACCGCTTCTTCGTCCGTAACGTTGCAGACATAGCCATGTGCTTTGATGCCCAGCTCCTGATAAGCCTTCAAACCTTTATCCACCAATTCCTGATTGATATCATTAAAAACAATGGTCGCCCCTGCTTTGGCATAAGCGGTGGCAATCGAAAACCCAATGCCGTAAGATGCACCGGTAATCAGCGCAATTTTTCCTTCCAATGAAAAACTCTTTAAAATATCCATTTTTTTCCTCCTAATCAGTAACTCAACTGTTCCATGTTCGTCAGAACCATCATTTTCTTCTTTTTTAAGCCAACACCGATTTTAAGAAATCGACAATCTCCGCATCGGGGCAGTTGGCAAAGAAAAATTCGGTAAAGGACGGACGGTTAACCGCTCCGCTCAGCAATTCCCGGTCAATTCCCTTCAGCACTTCCAGCAGCGGCCGATGGCTGACTTTTTTTACTTCATTTAAAATCCGGGCATTGCGCTGTTCCGGAATCGCTCGCTCCTTCGGATAACCGCCGCCGAACTCCTCGGCAAACAGTTTTTCAAAGGTATAGCGCAAGTTCAGCTCCGCTCCCCAGCCAAAGTTTTGAGCAAACGGCATAGCAATAGCATTGCCGCCGTTGACCTGACCGAACAAATAAGCGTCCAGCGCATCGGTCACATGACCGCAGACTACGCCGGGCATAGCATTGCAGGCCAGCATCGCCCCTTCACCGGTGCCGCATCCAGTTACTACAAAGTCAACTGTTTTGGTATCTAAAAGCAGGCTGGCTAAAATCCCGTTCTGGACATAAGTAAGCTGCGCATCCTCGGCATTGAACATACCGATATTGATGACTTCATGCCCAAGGGGCAAAGCCACCGCTTTTAATTCCTTCTCAATCAGCTCATTTTTTGCCGCCTGCGAGTTTTCATTAATTAATGCAATTTTCATAACGACCTCCTTTTGCCGCGTCTTTATTGGTGTTGCTGTTCCGGCATGCCTGATACGACCGGAGAGCTTGCTCTCGCGGGGAGTATCCGGCTGATATCTGCTTAACCCGACACGAGCAACTATCAAAACTCGTGCCGACAAATTGCGAATGACCTGCCTGAACCATACTTTAATATGGCGGATCGTCACCGGTCCGCCAAACAATATCTTCATTATATCAGAGAAAGTCTTTTTGTCAAACAAAATTAAAGTCGGTTTTTCGGCAAATCATCTGAAGATTAAACACAAAAAAGTCTATTAAAAAGTGCGAGAAAATCCTTACGGATTTTCTGATTGCTATTTAGATACTGAACGCAGCATAAAGAGGAACCATTTTTTTGTTATCCTCAAAACCGAAATTTTTTGCCGAAAGCTTAATCGCATATCCTGCACTTTGTCAAAATCCTCTTTGGATATAATAGCTTCGTGCATATCTTCTCTAATTATCCAGTCTTTGCTATCAACCCATT
>CAUUKX010000002.1:0-67628 GCA_963545585.1 uncultured Lachnospiraceae bacterium
AAAAAGTATTGCTTTTTTGAAAAAAAGATTGTATAGTAAATGGGTCAACTTTCCCGCACCGAGAAAAACGAGTGATTTGCCTGAACAGAAATATTTTTACTTGGCGGTTTGCAGAAAACTTGCAGGGCGGGGCAAAACAGAGAACGCATGGAGAGGGAAAGATGACTGATGATGTTAGGAAAACGGTGCTTAATTGCCGTATCCCAAAAGCAGCGTTTGCAGGGGGTGAAGATGAATAGGATAAGGATTGCGATTGATGCCATGGGCGGCGACTTGGGGCCGCAGGCGGTAATGGCGGCGGCGGTAGCGGCGTTGCGGGAAAGGGCGGATTTGGAACTGACGGTCTTTGGCCGGGAGAACGAGATTCAGGCGGCTCTGGCCGGGAAAAGTTATGATGCCGGGCGGCTGCATATCGTGGCGGCGGCTGAGGTTATTTCCAATGATGAATCACCGACGGCAGCCATTCGCAGCAAAAAGGAATCCTCGCTGGTTAAGGCGCTTTATTTTGTCAAAGAGGGCAAAGCCGATGCCTTGATTTCGGCGGGCAGCACCGGTGCGGTTTTAACCGGCGGCACGCTGATTATCGGGCGGATCAAAGGGATTAAAAGACCGGCACTGGCTATCTTTTTTCCTACCCAAAAAGACCCGATTTTACTTTTGGATATCGGTGCTAATGTGGATTCCAAACCGGAATATCTGCATCAGTTTGCTATCTTGGGCAAGGCTTATTATCAAGGGACTTTCGGCAAGGCCAATGTGCGGGTGGGTCTGATTAATAACGGCGCTGAGGAGCATAAAGGCTCGCAGCTGACCAAAGAAGCCTACCAGCTTCTTTCGGCCGATAAAACTTTGGGCTTTGCCGGCAATATTGAAGCGAGGGAGATTCATTCCGGTGATTATGACGTGGCGGTTTGCGACGGTTTTGTCGGAAATATGATTTTAAAATATGCTGAGGGGCTGTCCGGTATGATTTTTTCGGGAATGAAGGCGGCAGTGATGAGTAGTGTACTCAGTAAGCTGGGCGGTTTATTGATTAAGAAGCCGTTGAAACAAATGGCGGCGGATTTTGATTATAAAAAATACGGCGGAGCGCCGCTCTTAGGGTTAGAAGCTTTGGTTGTCAAGGCACACGGCAGTTCGGATGCAGTTGCGTTTAAAAGTGCGATTGACCAGTGCAGCCGTTTCTGGGAGGCGGATATTACCGGCCGGATTAAAAGATTGTTGCAGGCAGAAAGGGACGTTAAAGGAGGACAAGATGGACGAACGGAAGTTGCTGGAGATTATTGCTGAGTTTACCAATTATGACGCCGATCAGCTGGAACCGGATATGCACTTTGTGGATGATTTGGGGATTGATTCGCTGGATTTGGCGCAAATCATTCTCAGTGCTGAATCGGAATTCGATGTTGAACTGGAAGAAGAAGTGGCAGACGGGATTGAAACGGTCGGCGATGCAATTGATCTTTTAAAAGCAAAATTAGAAGAACAGGAATAAGCGAAAAGGCAAGAGATGAAAAAATCCCTTGCCTTCCTTCTCTTTCGGGGAACTTTACGGCAGAGAAGCGGCTGCGGTGCGGATATTTTGACCGGTGCGGGCGGCAGAAAGGAGAGGACATGTTTGAGTCAAAAGAAAAGCTTGAATTAATAATTGCGTATAAATTTCATTATCCGGAATTATTAATTCAAGCTTTAACACACAGCTCACACATCAACGAGAGCCGGCTCTTAAAGACGGAAAGCAATGAACGGCTGGAGTTTTTGGGGGATGCGGTGCTGGAGATTATTGTTTCGGATTATTTGTACCACGGGTACGCTGCCCTGCCGGAGGGGGAGCTGACCCGGATGCGGGCTGCGATGGTGTGCGAGAGTTCGCTGGCTGAGTTTGCCCGGACGATTGCGCTGGGAGATTTTTTGGTCTTGGGCAAGGGCGAAGAAGCAACCGGCGGCCGGGAGCGAAATTCAGTACTGGCAGATGCGGTGGAGGCGCTGCTGGGAGCGATTTATCTGGACGGCGGACTGGAAATTGCCAGAGAGTTTTTACAGAAACATTTTTTAGGCAAAAGAGAACAAAGTTTTATTGATTTTAAAACGCTGCTTCAGGAAAAAATTCAAAAGACCAGTGATATTCCGTTAAGTTATAAGCTTATCGGCGAGCAAGGGCCGGATCACAAGAAAGAGTTTGTGATGGAAGTCTGGCATGACGGTCAGAGGCTTGGCCGGGGGGCGGGAGGCAGTAAGAAAGCCGCCCAGCAGCAGGCAGCCAAAGCAGCAATGGAGGAACTCGGATGTATTTAAAATCAGTGGAATTGTACGGCTTTAAGTCGTTTCCCAATAAGATTCATTTTCAATTTGAACATGGCATTACTGCGATTGTCGGGCCAAACGGCAGCGGCAAGAGCAATATTGCCGATGCCGTCCGCTGGGTGCTGGGCGAACAGTCCGCCAAGCAGCTCCGGGGCAGCAGTATGCAGGACGTCATCTTTGCCGGGACGGAAACACGCAAGCCGCTGGGCTATTGTCAGGTGGATTTGACGATTGACAACAGCGACAAGGTTTTGCCGGTGGATTACAGCGAGGTTAAGGTCAGCCGCCGGGTCTATCGTTCGGGGGACAGCGATTATATGATTAACGGCAGTTCCTGTCGGCTGAAGGATATTCACGCCCTTTTCTTGGATACCGGCGTGGGCAAAGAAGGATATTCCATCATTGGGCAGGGGCAGATTGAACGGATTTTATCGGCCAGACCGGAAGACCGGCGGCTGCTGTTTGATGAAGCGGCTGGAATTGTTAAGTTTAAGGAAAGAAAAGCGGCGGCGCTGCAAAAATTAGAGGAAGAAACGCTTGACTTAGCCAGGCTGTCCGATTTAATCGAGGAATTGGAAAAACAGGAGAAAACCTTGGGTGAGCAGGCAGTAACAGCTAAGGAGTATTTGCGCCTGCGCGATGATTTGAAAAAATATGAAATCAACAGCTTTTTGCGGCTGATGGACAGTTTTGCCGATAATTTAAAGGCTTTAACCGAGAAAAACGCAATTGTGTCAGCCGATTTACAGGAACGAAAATCTGTTTATGAGCGCCGGGAAAAGGAATATGAGGAAATCGCAGAGCAGCTTCGAGAGAAAGAAAGAGCCTATGAGGAAGTCAGCGAACTGGCGCATGACCAGAAGCTGAAAGCGGAAAGAGCGAGTGCGGCGATTCGGCTCGATCAGGAGCGGCTGACTTATTTGACCAGCAATCATGCCGCTTTAAAGAGCCGGACGGAGGAGCTTTATGAGCGCCAGCTCCAGCAGGAGAAGGAATTGGTGCTGCTGGCGCGGCAGGACGAAAAAGAGCGGCAGGCCTTACAGGAAAGGCAGCAGGAAGCGGCTGCTTTTGCTGCTGCTAAAAATGAATTAGAGGAGCAGCTGGAACAGGAAAATCAGAAAAAGCTGGCTTATCAGGAGCAGAAGTTAAACCGGGTGCGGCAGACAGCCGAGCGGGAAGCGGCTTTGCGCCAGCTGGAAGCGGAGAGCGAGAGCAGCCGTAAGCAGCAGGAGGCGGTTGCGGCTCGGCAGACGGTGATAGATCGGACAGCTGCTGTGCTGGAGCGGGAGATTGCCGCCTGCCGGCAGCAGGAAGAAGAACTGCTTCGCCGTCAGGACGAGCTTTTGCAGGCTAAGACCGCTGCTGCCAAGAGGACGGCGAAGCAGGAGCTGGAACTGGCTGAGCTGGAGAAGAAAGAGCGGCAGCTGCAAACGGCTTACCGGGAAAAAGAATCGCGTAAAAATGCTTTGATGGATCTGGAAAGCAATTATGAGGGATATTTTCTGGCGGTTAAAAAGGTGCTTGACCGCAAGGAAGCGGGAACCATCGGAGTGGTTGCCGATATTCTGGAAGTTGAAGAAAAATACCAAAAAGCGATTGAAACCGCTCTGGGAAACCGTTTGCAGAATATTATCACTCAAACCGATCAGGACGCCGAAGATGCGATTGCGTTTTTAAAGCAAAATAAGTTTGGCCGGGCGACCTTTCTGCCGTTAAACACCGTAACCGGAGCCAGAGCGAAAGATATTGAAGCGGAGCCGGGTTATTTGGGCATTGCCGCCGATTTGGTCACATACGACCGGCGGTATGAAAACATTGTATTATCCTTGCTGGGCAATCTATTTGTGACCGATACCCTGCCGAATGCCAGAAAATTAGCGGCCAGACATCAGCAAAGGCTGCGCATTATTACCTTAGAGGGCGATATTTTAAGTCCGGGCGGCAGTATCAGCGGCGGTGAGTTTAAAAATGCCAAGAGTATGATTTTTTCCAGAAAAAATGATATTTTAAAGTTGGAGGCGGAATTGGCAGAGTTAAGCACGGAGCTGGCGCAGGCAGCGGCTGCTTTGACAGGATGCCGGCAAAAAGTGCAGGCCGGCCGACAGGAGAGCGAGGCGATTGTCACCCGGGAACAGGCGGCCAATCTGGAAATGAACCGGCTGATTTTGGTGCTGGAGCAAAAGAAGAAGGAACGGAATCAGCAAATAGAGGAACGGAATAGTTTGCAGCAGGAAGCGGACGAGTTGACAGCCCGGCTGCAAAAGCTATCAGAAGCAAAGCGGGTGCAGGCCGAGAATGGGGAAATGCTTTCTGCCGAGGAACAAACTGTCGCCGAGGAAAAGCTGGAAGAAGCGCTGCAAATGCTGCAAAGTGATTTGGACTGCGTCAACGAAGATATCATGGAGGTAAAGCTGCAAATCACAGCGATGGAGGAGCGTTTGTCGCACAGTGAAGAACGGGTTCAGGCGATCCGGCAGACCATCAGCGAAGCAGATGGCAAGCGGGCGGAGCTGGCGGCGGAACTAACGGCGATTGATTTGGAAAAGCTGAAAAAAGAACAGACCTTAGAGGAGCAGAAGCTTTTGCTGGCTGAATTTTTAAGTGGCCAGAAAGATGCGGAGGAAAAGCGGGTTCTGCTCAAAAATGAAAAGGCACTGATTCAGGCCAAAAAAGAAAACTTGCAGGCCAATAAGGAGAATTACTACAAAGAGGTCAGTCTTTTGGAAAAAGAGCAGATCCGGCTGGGCATGCAGATTGATAAATACGAGGAGCAGAAAGAAGCGCAGGCTGACTATATGTGGACGGAATACGAGCTGACTTACTCGACCGCCAAGCCGTGGGAGCAACCGGATTTGGGGAGCGATGCGGCGCTGAGATCCAATATGAAGCGACTGAAGGAAGAGATGAAAGCGCTGGGGGATGTTAATGTTGCCGCCATTACCGAATATCAGGAGGTCAGGGAGCGGCTTGATTTTAATGTCGGTCAGCGGGCGGATATTTTGGAAGCTGAGGGCAAGCTGAAAGCGATGATTGCCGATTTGGAGCAGCAAATGCAGGAACGCTTTGCCAGAGAGTTTGAGGAAATCAATCAAAGATTTTCCCGGGTCTTTCAGGAGCTGTTTGGCGGCGGGCAGGGTTATTTGTCGCTGACGGAAAAGGAAAATATCCTTGAAAGCGGCATTTCCATTCATGTTCAGCCACCGGGCAAGAAGCTGAAAAATATGATGCTCCTGTCCGGCGGGGAGCGGGCTTTTACTGCGATTGCACTGCTTTTTGCCATTCAAAGCCTGCGCCCGTCGCCATTTTGTATTTTGGATGAGATTGAAGCGGCGCTCGATGATGCCAATGTCTATAAGTTTGCCACTTATTTGCATAAATTGACGAAGGACACGCAGTTTATTGTCATTACCCACCGGAAAGGAACGATGGAATCGGCCGATGCCCTTTACGGCATTACCATGCAGGAAAAAGGCGTATCGACGCAGGTGTCGGTGAAAATGATTGAAAACGATTTGGAGGAAAAAGAGGAATAATGGGAATTTTTGATTTTTTTAAAAAGAAAACAGGCGAAGCGCAAATCCCTGCCGAGTCGGAGAATACGGCCGAGGAGAAAAGGGGCGCAGATGGGAGCGGAGAGGCAACGGCAAAGCGGGAGATGGCTGAAAATGAAGAAGCCGCTAAATTGCCAAGCGAGATGGCTACGGCAGAAGATGTTGCGGCTGGTCAAACATCAGCCGGTTTAAGCCATGAGCCGGGAGCGTTCACGGGAGCAGCCGAGCCGAGTCAGGCTCAAGCAGCGGCGGCAGCCGGAGAGGAAATGGCGGACAGGTCTGGTGCTCAAACCGGCGATCAGGCAAATTGGGCGGAAGTAGCCGGCGGAGAAAAGTTAGTAAATTCGGCAGACCGTCAAAGTGATGAAACGGATGCAGCGACTGGGAGCGGAGAGGCGGCGGCAAAGCGAGAGGTGGAAGAATGTGTTGCGGCGGCTGAAAATAAGGAGACCGCTAAACTGCCGGGCGAGATGGTTGCGGCAGAAGTGGCGCAGGAGGAGACTGTTTCGGAATCGGAGTCAGTAGAAGAAGTACCACAGAAAAAAGGCTTTTTTCGGAAGTTGGTTGAGGGATTGTCCAAGACCCGGCAACATGTGATGCAGGGGGTCAATGATGTATTGAGCAGCTTTACCTCGATTGATGAAGATTTTTATGAGGAATTGGAAGAAGCGCTGATTATGGGGGATTTGGGTGTAAATACCGCCATTAAAATTGTCGCCGGGCTGAAAGCCAAGGTCAAAGAAAGAAAAATCAAAGACCCGCAGCAGGTGAAAAGCCTGCTCAAGGAAGAATTAAAAGAGCAGATGCGGACGGCGGAGTCGGCCTATGATTTTATTAACCAAAAATCGGTCATTTTAGTCATCGGGGTCAATGGCGTGGGCAAAACCACAACCATTGGCAAGCTGGCCGCCCAATATAAAAAGGATGGCAAGCAGGTTATGCTGGCGGCGGCCGATACCTTTCGGGCGGCAGCAATCGACCAGTTAAAGGAATGGGCGAATCGCTCGGCGGTGCCGATTGTGGCGCAGGCGGAAAACTCCGATCCGGGGGCGGTCATTTTTGATGCAATTGCTTCGGCAAAAAGCAAGGGGGTTGATATCCTGATTTGCGATACGGCTGGCCGGCTTCATAATAAGAAAAATCTGATGGCTGAACTGGGCAAGATTTACCGGATTATCGGCCGGGAATATCCAGAGGCGCATTTGGAGGTGTTTTTGGTACTGGACAGTACAACCGGACAAAATGCATTGGCGCAGGCCAAGGAATTTAAGGAGATGGCGGATATTACTGGTATTGTTCTGACGAAATTGGACGGCACATCTAAGGGCGGCATTGCGGTAGCAATTGCGGCGGATTTGGCTCTGCCGGTCAAATATATCGGTGTCGGCGAGGGAATTGAAGATTTGCGACCCTTTGATGCGGACAGCTTTATTGAAGCCCTGTTTGAGGAATAAAAAAACCGGCTGAGCATGAGCTTGGCCGGTTTTTTACTTATCGGATATCGGAATTTGGAGTACGCATTGGAAAGGTGATATGCGGACCAATTTCAACTCCATTTTCTTCGAGAAATTGGAAAAAATCTTGAAGATGATTTAAAATGATGTTTATTTTTTCGGATAAAGGAAGATGAAATGCTCGAGATGAATCAACAAATCGACTAAGATATTCATACACAAAAGGTGCATGCTGTTGGATAAGTTGAACTATAAAATCAATAATCGGTAAAGAAGTTGGAACTATTAAAAGAAATTTACAACTTACATATGATATTATATAATAACAGTTGAAGAAGTATAAGCATTTTTTTTAAAAGAAAGGATAGAAAAGTATGAATGATCGGGCGTGGTTATTGGAAATTGGCGTGCTGGGGTCATTTGTCGGTATCCCGCTTCTTTTAGCGGTTATTTCCGCTTGGTGGAGGCAAAAAAAGGGAAGAAGTAAGGCGCTTGCGGCGGTGGGCGGTGTAGTGAAATGGGTTATTTTAGGTGTTTTATGGATAGTCGGCATTTTTGCCTTTGGCGATAACCGCTATATTAAAGATATGGCCGAGCAAATGGAGAAAGAGCAAGAGGATTGAAATAGAAACCAACAGTTGCTACCGTTGTTTCAGACCGAAGCATACCGGGAATATCCCGGCACGCAGGTGCGGCGGCTAACGGCGGCCGAAATCGAAAAGTATATGGCGGAGCGGGAGTAAATCATATTTTAAAAATTGCGGTCGGGTGAAGCGAAAAAATGCTTTGCCCGGCCGTGATTTTTTATTTTGAGCAAAATAAAATTTTCTCTGAAATTCCACAAATTGCGGACGACTTTTGTGCTGAAAATGAATATAATAGAAATAAGACAGGAAAGACATGACTTAGCAAGGAGGAGGATATGTATCATTCGATTAAAACAGCGGGTTTGTGTGGGGTTCAGGGATATGTTGTCAATGCCGAGATTGATGTGGCCGAGGGGTTTCCCAAGCTGGAACTGGTTGGCCTGGCGCATAATTCAGTCAGGGAAAGCGTTGAGCGGGTACGGACGGCACTGAAAAACACTGGTTATCTTTTTCCCTATAAGCGGGTTACGATTAACTTAGCACCAGCTCAGATCAAAAAATACGGCTCGCATTATGATTTGCCGATTGCGCTGGGGATTCTCTCGGCTTCGGGGCAAATGGAATTAGGGGAATTAAACGATAAGCTGATGTTGGGTGAATTATCATTAAATGGCGAATTGATTGGAGTGCGGGGAGCATTGGCTATGGTTGAAGCCGCCCGGCGGCAGGGGATTCAGGAAGTACTGCTGCCGCTTAAAAATTGGCCGGAGGTTTGCTTTTATCAGGATATTCGGATTGTACCGCTGGGGAGCTTACAAGAGGTAATTGTGTATTTGCGTGAAAATAAACTGCCGGCCGAAATCAGCCGCAGAATGACGGAACTGGCGGCGATTTCAGCCGCTGGAGCGGCTGAAAATCAAGGGCGGGCGCTGGCGGTTGCTCGGATGAGGGAGAGGACGGAAGAACTGCCGATAGAAGCGGAGGAAGTTTCGCATCAGATTGACTTTAACGATATTTGCGGGCAAAATGTGGCCAAACGGGCAGTCAGCATTGCGGTTGCCGGTATGCATCATCTGCTCCTAATCGGCCCGCCCGGCACCGGGAAATCAATGCTGGCCAAAGCCGTGCCGGGACTGCTGCCGGCTCTTAGCCGGGAAGAAATGATTGAAGTAACCCGGGTTTACAGTGCGGCCGGAAAGCTCTTAGGGAAAACCCCGGTCATCAGCCGCCGGATGTACCGGGCACCACACCATACGATTACCGAAGCCGGGCTTTTAGGCGGCGGCCGCCCGCTGCTGCCGGGCGAAGTATCGCTGGCACATAAAGGCGTTTTGTTTCTGGACGAGTTTGCCGAGTTTCCGAAATCGCTTTTAGATACGCTGCGCCAACCCTTGGAGGATAAGCATATTATGCTGTCAAGGATGAATGAGCAGGCAGATTTTCCCACCGATTTTCTCTTGATTGCCTCCATGAATCCTTGTCCCTGCGGCTATTATCCTGATATGGAGCGCTGCCGCTGTAGCGAATATGACATCAAGCGCTATCACAAGAAAATATCGGGGCCGATTTTAGACCGACTGGATATCTTTGCCGAGGTTGACCGGCCGGCGCTGACAGCTCTTTCACCCGCAGTTTCGGGCAAAAGCAGCAGCCAGTACGGCGAACAGATTAAGGCGGCACAGCAGCTGCAAAGAGAGAGGCTAAAAAAGGATAATATTTTATATAACTCGCAGATTAGTCCGGCTCGGATTGAAGCTCACTGCCCGATGGATCAGGCGGCGACCGAGATTTTAGAGGGAGCATACCAGCGCCAAAAACTTTCGCTCCGCAGTTATCACCGGCTGATTCGGCTTAGCCGGACGATTGCTGATATGGAAGGGAAAGAAAAGATTGAGGCCAAGCATATGGCAGAAGCGTTCAGCTACCGGGTGGCATATCATAAATATTTTTCATCATAGATTGCGAAAAATTCGACAAACAAAATACTCAACTTTCCCATGTTCGTCAGAACAGTCTTTTTTAGGCTCGTTGCATGGGCAGGAACGGAATGCGATTTGCGAAGAAAATCGCGAGAGTGGGTCCATGCACCCGCTCTTTGAGCGGGACAGAGCCAAAAAAGACTATGGGAAAGTTGAGTAAAATAATATAAAACGTAGTTTTTTAGCATGGACTTGATTTTTTGGCAAATGAGGAAAAGGCTTTACATTTTTGCAGCGGCGTAACGGCAGTCTAACAAAGATTGTTCGGTCAAACAAGGGAATGGAAGAACGGAATTGTCAGCGGAGCTCAGAAAGGAGAAAATCATATCCTTGACAGGATTATGGAGTGAAAAAATGGAAAGAGAAATTTATTGGCTGTGGCTGTCGTCCATTCGCGGCATGGGAGCGGTTAAGTTAAGCCGGATGCTTCGGGAGTGGCCGGATGCCGAAGCGGTTTATTATGAAAGCGAAGAACGGATTTTAGAGTTTATGAAAAAACAGGAGCGCTTTCGGGAAAGGGATTTTTTGGAGTTTTGTGCGGCTAAAAGAGAGATGGAGTTCTGCCGCCGGGAGTGGGACAGGTTAAACCGGGAGGGAGTGCGGGTTGTGTCTGTTGATCGGCCAGACTACCCGGAGCGGCTGAAAACAATTCCGGGTGCGCCGCCGATTCTTTTTGTCAAAGGCGATTGGCGATTGGGGCAAGAGAAGAATACGCCGGTGCTGGCGGTAGTCGGTACCAGACGAGCCAGTCTTTACGGCCGAGAAGCAGCAGCAGCGCTGGGCAAGGCCTGTGCCGAGTATGGGGTAACTTTGGTCAGTGGGATGGCAGCCGGAATTGACGGTATTGCCCAAAGAGAGTGCCTGAAGCACGGCGGATACAGCATTGGTGTGCTCGGTTCCGGTTTAGGCTACCAGTTCCCGGCCGGTAACCGGGACTTGTACATGGAAATGGAGGAAAGAGGCGCGTTAATTAGTGAAGAATGGTATCAAACGCCGCCGCAGGCTGTACTTTTTCCCAAGCGAAACCGAATTATCAGCGGTTTGGCTGAAGCGGTGGTAGTAGTGGAGGCGGCGGAAAAAAGCGGTTCGTTGATTACGGCGGACTATGCTTTGGAGCAGGGGCGGGATGTTTACGCCGTGCCGGGGCGCTTAAATGACCCGGTCAGCAGCGGCTGTAACCGGCTGATTGCGCAGGGGGCTTATCTTCTGGAAAATGTGGAATACTTTGCGGCTGAGTTTGCTGGCCGGGCAAAGGTTGATATTCAGCCGCCGGCAGCACCGGAGTGGGAAAAGGATTTGCCGGAAAAGGAAAAGCTGATTTATCAAAATATCGGTACAGAGCCGGTTTATATCGGGCGTTTACAGGAAAAAAGCGGTTTAGAGCCGGGAGAATTGCAGCTTTGTTTGCTGCAATTAGAATGGAAGGGCTATATTCAGCAAATTTCAGCCGGGTATTATAGTTTGACCAATTTTATTTTAGGATATCAGCGTTAAAAGTATGAAAATCCAAGGGGATTTCTCGGTAAGAACCATCATTATTTTTGGCACAGGCACTATTAATTTATAAAAAAACATAAAATTTTAAAAAAACTCTTGTATAAAACATAAAAATAGTATATCCTTATAACAGTTGGTTTAATTTAATGATATAAGTGTCAAAAAATAGAAATCCGAGCAGGGCTTACCTGCGAAAGAATTATAATAAAAGATAATTGCAGCAATGGGATAAGACAGGAGCTTTATTTAGGCAAAGCTCTTTTTCTTTCGGGAATTATTAGAATTACTAGGAGGAAGCATGGCAAAAAATTTGGTAATTGTAGAATCTCCGGCCAAGGCCAAAACAATCAAAAAGTTTTTGGGCAAAAATTATACAGTGGAAGCTTCGATGGGGCATGTTCGAGATTTGCCGAAAAGCAGTTTGGGGGTTTCGCCGGAAAATGATTTTGAGCCGAAATATATTACGATTCGCGGAAAAGGGCCGCTGATTGCAAGCCTGAAAAAAGAGGCTAAAAAAGCGGATAAGATTTATCTGGCGACTGACCCTGACCGGGAGGGCGAAGCAATATCATGGCATTTGCAGACGATTTTGGAAAGTATGAAAGCACCGATTTACCGGATTACTTTTAATGAAATTACCAAACAGGCAGTATCTTCCTCGATTAAAAAGGCCAGACCGATTGATATGGATTTGGTGGATGCTCAGCAGGCCAGACGGGTGCTGGATCGGATTGTCGGCTATAAAATCAGTCCGCTGTTGTGGGCCAAGGTTAAAAAAGGCCTGTCGGCCGGTCGGGTGCAGTCGGTGGCGCTGCATTTAATCTGTGAGAGGGAAAAAGAGATTGATGCTTTTTTGCCGCAGGAATATTGGACTTTGCAGCTGGATTTGACGGATGCCAAAGGAAAAAATAAGTTTCGGGCGGACTTTTACGGCACGGATGGCAAAAAAATAGAATTGGGCAGTGAAGCGGAAACAGAAAAGGTTTTGGCGGAGCTGTCTCAGGAAAAGCTGGTGCTGGCGGAGAAGAAAGAAGGTACTCGTCGGCGAAGCGCACCGCTGCCGTTTAAGACCAGCACCTTGCAGCAGGAGGCGGCTAAGGCGTTGAACTTTACCACCGCCAAGACCATGCGTCTGGCTCAACAGCTGTATGAAGGCGTGGATATTCCGGGGCGGGGGACTTTGGGCTTGATTACCTATTTGAGAACCGATTCGGTTCGGATTGCCGAAGAAGCGGCGGCAGCGGCCGATGAGCAGATCCGCAGTGCATATGGTGAAAAATATTTGCGGACGGATGCGCCGAAGGAGGCAAAGAAAGGCCGAAGCCAGGACGCACATGAAGCCATCCGGCCATCAGTGCCGGAGCTTTCTCCGGCCGAGGTTAAGGAAGCCCTCGGGCGGGATTTGTTCCGCCTGTATCAGCTGATTTGGCGGCGATTTATGGCCAGCCGAATGGCGGCGGCTGAATATAAAAGCGAAAGACTGACTATTCGGGCAGGAGAGTATGAACTGCGCACTTCTGGTCAAAGCTTGGAGTTTGATGGTTATTTAAAATTGTATCAGGAGTTTGAAGAAGAAGAGAGCGAAGCGGAAACGTCCATCAGTGATTTTGCGAGTCTAAAGCAGGGTGCGGCGCTGAAAATAAAGGACAGTCAGAAGCAGCAGCATTTTACCCAGCCGCCGGCTCGCTATACCGAAGCATCTTTAGTTAAGCTTTTGGAGGAAAATGGAGTCGGCCGGCCCAGTACCTATGCGCCGACAATCAGCACGATTCTGGTTAGAGGTTATGTGGCCAAGGAGCAAAAATCCTTTTTCCCGACAGAACTCGGAGAAATTGTGGATGCGATTATAACCAAATATTTTGACGATATTGTCAATATTGATTTTACAGCCGAAATGGAAGAAAAACTGGATCGGATTGAGGACGGCAACTGCGACTGGCGGATGCCGCTGCGGGAGTTTTACCCGGAGCTGGCGGCTGATGTGGAGCGGGCGGAGCAGGAATTGGAGAAAGTAGAAATCAAAGACGAAGAAACCGATATCCCCTGCGAAAAATGCGGTCGCAACATGGTGATTAAGTTAGGGCGTTACGGTAAATTCTTGGCTTGCCCGGGTTTTCCCGAGTGCAGCCATACCAAGCCTTATTTTGAAGTACTTCCCGGGGTGCTTTGCCCGAAATGCGGCAGTGCGGTGCAGATTAAGAAAACAAAAAAAGGTCGGCGTTATTTTGGATGTGAGAATAATCCGGAATGTGATTTTATGGTGTGGAATGAACCAGTGGCCAAGAAATGTGGAAACTGCGGTTCAATGATGCTGCGCAAGGGAAAGAAAATTCTTTGTTCCAATGAAGCATGCAAACATATTGAGGATGCCGACGAGTAAAGGTGATTGCCGCAGTTCGAGTTCGGGTAAGCTTACCGAATTGCTCATGTGTGCGTTCCGCAAATAGCCCGTTAGGCTTGCTATTTTTTGCAAGCAAACATGCTAAAATAGCAGGCCTACGGGCTGCTTGCCTGAACTGTAGACAAAATTCTTAAAATTATTTTGCAGATTAGGTTGAAAAGAAATGAAAATTGAGTTATAATGACTGAAGTGATGATTAAGATTGTGTTATAAAAAATGATACGTATGATTAAAAATGAGTTATAATAAAATATGAATATAGAACCGGCTTTCCTGTGTTGGTTTTAGCCAGTGCTTTTATTTCTTTTCGTTGGCGTGAGGCAAAAGCAACGGTATGGCATAGAAATTATTTTGGATCAGGAGGATGAAGATGAGCGTACAGTTATTGGATAAGACCAGAAAAATTAATCGTTTGCTCCAGAGAACAGGGGATGAGCGAATTGACTTTTCTGATATTTCCGAGGTAATGGGCGAAGTTATGGATTCAACCGTGCTGATTATCAGTCGAAAGGGCAAGTTGCTGGCTTCTTATGAAAGACATAATATTCCGATTATTGAACAATTTTTGACAACCAAATCTGGCGAATATATCAACGAAAAGTTGAATGAGCGACTGTTGAACATTTTATCGACCAAGGAGAACATTAACTTAGTCACCCTTGGTTTTAGCGATGATATCACCGAGCAGGGATATTTAGGGTTGGCGATTCCGGTGGATATTGCCGGTGAGCGGCTGGGTACCATCTTTTTATACCGGCTGCGTCAGGAATATATGATTGACGATTTGATTTTGGCAGAATATTCGGCTACGGTGGTGGGGCTGGAGATTACCCGGTCGATTAATCAGGAAGAATCGGAAGAAACCAGAAAACAAAACATGGTGCGCTCGGCTATCTCTACGCTGTCTTTTTCTGAGCAGGAGGCGGTTCGCCATATTTTCCGTGAATTAGAAGGCAACGAAGGCGTACTGATTGCGTCCAAGGTGGCTGACCGTGCCGGGATTACCCGGTCGGTAATTGTCAACGGCCTGCGTAAGCTGGAATCGGCCGGTGTGATTGAGACTCGTTCGCTGGGGATGAAGGGAACTTATATCAGTGTGGTCAATGATAATTTATTAAAGGAATTAGACGGCTTAGAACAGGCATAAATTTAAGATGTTGTGAAAGTTTAAAGCTCTCGGAAAGGGGGAAACAATGACAAGCGGATTGATTGCCGGTTCGGAAGTGGCTTTGTACCGCAAGGCAATAAGTGCGGCATGGGAAAGAAACAGAGTAATTTCGCATAATATGGCGAACAATGACGTGGCAGGATATAAGCGCCTGGATGTTAAGTTTGAGGATCAGCTAAGGAATGCGGTGGACAGCCGCCGCCGGATTGATGTGGCGAAGCTGGAAAAAGTCAGACCAGAGGTTTTTACCGATAAATCAAATTTGAGTTACCGCTGGGATGGCAATAACGTAGATATGGATACGGAAGCGGCCTATTTGGCGGAAAATACACAGCGCTATCAAGCACTGATTACGCAAATGAATTATAATTTTGCTCGTTTGAAAATGGTAATGAGCAAATAGCGGAGGAAGGAGAAGAGATGGCTTATTTTGATTCCATGAAAATCAGTGCTTCGGGTATGACTGCGCAAAGGCTGCGGGCCGATATTATCGCCCAGAATCTGGCGAACGTCAAAACAACTCGGGCGGCGGACGGCAAGCCTTATCGGCGGCAGACGGTGTTGTTTGAAACTTTGCAGCGGAGGCAGCAGTTTAAAGATATTTTGACCAATTTTATGGGTAAGCAGACGAACGGCGGTGTTAAAGCGGCTCGGATTGTGCAGGATCGTTCTCCGTTGACAACGGTTTACGAACCGAATCACCCAGATGCTGATGAAAACGGCTATGTCAGTTATCCGAATGTCAATGTAGTTCAGGAAATGACGGATTTGATTTCGGCGCATCGTTCCTATGAGGCAAATGTGACTGCTTTTAATGCGACTAAGGCGATGATTAGTAAGGCGCTGGAGATTGGCAGATAGGGGGATAAAGGATGATATATCGAATTGGTCCGGCAGGGCTGGAAACCAAGATGCTGGAAACTTTGGGAGTGAAAAAAACTTCCGATGCTGCATCGTTTGGTAAGATTTTTCAAAAAGCGGTTGCGGATCAACTGTCCGCTACGAATGAATTGATTCGGGGAGCCGATCAAAAAGGAATTGATTTTGCACTAGGCAAGACCGATGATATTGCCGAAGTGATGGCGGCGCAGGAAATAGCGAATGCCTCGCTTCAGTTCACGGTGCAGCTGCGCAACTCTTTTTTGGAAGCGTATAATGAAATTATGCGTTTGCAGGTATAGAAAAAACTTTTTATTTTTAAGGTTACCGGCAACTATTGTTATTATTTTTGAGGTGTGAAAATGCCAGCTTTTATAACCCGTATATCGGAACAAATAACAAAGACCTGGAATCAGTTTGAGCGCAAGCAAAAGATACAGTTTATCGCAATTTTAGCGATTGCGGTGGTGGCGATTGCCGTTTTGGTTATTTACCTGAACCGGCCGCAGTATGTTTTGTTTGAGCGCAACATGGATCCGGCGCGAGTAAATTCGATGAAAGAAGTTTTCGATGCCGAGAAAATTAAATACACGATCGAAAACAATGCGACTGCCATTTACATCGAGCGAAGCCAAAGACAAAACGCAACACTGGCATTACAACGGGCGGGCATTTTAACGGCAGATCAAATCGATTATGACAAACTGTTTGAGAACAGTTTGACCATGACCCAAGAGGAAAAAAGGTTAAAACAAAAATTATTTTTACAGAGTGAATTGGAAAAAAGCATTGAGCTTTTGGATGTGGTAGCCGACGCTGATGTGGCCATTGTGATGGCGGATCAGGAACGGACGGTACTGGATGACCAAACTCCGGCTTCGGCGGCAATTACGCTCAAGCTGAGAGATGAGATTACCGAAAAGCAAGTGCTGGGCATTGTTTCTCTGGTTTCCAAATATGTTAAGAATTTGGATAAAAACCATATTTCAATTCTGGACACGACTGGTCGGCTTCTGTATGACGGCGATGCAGCCGGAAGTTTGAACGGTATGAGCGGCAATATGGATTATAAAGTGCAGCAGGAGCTTTTGATTCAGCAGAAAGTACGGTCTATTTTGCTTTCGCGCGGAGAATATGATGATGCCTTTGTAACGGTGGATTTAAAGATTGATTTCAGCGAGTCGACGGTTGTTTCTGAAAAGTACTGGCCGCTGGACGGCACCACCAAAGGCGTGACCTCTGAAGAAGAGCGGCGCAATGTCGAGACCAACAACACGGAAAATGCCAATCCGGCAGGAACGGATGCCAATCAGGAAACAACATCCACCTATTTGACGCAGGCTGGCAATTCCAACTCGACAACTGAGGAGAGCAAGACAGCCTATAAGGTGGATACCGAAAAATCAACGACTTACCGGCCAAACGGTGCGATTGATTATCAGGAATCCAGTGTGGCGGTGGTTTTAAATAAGTTTAAAGTTTATGATCAAGCTTTGCTGGAAAGTCAAAAAGCCTTAGGTGAGTTGAGTTGGGAAGATTTTAAGGAGCAAAACAATGTCCGCCGTAAATTGGAGGTGGATCCGGATATCGTTACTCTGATTAGCCGGGCGACCAATAATATCCCAAATCCCGCCGTGCTGGCTTATGAGGTGCCGAAGTTCATTGATAAGCCAAGTTCGCATAATGTGATTCAGGATTATATTTTACTGGGCATTATCCTGCTAATGGTCATCTTGTTGGCAGTTGCCATCTTCTTAGGCACCAAGCCGGTTGAAGTGGTTAAGACCGAGCCGGAACTTTCGGTTGAGCAGCTTTTGACCAGTACCAGAACTGAAGAGCCGAAAGAGCCGATTACCGAGTTTAAGTCGGAAGTCAGAAAACAGGTCGAAAAGTTTGTGGACGAAAATCCGGAAGGAGCGGCGACTTTGCTGCGCAACTGGTTAAATGATCAATGGGGAGGCTGATAAAATGGAATTAAGAGGGATTCAAAAAGCAGCAGCTTTGTTGATTTCTTTGGGGCCGGAGCGGTCTTCGGAAATCTTTAAGTATTTAAAAGAGGACGAGATTGAACAGCTGACCTTAGAGATTGCGAATACTAGGTCAATCAGTGCCGATCAAAAAGAAGCGCTGCTTGGTGAGTTTTATGAAATATGTCTGGCACAGCAATATATCAGCGAGGGCGGCATCAGTTATGCCAAGGATGTTTTGGAAAAAGCGCTGGGCACAGATAAAGCGCTGGAAGTTATTGGGCGTTTGACTTCTTCCTTGCAGGTTAGACCGTTTGAATTTGTTCGCAAGACTGAACCGGCACAACTGCTTAACTTTATTCAGGACGAGCACAATCAAACAATTGCTTTGATTTTATCGTATTTAAATGCTGGTCAGGCATCGATGGTTTTAGCAGCTTTGCCGCTTGAGAAGCAAGCGGATGTAGCGCGCCGAATTGCTAAAATGGATAGAACCAGTCCTGATGTAATTAAGGATGTGGAAGACATTTTGGAAAGAAAACTGTCCTCTTTGGTGACGCAGGACTTTACCATTGTCGGCGGCATCGAAGCGGTGGTCGATATTTTAAACTCGGCCGACCGGGCAACAGAAAAACATATCATGGAAACTTTAGAGTTAGAAGATGCGGAACTGGCCGAAGAAATCCACAAGAAGATGTTTGTGTTCGAGGATATTCTGACCTTAGACGACCGTTCGGTGCAGAGAGTGCTGCGTGATGTTGACAACAATGTACTGGCGATTGCTCTGAAGGGACAAAGTGAAGAAATTCAAAGCCTGATCTTTAAGAACTTGTCTAAACGTTTGGCGGCTATGATTAAGGAAGAAATGGAATTTATGGGACCGGTTCGGCTCAAGGATATTGAAGAATCACAGCAGACGATTGTCGGCGTAATCAGAAAACTTGAGGATGCACAGGAGATCGTTATTTCCAGAGGCGGAGGTGACGAGATCGTTGTCTAAAATAATTAAGCAAAGCTACGCAGCGTTTTCTCCAGAAAAAAAAGTGATTCAAAGCATTGGGGAACTGCGGTCGGCACCACCGAAACAGCCGAAAGAAGATAATGCTTTAATTAGGGCGGCGCTGGATGCGGCAGAAAATGTAAATCAGGAAAAAGAAGAGGCGGCGATTCGCTCAGAGGCGGAATGGACGGCGGAAATGGAGGCCAGACAAGCCGAAGCGGAGCGGATTTTAGAAGAAGCCAATGCGGCCAAGGCCAAGATTTACGAGGATGCGTACAACACTGGCATGGCCAAGGCCAAAGAGGAACTGGAGCGGCGGCGGGCGATTTTGGAGCAGGAATATGCCGATAAGAAAGACAGCATAGAAAAGGAACTGCGCCGGAAGT
This sequence comes from uncultured Lachnospiraceae bacterium, assembly GCA_963545585.1. GTDB lineage: Bacteria > Bacillota > Clostridia > Lachnospirales > Vallitaleaceae > W11650. The sequence continues at coordinate 19,174 of CAUUKX010000002.1, forward strand.
ATCAGTCCAAATACGCAGGTCAGCTGCGCCGGCTGGAAGGCGATATGATTCTGTGGCTGAAAGGGATGCTGGAAAAATTAGTCGGAGAGGCCAGCCGAAAAGAGGAAACCCTAATTCATCTGGTGCGGATGGGTTTGCAGGAGATTTCTTTGCAGGGCGATTTAATTATCCGGGTATCGGAAGAGGACTTGAATTATGTTTGGGAGCATAAGGCTGAGCTAACGGAAGAATTAAGCGAAAAGCTGACAATTGAGGTTCTCAAGGATAAGGCTCTGAAAAAAAATCAATGTATTATCGAAACAGTGATGGGCAATATTGAATGCAGTTTAGATGTCCAGCTCAAAGGAATTGTTGACGAACTTCGGCTCATCTATGAAAGCATTATAAAAAATGAAAACGGAAGTTAGCCGCAGCCGTTATGGCGGAGGCGGATACATAATACCGGTTGGGCAGCCGGAGCTGCCAATTATTTCTATCTTACATCTAAGTTTATCTCAAAATATTTTATCCCTAAATTAAGGCTAACTTGTCTGCTATCGGCTCTGGGAATCGAGTAGAGCCAAAAGAGAAAAGTTGAGCCCCAAAAATCAGAATCGGAAAAGTAAGGGGCAGGAGCATGATTGAGTTTGAAAAATATGAAAAAATGCTTCATAAAAGCTATGTTGAGCATTTAGGCCGGGTTAATAAGGTTATTGGCCTGACGATTGAGTCCATAGGACCGAATGTGAATGTCGGCGATGCCTGCCTGATTACTTCGCAGGATTTAAGCCGGACAGTGCTGGCCGAGGTGGTTGGCTTTCGGGAGAACAGCATTTTGCTGATGCCGCTGGACGATATGGAAGGGATTGGACCGGGCAGTCATGTGAAATCAATCGGTCATCCGCTTCAGGTATCGGTTACCGATGGTCTTTTGGGGCGAGTGCTGGATGGACTGGGCAAGCCGATTGACAACAAAGCGCCTTTTTATACCAACGAACTTTATAATATTGAAAATAGCGCACCGGATCCATTGCAGCGGGCACGAATTAAAGATTATTTGCCGATGGGGATTAAAGCTTTAGACGGACTTTTAACCATCGGTAGGGGGCAGCGGGTTGGCATCTTTGCCGGCAGCGGCGTGGGCAAAAGTACTTTGCTGGGCATGATTGCCCGCAACGCCTTGGCGGATGTCAATGTGATTGCGCTGATTGGCGAGCGAGGCCGGGAAGTCCGTGAGTTTGTGGAAAAGGATTTGGGAGAAGAAGGGCTGAGGAAAAGCGTAGTGGTGGTAGCTACTTCCGACCGGCCGGCGATGGAGCGGCAAAAAGCGGCAAAGACAGCGACAGCTATTGCCGAGTACTTTAGAGATAAAGGCAAAAATGTAATGCTGATGATGGACAGTTTGACCCGGTTTTCTATGGCACAAAGAGAAATTGGGCTGGCGATTGGAGAACCGCCGGTTAGCCGGGGTTATACACCGTCCGTTTTGGCGGCGATGCCGCTGCTCTTAGAAAGAGCGGGGAATTCCGATAAAGGATCGATTACGGCGCTTTATACTGTGCTGGTAGATGGCGATGATATGAATGAGCCGATTACTGACGCAGCCAGAGGTATTTTAGATGGTCATATTGTGCTGAACCGGAAAATTGCCAATAAGAATCATTATCCGGCGATTGATGTCTTACAGTCCGTTTCGCGGGTTATGCCGGAAGTGGCCGATACTGAGCATAAAAAAGCAGCTTCGGAAATGCGGGCGCTGCTGGCTACTTACCAGGGAGCGGAAGACTTAATCAACATCGGAGCTTATGTCGAAGGCTCTAATGAGAGGATTGATAAGGCAATTCGCAAGATTGACGCCATCAATCAGTATTTACAGCAGGAGGTCGGAGATTATTATTCCTTTGATGAAGAAATTCAAATGCTCAAGGACATTGTTTACGATGAAGAATAAGGATTAGGAGCGGGCGGTTTTCCGGCCGGCGGAAGGAGTTTTATTTTGGCAAAGTTTCAATTTCCGCTGCAAAGTTTATTGCATATTAAAGAAAAGCTGGAGACGCAATATCAAATGGAATATGGTATGGCAGTCCAGCAAAGAGACCGACAGCAGCAGGAGCTGAACCAAATCGGCGGCCTGATTCGGGAAGAAAATCAAGTTTTTTTTGAGAAACAATTGGTTGCTTTTCGGGTTCGGGATTTGACAGTAGTGCAAAATAAAATTGCTTATTTAAAAGCAAAAGAAAAAGAAGCGACCGCCAAACTCTATGAATTAGAGGATCAGGTGGCACGCAAAAGAGACCGGCTGGCTAAGGCGATGCAGGAGAGGAAAACATATGAAATCCTGCGGGAAAAAGCGCTGGAAGCTTATTATGAAGAAGAAAAGCAGGAAGCGCTGAAGTTGATAGATGAACAGGTAAGCTTTAAATATAGCAGGGAATAAAGAGGTCAAACCATGGCAAAAGAAAAAGAAAAGGCAACGGATTTACAAACCGCAGAAGATCAGAAAGAAAAAGGGGCAAAGGGATCGCTGCTTAAAATTATTTTAATTGCGGTGTTATCACTCCTGTTTTTATTGCTGGTATTTTTGCTGCTGCTTCGGCTGAATGTGTTTGGACTTGGTACGACAATAGGGCAGCCGTTGAAGAACTGGCCGCTGGCACATCTCTATTTGCCGCCGGAGGTATTTGAAACCGAAATCGATCCGGAGACTGGTGAACCGATTGTGGTGGAGCCAGAGGAAACGGTGGAGGAACTAAGAGAAGTTATAAAATTAAATGAATCCGAACTGAAGAAAAAAACAGAAGAAGTCGATATGTTATTGAAGCAAGTGCAAAGCTTGAAAGCGGAAAATGAAAGGCTGGCGGTATTTGAGAAAAATCAGCTGGCATATGAACAGGACAAGCGGGAGTTTGATGACCTGATTGTTCACTCCGGCGATCAAGCGGCGTTTGCCGACTGGTATCAGAAAATGAATCCGGACAATGCGGCGCGGCTTTATCAGCAGACAATGATGGATCTGGCGGTTAAGGAAGAACTGGATAAACTGACCAAAGTTTATTCAGAGATGAAGCCCAAGCCTGCGGCTAAGGTACTGGAGAACATGAGTACGACCAGGTTGGAAATGGTAGCCATGATTATAAAGAACTTGGATACCGCTCAGGCGGGAAAGATTATGAATGAGCTTGAGCCTAAGGTAGCCGCCAGAATTACGGCTTATCTGTATCCAGAAGAACAGGAAAGGAGGTAACGATGGCAACACCGACAATTAATGCGGCGCGCAGTTCTGCGGCCGGCGGTTTATTGGCGGCTGCATATCCGGCGGCTAAGTCTTCCGGTTATGAAGGAGCAAATGCCTTTCAGGGCTTTTTGCAGAAGTCAGTTCAAGCTGAAAAACCAGCAGCCGTAAAAAACGGTAAGAGTCAGCAGGTGGAAGCCTCTAATAAAGAGGAAAATGTGCAGGCTCAACCGAAAAAAACGGAAAAGCCGGAAATGACAGCGGAAGGAAAAACCGACGAGAAACCCGCAGCTGGTAAAGAAGCGGACAAGGAAGTGAAAATGCCGACCGATAAGGCGGAGACCGCAGTTCAAAAGCTGAAAGAGTTTGCTAAAGAAGTGCAGGAAACTTTAGGCTTGTCGGAGGAAGATCTGCAGCACTGGCTGAATACCTTGGGGCTGGGGATTATGGACTTGCTTAATCCCGCAGTTTTGCAGAACTTTTTTATGCAGGTGAAGGGGATTGATGTCAGTCAGCTGCTGACGGAGCCGGAAGCGGCGGCCGGACTGAAGGAACTGCTGGCGGAGGCAGGTAAGCTGCAGCCGGAACTGGCAAAATTAACCGGAAACGAAACCCAGAAGGAAGAGTTTGCTCAGTTTTTGCAGAAAGTTTTACCAGTTAGGGAACAAGAACAAGTTAAACCGGTAGAGGAAACGAAGGTTGAAAGCAAGCAAGCACTTCAACCGGAAGAAAATGTCGGCTCAAAGCAAGCAAGTGAAGTGACGAAAGAGGAAAATAAAAACTTTCTGAAAGAAGAAAATGCCGAGTTGAGACAGGCGCTGCCGGAGGCCTTTTCAAAAGTAGTTATGACTGAAGAACGGGTGATTGTTACAGCCGAGGGCTTAGAACGGGTAACGACAACGGTGTCGGCCAAGGATGTTTTTCAGCAGGTAGTGACTAAATTTACAGCTGAGAATGTAGGTGATGCGGCTAAGCTGACGGTTCAGTTAAATCCTGAACATTTAGGGAAGGTGGCATTTCAGGTGGTTAGCCGTCAAGGGCAGTTGACTGGTCAGTTCGTAGCCGAATCCGAGGCGGTTAAAACGGCGCTGGAAGCGCAGGTCAGCCAGTTAAAGCTTCATTTGGCGGAGCAGGGCATTCGGGTAGCGGATGTTAAGGTTGTCGTTGGTGATACAGTGAATTATTTTGCCGGTGATAAGCCGAAAGAGCAAAATCAGGAAGCGGCTAAGAAAAAGTCGCGAAGATTTTCAGGCGACATTGCTGCGGCAGAACCGACAGAATCAGAAGAAGCCCCGACAGCGAAAGAAATTGGCCCTGTTACTGGAATGGTTGATTTTACGGCATAGGAGGGAAAGATGGCAAATCATAGCGAAACAGAAGCACTTAAAAAAAGCATAATGAATCAGTACGGAACTAATACATTGCCTAAGAAACGAACTGGCGGGAGTGACTTGAGTAAAGATGCGTTTTTGCGACTCTTAACAACGCAGCTTCGTTATCAGAATCCGTTGGAACCGACCAATGATAAAGAGTTTTTAGCGCAAATGGCTCAGTTCACGGCGTTAGAGCAAATGAACAACTTAAATTCTGCTTTCCAGATGAATCAGGCCAGTGCCATGATTAATAAAAATGTGGAAGCACAGATTAAGAATCAGGAAACCGGTGAGGTTACCAAGGTCGAAGGCAAGGTCATTGCCGTTAATGTCAAGGAAAACAAACCATATCTGGTTGTTCAGACCGTAAACGGTACTCAGAAAGAAGTAGAACTGGGAAGCGTTAAGACTATTGGCGACGGCACAACACTGGATGCAGAAATTTTGTCCAAGCAGTTGGAAAGACTGCAGATTATGCAGATGAATATGCTGCTGAATAAGCAGGTAACGGCCGAAATTACCAAGAAAGAAGGCAAGGAAACCAAGACCACGAAGATTGAAGGTAAGGTTGTTGGCTTTAACTTTGAACGCGGCAAGCAAAATGCGATTGTTCGGACAAAGGACGGCAAAGAGCAGGAAGTTGAAATTACGAAGATTAAGTTAGTGAATGACGGCACGACCAAAGATGCGGAATTTTTAGCCGGCAAAATCGCGGACTTGACGAAAAAAGTAGCCGAATTAGAGAAGTTGGTTCAAACGTTGAAAAGACCGTAAGAATGGAGAAAGCTCCATCCGAGCAGCGGTCAGGGAAGCGCTTCGGCGGTGGAGGGCAGGATGAATATCAATCAATTTAAAAGCATTACGCAAGTTCAAAATGAAGTTAGACGGCAAGGGTCTAAGATAGAAAAAAAGACAGAAGGAAGCAGTTTTCAGCAGGCACTGCAGAATAAGCTGGCTTCTCCAGAACTGACTTTTTCTAAGCACGCTTTGGAACAGATTCAACATCGGGAAATCAGGCTCGATGAAGCGGGAATTAAGAAGCTGAATGAGGGCGTGCACAATGCCCGGGAAAAAGGGATTCGTGAATCTCTGATGCTGATGGATAATGTAGCGTATGTGGTCAGCATTAAAAATGCGACAGTGATTACCGCATTAGAAGCGGCGGAAACTAAGAATCATGTTTTTACTAATATTGACGGGGCTGTGGTTTTGTAGCCGGACCTTGGTAAGGGGGCAAAACTTTTCGGACAGAATGAAGAAAGTTCCACAGCCAGAAATTAAAGGAGGTTACGCATTATGATGCGTTCAATGTATTCCGGTGTATCCGGACTCAGAGTCCATCAGACCAAGATGGATGTTATTGGTAATAATATTTCTAACGTAAATACGACTGGCTTTAAAGGCAGCCGGACGTTGTTCAGCGAGGCGTTCAACCAGAACCTGCAGGGTGCTTCTGGCCCGACGCCGAATCTGGGTGGCCGCAACCCAATGCAGATTGGTTTAGGCGCTAATGTCAATACGATTGACGTCAATATGAACGAAGGTTCATCACAGCGGACGGATATCGTTACGGATTTGAAGATTGAAGGACGTGGATTTTTTATCGTCAGAAATGCGGAGGGTACTAAGTTTACCAGAGCTGGTGCGTTCCGAATTGATGCCGCTGGCAATTTAGTTAATCCGGCCGGTATGAATGTAATGGGCTGGAAGCCGGATCCAAACAAACCGAATGAGATTCAAAAAGGTGAGGTATCTCCGCTGAAACTTTTAAGCCCGGAAAATATGTATAGTCTGCCGAAAGCGACAACCAAGGGTACGCTCAGCGGCAACATCAATCAAAATGACTCTCAGGTACAAACTACCGGTTTGGGGGCGCCGATAACCATGACTGTTTATGATAGCCAGGGATATCCTTATACGGTGCAGTTCCGGGTGAAGAAAACGGCTACTCCGAATCAATACGAAATAACCTTAGAGTCAGTAAGGGATCAGAAGGGCAATGATGTTAAAGGCACAACAAATCCCAATTTAGCACTTACGCCATCACCGGTAAACTTATCGTTTGATTCTGCCGGTAAGATTTCAACGAATCCAGCCACGTTTAAAATTTCGGGAGGCGACACGACGTTTGGATCAAAGTTTTCGGAAATAGACGTTGATTTTTCACAGATTACGCAGTTTTCGGGCAATACCAATGTCGAAGGTGTGCGCGGCGATAAGGACAAAGTTGGGGCTGGTAATGCAGCTGGTAAGCTGACTAGTTTTCAGATTGGCGGCGATGGCCGGATTATGGCGAAGTATTCCAATGGCGATACCAAGCTTTTAGGTCAGATTGCAATAGCGGATTTTGATAATCCAGCTGGCTTACAGAAAGAGGGTGAGAACCTGTTTAGTACGACAATGAACTCGGGTGAGTTCAACGGTATCGGCAAGGATGCAACTTCTCTCGGTTCCAAAATTAACTCCGGTGTGTTGGAGATGAGTAATGTTGATCTCTCGCTTGAGTTTACGGAAATGATTACAACTCAAAGAGGCTTTCAAGCTAATTCAAGAGTAATTACAACATCAGATGAAATCTTGCAGGAATTAGTTAATCTAAAGAGATAACAGTTTAAGTAAAAGGAAAGCCTGAAAGAGAATTTGTTTCTTTGTCAAGCTTTCCTTTTATTGAATAAATACTTTACAAAGGCTTTACTTTTTGTAATAATATTGTTATAATAAATTCAAAATTCAGCTTGTTTGTGTTTGTCGGACAAATTGCGGAATGGCCAGCCGCTTCATGTGTCTGGATGCAGCTGAAAGCAGGAAAAGAGGAGAGCAGATGATATATGTTACCAAGTTAAACAATGTGGAGATTTTGCTCAATGAAGACTTGATTGAAGTAGTCGAAGAAACACCGGATACGATTATTACCCTGACGACAAGCAAAAAGCTGATCGTTAAGGAGACAAAAGAAGAACTGTATCAAAAGGTATATGAATATAAAAATGCAATTTATCATTAAGTAAGAATTGGAATAGATGAGGTGGAATTGTGGATTTAGCATCAATTATTGGGTTGATATTGGGAATATTCTTTTTTGTAGCTTCCATTATTATAAATGCAGGCGTAGGTTCTTTGGGAAACTTTTTTGACCCGGCCTCCATTATGATTGTTCTCGGCGGTACTTTGGCTTCGGTCATGATTACCTTTCCGATGACGAAGTTTATCAACGGTTTAAAGGGAGCGGGACTGGTATTTAAAGATATCAAAAACAATGAAGGAAAAATGATCCAAGATATTATTCAACTTTCCAATATCGCCCGGAAAGAGGGACTTTTGGCGTTGGAGGAAGCAGCGAATAATGTGAATGACGCATTTTTAAAGAAAGGTATCTTATTAATCGTGGACGGTACTGATCCAGAGCTGGTTCGGAATATTTTGGAAACCGAAATTATTTATATTGAAGAACGGCATGGTTCGGTGCAGGCTTTTTGGGGAAAGGTTGGCGACCTCGGTCCGGCTTGGGGTATGATTGGTACGCTGATTGGCTTGATTAACATGTTAAAAGCCGTCGGCGGTGATTCTTCGGCAATTGGTCCGGCTATGGCGGTAGCGCTGATTACTACCTTATATGGCTCTTTGCTGGCTAACTTTATTGCGATTCCTTTTTCTTCCAAACTGAAGATTCGTTCGACTGAAGAAATGATGGTCAAGGAAGTCATGGTCGAAGGCCTGCTTTCGATTCAGGCTGGTGAAAACCCGAGAGTTATTGAAGAAAAGCTGAAAGCATTCCTGTCGCCGAAGATGCAGTCTCAGATGACAGAAGCTACGGAGGCGGGTGAATAAATATGGCGAAAAAAAAGTCAGGCGGTGATGGCGGGGGCGGTGGTGCTCCGGCTTGGATGAATACCTACGGTGATATGGTAACCCTGCTTTTGTGCTTTTTTGTTCTGTTGTTTTCTATGTCAAGCATTAATCAGGAAAAGTTTCAAAAGGTAATGGAGTATTTTACCGGAACGGGTGAATATATGGCTGATTTTATGCCGGGCGGTGAAGCGTTAGTTGGCGGTGAACTGTTAATTAACGGTACGGTGCAGCTGGAAAATATTGATGTGGTCGTCAGCGGCGGCAGCCAGTATTTGAACTCTCAGGCGGATTCGGAAGAGGAAGATGCAGAAAATCAGGAAGAAATGAACGAGCAGGAGAGGGAAGAAAAGCAAAGACTGGAAACAGCTAAAAAGATTGCCACCAAGATTCAGTCAGAAGTCAGTCAGGATGCCATGAACTCAGAAATTGAAGTTTCTTATACGCCCAACTATGTTAAGCTGACTTTGCGCGGCGAGTATTTGTTTGACAGCGGCCGGGCGGAGCTTAAGCCGGATGCGATTGAGGCGATTAAAACAATTTCTAAAGTATTGAAGGAATCCAAATATAACAATTATGACATTCAAGTGGAAGGGCATACAGACAATCGGCCGATTAATACCGGCTTTTACAAAAGTAACCGCTATCTTTCAGCGGCCAGGGCAATTGCCGTTGAAGAAGAATTGGTCAATATTCATGGTTTCGATCCGCAGAAGGTATCCAGCACCGGTTATGGTGAGTTTCATCCGATTGATACCAATGCGACACCGGAAGGCCAAGCGCATAATCGCCGGGTAGAAATTAAACTGCTCTTAAAGACAGAAGAAAAGGTAGTAGAGGAGCAGGATTTGACTTCGGAACCGGAAGAGCAAGCGCAGCATGAGGGTACACCAAACGAATAAGAATGCCGGAAGGCGTTAAGTAAATGATTTAAGGATCAAGGAGGATTTATTTGTGGAAAAATTATTACCCATTATCAATCTGGTTTTAACAGTGGTGGCAATCGTGGTGTGCGTCATAACTCTGCTGTCAGTCAACGGAATCAAAGGTGAGTTGGCGGACATCGTAATATCATCGCAGAGTGATCGGTCGATATCGGCTAATATTCCTTTGGCGCAGCAGACATTATATAATATGGATAAGCAGTTTATTTTTACTTATCCGCCGCAGGAAGGTGAAAAAAAGGCGACCAGTGTTGTTGTCAATATTGGCTTTATCGTGAACAATGAAGAAAGGGATGCGGCTGCTGTGCTGGCTCAGTTTGCCGAAAAACAAGGACTTGTCAGAGACCGAATCCAAACGATGATCAAGGAAAGGGCAGATAATCCGTTTGCCAGCGTTGAATTACAGCGTGAGTTAAAAGGAGAAATACTGACACTGGTTCGGAAATTATTTGAAACGAATTCGATTATTGATGTGGTATTTACCGATGTTTTATCAAGCCAAAAATAAGGATGAAACATTCATGCTGTGCTGTAAGGAGGTGAGGTCGTGAGCGATATTCTAAGCCAAAGCGAAATAGATCAGCTGCTGAATGCTTTAAGCGCCGGGGAACTGGACGTTGATGAATATCAGGCCGATAAGGCCGAAAAACAAATCAAGGAATATGATTTTGCCAGACCTGCTAAGTTTGCTAAGGATCATTTGAGGACACTGGAGATTATTCATGAGCATTATGCCAGATTATTGGCAACGCTCCTTTCTGGAAGAATGAGAACACCCTGTCAGCTGGAAGTAATCAGTTCAGAAGCGATTTCTTATTCTGAGTTTTCCAACTCTTTATCCAATCCCGTTTTGTTAGGGATTTTAGAGGTGCGGCCGCTAAAAGGCAATTTTGTAATGGAAATGTCGTCCAATATCGGCTTTGCCATTGTTGACCGCCTGTTAGGGGGGAACGGCACGGGAGTTGTATCTAACCGCGATTTTACGGAGATTGAGCAGACCGTAATCCAAAAGGTTATGTCGATGATGATTGATGAGATGATTGAGGCCTGGAAAAATGTGGTTAATATTACACCGCGACTGACGCAAATCGAAACAAATCCTCAATTTGCGCAGTTTATCTCGCCTACGGAAATCGTGGCGCTGATTACATTAAATTTGAAAATAGGCGGAGTAGAAGGGCTGATGAATATATGTGTGCCCTATATCACGATTGAACCGATTATTGATAAATTGAATACAAGATACTGGTTTAGCGCTGCCAAAGAAACGAATGTGGAACTTTACGGCCATTATATTGAAAAGCAGATCGAATTGTCAGAGATCCCGATTAAGATTATACTGGGCAAGACAAATATATTGATTGACGACTTTATTCATCTGCAGCCCGGCGATATTATTCGACTGGATCGCAAGATTACGGAAGAAGTGGAAGTGTTGGTTGGAAACTTGCCGAAGTTCTATGCGAAGGCTGGACTGTCGTCCGGGAAAAATGCAGTTATGATTACCGGTGTCATGAATAGGGAGGATGAATGATGAGCGATTTATTGTCAAAAGAAGAAATCGATGCTTTGCTTCAAGGCAAAGAAGAGCAAGCGGATTTCGATGCAGCTTCGGCGGGGACTGAAACGGCAGGAAACGAGATGGAACTTGGCTCGGACGAGAGAGATGCGATTGGTGAAATTTCCAACATCAGCATGGGCGCAGCAGCTACCTCTCTGTCAACTTTGGTTAATCAAAAAGTAACGATTACAACGCCGCAAGTTATGGTTGTTGATTGGGATACTTTTGTCAAAAAGCATACGGCTCCCTATGTTACGGTTCAGCTCAAATATAAAGAAGGTCTGGAAGGCAACAATATTTTGGTGCTCTTAGAAGAAGATGCCAAAGTTATTACTGATTTGATGATGGGCGGTGACGGCACCAATAAGTCAGAGGAGTTGTCTGATCTGCATTTAAGCGCCATAAGTGAGGCGATGAACCAAATGATTGGCGGTTCGGCCACGGCACTTTCGTCAATGCTCAAGAGAAAAGTAGATATTTTGCCGCCGATTGCCTCCAAAATTGATTTGGTTGATGCTAAGCTGGAAAATCCCGGTGGAGATGATCGTTTTATTGAAGTTGATTTTCGGATTAAGATTGGCGATTTGGTTGATAATACGCTGTCACAAATCTATCCGTTGGCGTTCGCCAAAGAAGTAATCGACATCTTTAAGGAAAGTAAAAAGCAGTCGGAAGCAAAATTGGCATCGGCCGCCGCTCCTGCGCCTAAACCGATGGCGTCGCAGCCAGCACCGACCGCACCGCAGATGAACTACAGCGCTGCACCAGCGCATCAGCCGTCGGCAGCTATTTATGCAAATCCGGTTGAGGTTCAGCCGGCGCAATTCCAAAACTTTGAAATGGCTTCTTTTATGCAGCAGAAAGAAAATATTGACCTGATTATGGACGTTCAGTTAGAGGTGACGGTTGAACTGGGGCGAACCAAGAGAAGCATTAAGGAGATTTTGGAGCTGGGTCCGGGCAGCATTATTGAACTGAATAAACTTTCGGGCGAGCCGATTGATATTTTGGTTAACGGTAAGATTGTTGCCAAAGGTGAAGTGGTAGTGATTGAAGAAAACTTCAGTATCAGAGTAACGGAGATTTTAAAATAAGAAGACTGCGAGCCGGTGAGGGCTGAAGGATGCAAGTGAGGCAGCGGCAAACGGAAAACCGGAACCGGCGTCGCAGGTGAAAGACATAACAGAAATAAGAAATACAAAAGGAGATAAAAATGGCGGACAAAAGAATTTTAATTGTAGATGATGCTGCATTTATGAGGATGATGATTAAGGACATCCTGACCAAAAATGGGTATGAAGTGGTCGGAGAGGCGGATAACGGTGCTAAAGCAGTTGAAAAATACAATGAATTGAAGCCCTCTTTGGTGGTAATGGATATTACTATGCCGGAGATGGATGGGATTGAAGCGGTCAAGGCCATTAAAGCTGCCGATCCGAAAGCAAATATTATCATGTGTTCAGCCATGGGTCAGCAAGCAATGGTTATTGAGTCGATTCAGGCGGGAGCTAAGGATTTTATTGTAAAGCCGTTTGACCGGGATCGGGTTATTGAAGCGGTCAGCAAGGTAATAGGATAAGGCTGTCATGCCCAGGCAAGTTTTGGAAATCGTATTATTATTAGCGGTATTCATTGCGATTATTTGGGCAGCGCAGTTTGCCAGCAAAAAAATTGCCGGAATCCAATTAGGCAAACAAAAGGGAAAATCCATGCAGCTCATCGAAGCAATGTATGTTTCGCCAGGGAAAATGCTGCAAATCATTCAAGTGGGAGAGAGATTTTTTTTGATTGCGGTGTATAAGGAGGGAATTGCTTTTCTGACAGAATTAAATGCAGAAGATGCTATTAAAAAAGAGGAGATACCTTTACCTGCCGGAAAAAGCCCGTTTGCTGATTATTTAAGTAAATTAAAAGAAAAGGCAGGCCACAAGGATGAGGAATAAAATTCAAAAACAGGACGTACAATTTCATAGGCGCAAAATCTTGAGTTTTTTAGGAGTATTTGTAGCTATTTTTAGTTTAGGCGGATCGCAAATCATATGGGCAGCCGGTGATACCGTTCCAATTCCGTTTTCCTTTGACTTTGGCATAAAAGCAGCGGAAAACGGCGCCGATGTTGTAAATAGCCTGCAGATACTTTTTATTTTAACTTTGATTGCTATGGCGCCGTCGCTCTTTTTGATGCTGACTTCCTTTACCCGGGTGCTGGTGGTACTGCATTTTACGCGGACAGCGCTGGGCACGCAGCAGGCACCGCCGAATCAGGTTTTGATTGGACTGGCTTTATTTATTACCTTGTTCATTATGGCGCCGGTCGGTGTCAAAATCAACAACCAAGCGCTGCAGCCTTATGCCAGAGGAGAAATTAGTCAACAAGCGGCGCTGGAAAAGGGCGTTGCACCTCTGCGGGAGTTTATGCTCAAACAGACGAATGATAAGGACTTAAAGCTGTTTATGGAGATTGCTGAGGTCGGTACGGTTCAATCGGTTGAAGAGATACCGATTACGGCGATGATTCCGGCGTTTATTATTTCTGAGCTGCGGGCGGCGTTTATTATGGGATTTTTGATTTATATCCCATTTATTGTGATTGATATGGTGGTGTCCAGTACCTTGATGTCAATGGGCATGATGATGCTGCCGCCGGTTATGATTTCCATGCCGTTTAAACTGCTGCTGTTTATTGTAGCCGATGGCTGGAATCTGATTATTGGGCAGTTAGTGCAGACTTTTTATCGCTGAAAAGGAGTGGGTAGATGAATACGGATTTGGTCTTGGATTTTGCCCGCGAGGCAATCTATACGGTCATCATGGCATCCGGCCCGCTGCTTTTGGTGGCGCTGGTGGTGGGACTGGCGGTCAGCGTTTTTCAGACGATTACTTCGATTCAGGAACAAACGCTGGCATTTGTTCCGAAAATTCTGGCGATTTTTGTAGGGGTTTTGATTTTTGGGCCGTTTATCGGAACGCAGCTGCTGACATTTTTTAAAAAAGCGGTGATGAGTTTCGGCCAATTTATCGTCAAATAAGAATCCGCTTTCCCATGCGGGTCAGCCATTTCAGGCTGACTGCGGGTTATGCACTGTGCAAAAGAGGGATTAAAAGCAGCACGGGAGGAAAAGGAAAATGACGTCATTGCTGGCGCACGGTTATATTGAAACTTTTCTGCTTATTTTTATCAGAATTGTGAGTATGTTTATCATGCTTCCTTTTTTCGGCAGCCAAAATACCCCCAGGCGGCTAAAAGCTTTGCTGGCTTTTACGCTGACGGTAATCATGATTCAAATTATGTCGCTGCAAAGTCCGGTCAGTGTCGATTTTCCGGTCGCTTATGCTTTGGCGGCGGCCAGAGAGTTTTTTACCGGCTGGTTGATGGGCTTTGCTGTGTATTTGGTTTATTCGGTGCTGACTATGGCAGGACAGTTTATTGACGCTCAAATCGGCCTGTCGATGGTCAGTATGATTGACCCGTCCAGTCAGATGCAGTTTACGGTGACGGGAAACTTATATTATTTTATTATGATTTTCATTATTTTAATGACCCGGACATATTATTACTTCTTGGAAGGCTTAAAGCGCAGTTTTCGGCTGATTCCTTTAGGCGGGGCGAATCTGAGTTATGACTTGTATGACTCAATGCTTTATTTTCTTAGGGATTACTTTCTGATGGCCTTACAGATTGCACTGCTGGTATTTTTTGTGATGATGATTAGCAATGCAGTTTTGGGGATTTTAGCCCGGACGGCACCGCAGTTGAATATGTTTGTGGTGGGCTTTCCAATTAAGCTGTTGCTGGGACTGATGACCCTGTATGTTACTTTTTTTGTATTTGAAGGGTTAAGCGCAATGGTGATTGACAGGGGTACCGAAACCATGTATGACTTTATTAGGGGGATGAGTGGACAGTGACGCCGGAAAAGGAAATAAAATATTTTTTGCGGCTTGATTTGCAGCTGTTTGCTTCCGAAGAAAAAACCGAGCAGCCAACCCCGAAAAAAAGGGAAAAAGTCAGAAAAGACGGACAGGTAGCCAGAAGCAATGAAATTACCACGGCCTTCCTTTTGATTTTAATGTTTCTGATGATTCGGTTGTTTGCGCCGGAGGTCAAAGTTAGGTTTTTAGAGGTTTTTGCCAAATGCGTCCGCTTGTTTTATTTAAAGGAAATCAGTGGTCAGGTGGCCAATGCCCTGATGTGGGAAATTGCCAAGGATATGCTGCTGATGACTTGGCCTTTTTTGCTGACAGCGGTGGCGGTCGGGCTGGTATCCAATATTGTTCAGGTCGGCTGGGTGGTGTCTGCTAAGCCTTTGCAGCCCAAGTTAAGTAATATTGACCCGCTCAAGGGTCTGAAGCGGATTTTTTCCATGCGGACGATGATTGAACTGCTTAAAGCAATCTTTAAGATTGCATTAATTTCAATTCTTGTGTATAATACAATCAGGGATTATGATAATCTGGCGGTCAATCTTTATCAAATGGAGCCGCTGCTTGCCTATCGAGTCGTTTTTGACATCATATTGGATCTGTGCATTCGGATCGGTTGGTTCTTCATCATCGTGGCAGCTGTTGACTATGCCTATACCCGCTTTAAATTTGAGAAAGATATTAAAATGACTAAACAGGAGGTCAAGGACGAATATAAGCAGTCCGAAGGAAATCCTGAGATTAAAGGAAAAATTCGGCAAAAAATGCGAGAAGCGGCCATGCGCCGGATGATGCAGGATTTGCCGAAGGCGGATGTCATTATCACTAACCCAACGCATTTTGCGGTTGCTTTAAAGTATGATGATACAGCCGATGCCGCACCGATTGTGATTGCCAAGGGGGCCGACCTGGTGGCCAAAAATATCCGGGAAAAGGGTAAGGAATGTGGCATCAAAATTTTGGAAAACAAATCGTTAGCCCGGACACTGTTTTATACGGTGGAGATTGGCGACGAGATTCCGCCGGAACTGTACCAGGCAGTGGCGGAAATATTAGCCTTTGTATATTCGCTGAAGAATGAGGGAGTAGCTATTTAAATGAGAGCCGGAGATTTGATTTTAGGTCTTTTTATTGTGATGACGGTAATTCTGATGATCCTGCCGCTTAGCGGGGTAGCGATTAGTATTTTGATTACGGTTAATTTGCTGCTGTCTTTAGTTATTTTGTTTAATTCGCTTTTTGCCAGGGAAGCACTTGATATGTCGGCTTTTCCGACTATTTTGCTGTTTACTACTATGTTCCGGCTGGCCTTGAACGTGTCTTCAACCAGAGCGATTTTAACAGGCGGACCGGAAGCGGCAGGTAATGTTATTTTGACATTCGGTCGGTTTGTCGGCGGTAATAATCTGGTCGTGGGTATTATTGTCTTTTTCATTTTGGTATTGATTAACTTTTTGGTTATTACCAAGGGTTCGGAGCGGGTAGCGGAAGTATCTGCCCGTTTTACTTTGGATGCTATGCCCGGTAAGCAGATGGCGATTGACGCTGATTTAAACTCCGGACTGATTGATGAAGCGCAGGCTCGTAAGCGCCGAGAGAAGATTCAGGATGAAGCCAGTTTCTTCGGTTCAATGGATGGTGCGGCCAAGTTTGTCAAGGGGGATGCCATTGCTGGCTTGATTATTACCTTTGTTAATATTTTAGGCGGTATTGTCATTGGTGTTATTCAGTTAGGGATGACGACGCAGGAAGCCATGCAGCAGTATACGATTGTGACGATTGGTGACGGCTTGGTCAGCCAGATTCCGGCATTGCTGATTTCGCTGGCAACTGGTATTTTGGTTACGAAAGTATCCAAAGAAACCGAGATTAGTGATACGGTCGGCAGGCAGCTTTTTACCCTGCCTAAGGTTATGTATATGGCCGGCGGCGTGCTGGTCTTTCTGGGCATTGTGACGCCGCTGAATGTGGTTATCGTCAGCGGGATCGGCGTTTTGACGGTCTTTGCCGGCAAGAAAATGGCGGATAACCTGAAGGTATTTGAAACGCAGGATGAAATTAGCATGGAAGAAGAAGCAGCCGAGGAAATTCGCAAGCCCGAAAATGTTATCAATCTTTTGCAGGTTGACCCGATTGAATTGGAGTTTGGTTACGGCATCATTCCGCTGGCTGATTCCTCGCAGGGCGGTGATTTGCTTGACCGGGTCGTTATGATTCGGCGGCAGATTGCACTGGAGTTAGGGGCAATTGTGCCGATTATCCGGCTGCGTGATAATATTCAGCTCAGCCCCAATCAATATGTGATTAAGATTAAAGGCAATGTCATTGCAGAAGGTGAGATTTTATTCGATCATTATCTGGCAATGGACCCGGGTTATGTTGAGGAACAGATTGACGGAATTGAAACGGTCGAGCCGGCCTTTCATCTGCCGGCGCTGTGGATTACTGAAAACCAGCGGGAGCGGGCGGAGGCTGTCGGTTACACGGTGGTTGACCCGCCGTCTATTATTGCCACTCATTTGACGGAAGTGATTAAGAGTCACTTAGATGAGCTGATTACCCGTCAGGAAGTCAAGAACCTCATCAATAAAGTGGCTGAGGATAATCAGGCTCTAATCGATGAACTGGTGCCCAAGCTCCTGACTGTCGGCGAAATCCAAAAGGTATTGACCAATTTGCTGGCCGAAGGGGTTTCGATCCGGGATTTGGTGACGATATTTGAAACTTTGGCCGATCAGGCGCTGGTGACTAAGGATGTGGATGTCCTGACCGAATATGCCAGACAATCGCAAAAGCGGAGCATCAGCAATAAGTTTTTGGAAGAGCAGAACCAACAGGTGCTGACGCTTGATCCGGCGGTGGAAAGCATGATTATGGAATCAGTCAAGCATTCGGAGCAGGGAACGTATCTGACCCTTGACCCGGAAGTGATTTCCGAGATTGTGGCGGTAACGGATAAAGCGGTGCGGAAGTTAACCGATATCGGCCGGATGCCGATTATCATCACTTCGCCAATCCTGCGGATTTATTATAAGCGGATTATTCAGGAGCAGCTCCCGGAAGTAGTGGTGATTTCCTACAATGAAATTGATGCCTCTACAGAATTGCAGTCGGTAGGGATGGTGAGCTTATCATGAAGATAATGAAATACCGGGCGGCAACGGAGCGGCAGGCAATGCTGCTGGCTAAGGATGAGCTGGGGAGTGATGCCCTGATTTTGTCAATTAAATCAGTAAAGCCCAAGGGATTTTGGCGCTGGTTTCGTCGGCCTTATGTGGAAGTGACGGCGGCGCTGGATGAGAATAAAGAGCAGCCGGTTTTGTCGGAAGATAAAGAGTTAGCGGAGTTTAAGAGCTTTTTAAGCGGTTTGTCGCAAAAGCAAAGAGAATGGGATGCTGCTGAAAAAGCCGAAACAGTCGAAAAAACGGAAAAGAGAGCAGAGATAGAAAAGCCGCTGAGCGCAGCTGGAGTTTTACCGCCGGCGGTTCGGCCAGTCAAAGCGGAGCCGGAAAAAGAGTTGAGGTTAAACCCAACGGAAACGGATGAAGCGACCGAGCCGCAGGTACTGATTGGTCAGGTCATTTATGAGCAATTGACGGAAAACGAGGTTGACGACCGACTGGCGAATCAATTAGTAGCGGAGCTTTTAGAGAGCAGCCAGAGCTTTAGCTTGGAAGAAGGCCTAAATCAGGTGTACCGCAAATTGGTCAAAGAATTATCCGATATTCGGCCGATTCGGCTGGAAAATGGACGGCCTAAGCCTGTGTTTTTCATTGGCTCAACCGGAGTTGGCAAGACAACAACCATCGCTAAATTAGCTTCGCTCTTTACTTTGGAGAAAAAATGCAAGGTAGCGCTGATTACCGCCGATACTTACCGGATTGCGGCGGTCGAGCAGCTTAGGACGTATGCCAATATTTTGAATATTCCGATTAAGGTCGTTTACAAGGAAGAGGAGATTGCTGACTGCATTGAGGAATTTTCTGATTATGATTTGATTTTGATTGATACGGCTGGCCGCTCCTATCAGGATACGGGGCATTTGCAGGAACTCAAAGAGCTGCTGGAGAGGGTCGAAGATAAACAAGTTTATTTGGTTTTAAGTCTGTCGACCAAAAACAGCGATTTGAAAAAAACGGTGGCTGCTTACGATTTTACGGATTTTTCCTTGATTTTTACAAAATTAGATGAAACGCTGGCTTACGGCAGTATTTTGAATCTGAAGCAGGCAACCGGTAGGCCCTTAGCCTATGTTACTACCGGCCAAAATGTGCCGGAGGATATTGCAGAGCTTGATCCGTATGAAACCGCCAATCAGATATTAGGAGGGGTGAGTTCTTGATGGATCAGGCAGCGAAGCTAAGAGATATTATCCGGCAGGCGCGGGCGGGAGAGTTTAACACTCAGCCGCTGAAAGAAAAAGCCAGGGTGATTACCGTGACCAGCGGCAAGGGCGGAGTCGGCAAAAGCAATATTAGCGTCAATTTGGCGGTTCAGTTCCAAAAGCAGGGGAAAAGAGTAGTTATTTTTGATGCCGATTTTGGTCTGGCTAATGTGGAAGTCATTTTTGGTATTCTGCCCAAGTATAATATTTTGGATTTGATTACCCGGCAAATGTCGATTTTTGACGTTTTGACTGAGGGACCAATGGGGATTCGCTTTTTATCCGGCGGCTCGGGGATTGGTCAGCTGATGAACCTGACAGCCGAACAAATAGAATATTTAGTTAAACAACTGGAAATTTTGGATCAACATGCCGATATAATTATAATAGATACTGGCGCCGGCATTAATGAAGCGGTGTTGGCATTTGCTTTCGTTTCTAATGAAATCCTGATTGTAACGACACCAGAGCCAACGGCAATTACAGATGCTTATGCGCTGATTAAATCAATTTGCAGCAGTCCGCAGTTTGCGGTGGTGCGCCCCAAAATGAAGCTGATTGTCAATAAAAGCCGAACTGCTCGGGAAGGCGATGAGGTGTTTGAAAAGTTAAATAAAGTGACCATGCGCTTTTTGGAGATGTCTTTGCAGAAATTAGGCTATTTGCCGGATGACCGGGCATTGGTTGATGCGGTGATTGAAAGAAAACCGTTTTCCATCATTTATCCCAAAGCGGCGGTTACCAAGGCGATTGAAGAGATTGCCAAAAGAGTTTTGGCCGGAGAGCAGGCCGGTATTCAGCAAGAGTCCCAGTCAAAGGGGCTGAGTTCTATCTTTAGTAAGATATTTCATCGTAAATAAGGAGGCTAAAGGCTAAAATGGAAGAAAAAACCCTTCAAGAAGGCAGCAAAATGGAAATTATCGATCATCGTGTCAATGGGAATAAACATACCTATTACAGCGTGATGACTTATATTTTGGACGAATCTACTTTTGACGCACAGGCGCCGCTGGAAAGAGGCATTGTCGTAGCACTGGAGATTGGTCGGGAGTATGAATGCTTTTTTATTACGATTTATGGTCTGTTTCGTTGTAAGGTGCGGCTGGAAAGCCGCTATATTGAAAACAATTTGCATTTTCTGAGATTTAAAGTGCTGACAGCGATTGCCAAACACCAAAGAAGAGGCTTTTTCCGAATGGATGCGATGGTGGACTTTCGCTACTACAATAACTTAACCAATCAATGGCAGGATGCAGTCACACAAAATATCAGCGGCAATGGGATTAAATGTATTACGCATGAAGAGTTGTCCAAAGGAACGCGGGTAATGTGCGAGTTAAAATTAGAGATTGAAAAGAAGGTTTATACTGTTACCAATTTAGCTGAGGTGATTGATACGGGAGCAGCTGATCTGGTTGAGCGGCGGTTTGAAACTCGGCTGGCTTTTATTGATATCCCGACACCGAAACAAGACATTATCATTAAATACATCTATGACGAGCAGAGAAAAAGGCTGAAAAAAGAAGGCAGGTAAACAGAAGATGGCCAAAAGGAAAATCCTTATAATTGATGATTCGGCATTTACAAGGAAAGTACTTTCCTCTATAATAGAAGAAGATGGCCGGCTGGAAATTGTCGGCACTGCCAAAGACGGAAAAGAAGGACTGGAGATGGCGCTGGCCTTAAATCCGGATGTTGTTTCCGTTGATGTAGAAATGCCGGTCATGAATGGCTTAACCATGATTAAAGAGCTGATGAGTAAGAAGAATATTCCGATTGTGGTTGTCAGCTCCTTAACCAAGGAAGGCGCCAAGGAAACCATTCAGGCACTGGAGTACGGCGCATTTGATTTTGTGGCCAAGCCCAGCAGTATTTTCGGTTTAAAGAATGAAGAAGTTTTTGCTGAGTATACAGAAAAGGTTTATGCAGCGGCGATGAGTAAGAAGCAGACCGATGAGAAAAAGTCGGATGTTAGGACTGCGCTCCGGTTTGAAATGCCGCTGAAAACGGTGACTAAAAACCGGGTGCAAAAGGCGGCCGTCAAGATAGTAGCAATCGGCACTTCCACTGGCGGGCCAAAAGCGCTGCCGGATGTACTGACCCGGCTGCCGGCAGATTTTCCGGCCGGAATCGTGATTGTTCAGCACATGCCACCCGGGTTTACCAAGTCTTTGGCCGCAAGGCTCGATCAACTTTCGGTGATTAGCGTCAAAGAAGCCGAGGATGGGGAAATGATTAAGGAAGCGACAGCTTATATCGCTCCGGGGGATCGGCATCTAAAGGTAGTGGAAAAGTTAGGGAAATATTATGTGGAACTTGACGACGGGCCGAAAAAGGGGCCGCATAAACCAGCCGTTGATGTATTAATGAGTTCTTTGGCCAAACTCCCGCCGAAGAAGGTGATTGGCGTGATTATGACCGGCATGGGAAGTGATGGATGCGATGGCATGGAAGAGCTAAAGAAGGCAAACAATACTTATATTATTGCGCAGGATGAGGCTTCCTGCGTGGTATATGGAATGCCCCGGGCAGTGGTTCAGAAAAAATTGGCAAATGAGGTCGTGCCGTTAAATCATATTGCGCAGGCGATTAAAACGAAGCTGGAGGTACTTTAGTATGGATACATCCCAATATTTAGAAATTTTTATCGAGGAATCGAAGGAGCATCTGCAAAGTTTAAATGAAACTCTGTTGGTACTGGAAAATTCTCCAGATGACGTGGATATGATCAACAGTGTTTTCCGGGTGGCTCATACTTTAAAGGGAATGGCCGGAACGATGGGCTTTAAGCGGATGAACAGCCTGACCCACAATATGGAGAATGTGCTGTCGGAAATTCGAACCGGCAATATTCATATTACACCGGAACTCTTAGATATTTTGTTTCAATGCTTAGATGCGCTGGAGCAGTATGTGGAAGAGATTACCAATACTGGCGCCGAAGGCGAAGAAGCTTATGAGGGAATTATTGAGCAGTTGAATGAAATCCTGAAAAACGGAGGAGCGGCTGGTAAGGCAGCTCCGGCAGCAGCGACTCCGGCTGCCGCCGCTGCACCGAAGGCAGATGAAAAGCCGAAAGCCGTTGTCAGCCTGAACGAATATGAGCAAAATATTGTACAGAAAGCCAATGAAAGCGGAATGTTAGCTTTTGTCATTCGGGTTAAGATTGATGAAAAGAGCATGTTGAAAGCGGCCAGAGCCTATATTGTTTACAAAGCGCTGGAGGATATGGGTGAAATCATCAAAACCGAGCCGTCGGTTCAGGATATTGAGGAAGAAAAGTTCGAACATGAGTTTTTTGTCTATATTGTTACCGAGCATGATAAAGAAGAATTGGTAAAGGAAATTTCTAATATCAGCGAAGTAGCGGAGGTAGAAGTTAATTTGATTGAAACCTTGGCACAAGCAGAACCGGCCAAGGAAGAAGAATCAGCTCCGGCAGCTGCGCCAGCACCAGTCAAGGAAGAAAAGGTGGCAGAAAAGGCGGCAGCGCCTAAACCAGCGGCAGCTAAGGCGGAAGGAAATGCTGCGAAGCCTAAGACTAACACGACTGTTCGGGTTGATGTAGAGCGCCTCGATAATTTGATGAATTTGGTCAGTGAGCTGATTATTGCTAAGAATGGTCTGGAAACAGTCAGCAAAGGTATGGGACAGAGTGCGAACGAACAGATTGAATATTTGGAACGGATTACTACGAATTTGCATGAATCGGTCATGAAGGTGCGGATGGTGCCGGTCGAAAGAGTATTTAACCGCTTTCCCCGCTTGATTCGTGATTTATCCAGAAACTTAAACAAGAAGATGGAACTGGATATGTCGGGGGAAGAAACGGAAATCGACCGGACGGTAATTGATGAGATTGGGGATCCTTTGGTTCACCTGATAAGGAACTCAGCCGATCATGGCTTAGAGTCAACAGAAGTACGGGTGTCTCGGGGCAAGGACGAAGTCGGTCATGTTTATTTGGACGCTTATCAGGACGGCAACAACGTTGTGATTGAGGTATCCGACGATGGTAACGGCATTGATGTCGAGAAGGTGCGGCGCAAAGCAGTGGAAAAAGGAGCGATTACCGAGGAAGAAGCGGCGGTAATGCAGGACAATGATGTGATTGGATTGTTGTTCCGCCCCAGCTTTTCCACGGCGGAAAAGATTTCCGATGTTTCCGGCCGGGGCGTAGGGCTTGACGTGGTTAAGACCAAGATTGAAAGTTTAGGCGGCGACATTGAGGTGAAGACGGAACTGACTAAGGGCAGTAAGTTTATTATCCGGCTGCCGCTGACATTGGCGATTATTCAGGGGCTAATGGTAGAAATTGCTCATGAAAAATATGCGATTCCCCTCAGTACGATTCAAACGATTGAGGATGTTGATATTTCCGAGATTAAATATGTGCACAATGAAGAAGTAATTCATTTGCGCAACAATGTAATTCCGGTGTGCCATCTGGAAAAAGCACTGGGTATTGTCAGGACGGAAGAGCAGCTGCGGCAGAAATTGACGGTTGTTATTGTCAATCGAGGCGAAAAACTGCTGGCGCTGGCAGTTGACAATTTGATTGGCCAGCAGGAGGTCGTAATTAAAAACCTAGGTCAATATTTAAAGGAAGTTAAGAATATTGCTGGTGCGACGATCTTAGGCAATGGTGAAGTGGCTTTGATTTTGGACGTCAACTCGCTGTTTTAAAGGAGGAAAGCATGCAAGACAATAAAAAAGAAGTGGAAACGGCGGATCAGGCGTTAAAGCAATATATTGTAATTCGCTTCAACAAAGAGCAGTTTGGCATCAGTATCAACTATATTCAAAATATTGTGCGGATGACATCAATTACCCGAGTGCCGAATGTACCGGAATATATTAAGGGCGTTATCAATTTGCGCGGTGAGATTATTCCGATTATGAGCCTGCGGATTAAGCTGGGCTTAGAGCCGGATGAGCTTACCAGTCAAACTAGAATTATTATTGTCAGCGTCGATGATAATTTGATTGGCTTATTTGTGGATGAGGTCATGGAAGTGTTGGTGCTGGAAGATAATCAGATTGATAAGCAGGTGAAGGAAGGCGTTGATAAAAAATCAAAATATATTTCCGGTGTTGGTAAATTAAAGGAGCGTCTGATTTCCTTGTTTAATGTTGAGCAGATCATTGCGGAGTAAGGAGGCGACTATGAGCGAAGAATATGGTAATTTGAACTCTTCACGCTTAGATGTGCTGAAAGAGTTGGGGAACATCGGTGCAGGGAATGCGACAACAGCTCTCTCGCGAATGATTAACAAAAGAGTGGATATGGGCGTACCAAAGGCCGAGCTGATTAAGATTGAAAAGATTACTCAAATTTTAGGCGGGGAAGAAAATATAGTTGTCGGCTTGCTATTAGGAATTGCAGGTGATGTGCAGGGGATGATGATGTTTGTGCAGGAACAGGTGTCGGCGCATCATTTGGTCAATCTTTTGATGGGGCGGGATTTGGAAGATTTTTCCGAATTTACGGAGATGGATTTGTCGGCTTTGCAGGAGATTGGCAATATTATTACCGGGGCTTATTTAAATTCTTTATCTTCTATGACGGGATTAACGATTAGTTCAAGTGTCCCGCATATGGCGGTGGATATGGCAGGAGCGATTTTAAGCGTGCCAGCGATTGAGTTTGGAAAAGTGGGCGATTATGCTTTGCTGATTCAAACCGGCTTTGGAGGAACCGGGGAAGAGGTTTTTGGTTATTTTATTTTGATACCGGAAGCGGATTCCTATGAAAAGATATTTAAGAGTTTGGGGATGTAGTTATGGCATTGATTAAAGTTGGAATGGCAGACCTAAAAGCGGTGAAGCATCCCGATAATTTAACAACCTTAGGATTGGGGAGTTGTATCGGGGTGACATTATACGACACTTCGAGTAAAATCAGCGGGATGGCTCATTTCATGCTGCCGGACAGCACCCAGATCAAGAATAATGAAAATAAGGCCAAGTTTGGTGATACGGCGATTGATGAGTTGTTTAAGCAGATGCTCAGTTTAGGGGCTTCTAAGACTAGGCTGGTGGCCAAGATTGCCGGCGGAGCGCAAATGTTTTCTTTTGGTGAAAAAAATGATTTGATGCGGATCGGTGAGCGCAATGCAATTGCGGCTAAGGAAAAGTTAAAAGCATTGGGTATCCGGCTGATTGCGGAGGACACCGGTAAGAATTACGGAAGAACGATTGAGTTTATGAGTGAAAATGGTGATCTGCATGTCAAAACAATTGGCAAAGAATTAAAGGTTATTTGAGATGAAAATTAAAAATTTTAATTTAATAATTGTCTTAATGGCAGAAATTTTAGTGGCAATCTATGGTTATGTTTACCATTACAGCCTGTTTCGCCTAGCTGTTACGATGGCGGTTGTATTTGCCTTATTTTTTGTGATCGGGAGTCTTTTGCAAATGATGAGCAATCGTTTGTTTGCCGAAGTCGAGGCTCGGGAGCAAAGAGAACGGGAAGAAGAGGAAGAACGGCAGAAAGCCGAAAAGGCAAAGGAGAAGGAAGAAGCAGCCGAACCGGAGGAATCAGAGCAGGAGTAATTGAACGCTCAGCGGCAGGACGGAAAGTGAGAGCAATATGGAATTAGCGGAACAAAATGCCTTATGGGAAGAATACAGTCGGACGCGGAATGAGAAGCTAAAAGAAAAGCTGATTGTGGAATATTCGCAGCTGGTAAAATATATTGCGGGTCGTCTGAATATGTATTTGGGAAATAATGTTGATTTTGATGATTTGGTGGGATATGGTGTTTTTGGATTGATTGATGCGATTGATAAGTTTGATTATTCCAAAGGCAATAAATTTGAAACCTATGCTTCTTTGCGGATTCGCGGAGAGATTTTGGATAATATCCGCCGAATGGACTGGGTTCCGCGATCGTTACGTAAGAAAAAAAGATTGCTGGATACCGCCATGCAAAAGTTGGAAGTGGATGAAGCCAGCGAGAATTATGATGAGATTATGGCGCAGGAGCTGAATATTTCAGTGGAAGAATATTACCGCTGGGAGAATCAAACCAAGGCGCTGCATTTATCTTCTTTGGATGAGCATATTGAGCAAAATGGCGAATTGGCCGTGCAGAGCTTGGAATATAAAAAGTTTGATCAGCCGTTTGACCAGATGAGCCGGGAAGAAACGAAACTGCAGCTGATTGAAGCGCTGGGTACTTTAACGGATAAAGAGAAAAAGGTAATTTCCTTATATTATTATGACGAGCTGACTTTAAAAGAGATTAGCTTGGTGCTGGGGGTATCCGAATCAAGGGTATCGCAGCTGCATACGAAATCCCTTCGTAAAATGAGGCGCTTTTTGGGAGATGATGTAGAACTATTGGCATATATTTAAAAAATGCAGGATTGAGGTAAAGATGGAAAATAAAGCAGCATATGAAATTAAAATTTCGAAAGACAAAATGAAGGCCTTGCTTAGTTTTGAAGCGGAGAACGAATCGGTTACCGCCGAGCAAATTTTGGGAGAACTACAAAAATTAGGGGTTCGGAATGGAATTTTAAAGGATAAGTTGGACGAAATTTTACAAAATAGACGTTTATATACCGATTATATCATCGCAGAGGGGTTAGAGCCGACGGATCCGTTTCCAGGCAAGGTGGAGTATCTTTTTCAAACAAGCAAGGATATGAAACCGAGTATGGATAAGGACGGTAATGTTGATTATAAGAATTTATCCCTGATTTCCAATGTTAAGCAGGGTCAGCTTTTGGCGAAATTGGAGCCAGCCGTTCAGGGCGAACCGGGGATTAATATTTTGGGTGTGCCGCTGCCGCCGCCGCAGGTTAAGCCAGTGATGATTAAGGCCGGGAAGAATACGGTCTTTAACGAGACTAAAACGGAGCTGTTTGCCACCAAAAACGGAATGGTTATGCTTCATGACGGCGCAGTGATGGTCAACGATGTTTATCAAGTGCCGAATCATGTCGGACCTTCAACCGGTAATATTGAGTTTGCGGGTAATGTTATTGTCAGTGGAAATGTGCTGGATGATTTTACGGTTACGGCAGATGGCGATATTGAGGTTTTTGGGGTAGTAGAAGGTGCGGTTTTAAAGGCCGGCGGCAATATTGTTCTGCACAGCGGTATTTCCGGCAAGGGTCGGGCAGTGCTGGAAGCGGAAGGCGATTTGCTGACCAAGTATATTGAGCAGTCGACTGTCAGGATTCGAGGCGATATTCATGCTAGTGCTATTTTGCATAGTACGGTTCGCTGTGGCGGTAGTGTGATGGTAGAGGGGAAAAAGGCTTTGATTTCCGGCGGTAAGATTGTGTCCGGCAGTTATGTGGAAACGGGAATATTGGGTTCGCATATGGGAACGGTAACGGAGATTGAGGTCGGCGTAAATCCTGTTATTTCCGAAGAATATGAGGAATTAAAGAAAGCAATGCCTAAGGCCAAGAATGAATTGGAGCAGATTGAAAAGGTTATTACTTTGCTGAATAAGCGACGAGAAATAGAGGGCAGTTTGGATACAGATAAGCAGGAGATGTATGCGACGGCGATTAAAAATAAGATTGTTTTAAGTACGCACTATCGGAAGATGGAGAGAGAGTTCCAAAAATTAGAGGAAGAGATGAATATCCATACCATCGGTGAGATTAGAGTGCATGGTATTTTGTATTCGGGTAGTCGCTTGACGATTAGTAATGTCAATCGGGTGATTAGTGATGATGTTCGCTCGGTTAAGTTCATTCGAGAGGGTGCTGACCTGAAAATGATTTCTATTTAAGAGGGTGTCTTCATTTTTTCGGCGGGGTTTCAGGGTCAAAGCAGCCGAAAAATGACATGGGTTAAGAAAAAGGGATTTGCCGTTTTTATTTGGCTGATGAATATTGGCTTGACGGCGCAGGACTGGACTTTTTCAGAAAGGAGAGAGCAATGGCAATCAGGCCGATTGATATGCAGATTATGACACCCAGAATGGCAGATTTGTCGATGCTGAATCAAGCGGAAAAGGAGAGGCCCTTGGTTGAGCAGCTTCATATTACCGGGCAGCAAAATAAGGAAACGGATAAGAATATGCAGATTGTCCGCAAGACGCCGGAGCATAGTCAGATGAAAAATGATGCGGATGCCAAGGATAAGGGGAGAAATACTTATACTTATCATCCATCGAAGAAGAATCCGGGTAAGCTGCAAAAGGAAGAGGAAGTTTCGTTTGCCGGCGGCCATCGGTTGGATATTAAAATATAAGATGTGAGGGAATGCAATGTCAGGCAATGATAAAGTGGTTCTTTTTTTGGTCTTGATTGGCATGCTGATTAGTTTTGCCGGTATTTTGGCGATTGTCGTCGATAGGTATAAGAGAGCAGAGCGGGAGAAGGCGGAGGATCAGGCGGCGGATGCTGAGGAGATTAAGCAGAAGATATTGCAGATGCATGATTACGGCGAGTTTTTAAATAAGGAGCTGGCGGATAAGCAAAATGAAGCAATGTTGATGTATGAGATGCTGCTGGAAAAGGAGAAGAAGTTGGCCGGGGAAGCGGCTTTACTGAGGGCTTCGGCGGAATCGGCTCAACCAGCGGCATCAGAAAAGGTGCGGGCTTTTTCTGAGGATTCGAATCATTTTAAGAGTTCCTCCCCGGAACGCAGCCGGAAAACGGCGGTGGAGAGCGGGCAGCCGGTTAAGCCAGCAGCAAGAGACAGTAAATTGGCAGAAGAAAAAGTCCGTCAGGACGAGCCTTTGCAGGGCAATGATTTATCGGCAGAGGTTTCGGCGGCTAAGGAAGAGCCAAGGCAGGAGGAAGAGCCAAGGCAGGAGGAAGAGCCAAGGCAGGAGGAAGAGCTGATTAATCATAATGAGGAGATTAAGGCGCTTTATGCTCAGGGGTTGTCGGCGGGAGAGATTGCCGAGCGTCTGCAAATCGGCAAGGGGCAGGTGGAGTTGGTTATTCGTTTGTTTTGCTCTTAGGCTGGCTTTCAGCAACACAGAAAAATATAACCGGAAGATGAGCCTTATCAGGCTCATTTTTGCTATGAAGGCAATAGCCCAGATGTGGTTTCGATGACCGGTTGCCTATCGTTTCCGCACTTGTTCAAAACTTGCGTGCAGCAGTTATATGTTTCGGCATGTGATATAGATATTTGCTGAGGAAAAAGGTGTGTTTCGGCGAGTGATACGGTTATTTGTCTGAGGCAGGAAACGGTATGCTTCGGCGAGAGATATAGATTATTACAGTTTGGCAGTAGAGTGCGGGATTTATCAGGAAAAAAGGAGAAGCAATGAAGCGGGAAAACATAAAGTATGTTGTGTTGGGGATTGGCTTGGGTTTTTTGATTGCGGCGGGTTTGTTTTTAAAGTTTGGCGGTCGGGAGAAGGAGATTTTAGCGGAGCGAGAGATTGTGGAACGAGCAAGGAGCTTGGGGATGGTCTTTTTGACGGAGAGACAGCCGACAGATGGCTCGGATAAGGCGCCGGATTCGGTTATACAGCCTCAGGAGCCGAGAACAAAGGAGCCGGAAAGTAAGTCGGCAGAGGGAAATCCGGCGGCGAAATCAAGTGAAGAAAAATCGGCGGATGAGGCGAAAGAGGATGCGGGGAAGCAGCCGGATGCTCAGACGGAGAGTGAACCGGAAAACAGCCAGTCGGAAAGTAATAAAGCTAATGACCAAAGCAATGAGCCAAAGCCGGAGCAGCCTGTGCCGCTCGATAAACCGCAGGAGATTGTTCCGCCGAAGCAGCTGACGAAGCCCCAGACTGCTCCAGCCAAGCCAGCATCGGATGTGGTTACTGAGGTCATCAGCGGTGATGACCCGGCAGCCAAGGATTTGCTGCCGCCGCCCAATCCCAATCGGCCGAAATCCACGGAAACGCTGCCGACCAATCATTTTTAAATTATGGAAACAGGAAAAACAAATTACGAGCAGCTTGTCTGAACTGTAACAAGTTTGCAATAAATTTTAAAATTTTGATACCTTTACATAGCTTTGTTCATGTGTTATAATAATTGCCGCTGGAAGGGAAATGATATCCATAAGCACACAAAAAAGCCGAGAGCGGCAACTCTCGGCTTTTTTCTTTGGGCTAATTGTCGTTGTCGTTTCTGTCTAACCACTTGCAAACATAGTAGCTGATTATATTTGCCGCAACAGAAACCAAAAGGGAAACGATGTTTTCCATAAGCACACCCCCTTCTGCTGTCAGATTGGGGACGACAACGCTAATATTATACCATAGCGTCAAATTTGCAACAACGAATTATTTTAGGATTTTAGGATTAAAAATCACGATTTTTCCAATTACAGCAAATTTAAAATAGGAAAAGCATAAAGTATGAAATGGAAAGTTCATACTTTATGCTTTCTTTTATTGCCGGATTTCTCCGCCGATTTTCTTTATCTCATTTTCAAAACGATGGTTTTGGTGGTTTCATCCCAAGATACGCTGATACCCAAGGTATCACCTAATTCGCGCAGTTTGAAGTAGTTGCTGCCGCCAATGGTGTAAGCTGTTAAATAAACATCATGGCCATTGACTTCCAGTCCAGCATTGGAAAGTACTGCCTGCTTGTTCTTTCCATCGCCGCCAGTCAGCTCCGTACCATTATCAATATAGTCCCGACCGGAAACTAAGGAAATCAGTTTCTTTCCGCCATTCCAGTCAACCGAAAACTTTTTGCCCGTACCGGCTGCTAATTTAGCGATATCACGCAGTTTAAAATAAGAACTGCCGTTAATTGTGTAGACTTCTAAGCCTTTAACCGGTTCTCCGTTTAAGGTTACGGCCAAATGACTGTAAACAGCTGGTGCATAAGCCGGAGCGGTAATACCGGAAGGCTTTTTCAAAATACTCCACTTACCGTCTTTGCTGACCAGAGCGACATCGCCATGAAAGTCCCCCGCTTGTTCATATTGGACACGAATAACTTCCTGACCGCTGCGGTTGACATAGCCGACCATATTGTTTTGGACAACCAAAGCCATACCTTCACCAAAGCTTTTTGCCCAATCATAGGCAAACGCAATAAATTCCTTGCCATTCTTATCAATAAAGCCCCATTTGTTGACTTTTTTAACTGGCGCTAAGCCATCGCTGAAATCTTTAGCGGTTTCGTATTGCAGTCCAATAAATTCCTGTCCGTTTTTATCAATAAAGCCCCATTTGCCGGCTTTTTGAACGGCGGCAGCACCTTCGCTGAAGTCTTTGGCTTCATCATATAAGAAGTTAATTACTGTCCGGCCAGTGGTATCAATGTATCCCCATTTATCGCCGTGTTTGACAGCAACTAAACCTTCCTGAAAACTTCTGGCATCATCATACTGTACATCAATCAAATTTCGGCCGGTTTTGTCAATAAAGCCCCATTTAACCGAACTTTTTACCGCAGCAATACCGTTTTGGAAGTTTTTGACATCCGAGTAAGCAAATGCGATCGTTTCCTTGCCCTTATCATTGATAAAGCCCCATTTAGTACCCTTTCTGACCGGTGCTAAGCCTTCGCTGAAGCTAAGGGCATATTCGTATTCGGTGCGTTGAAACGAAAACAGTTCATGGCCGGCGGGGTTAATATACATCCATTTGTCACCTTTGCGGACGACGGCCATACCTTCGCAGAAGTCAGAGGCTTCGTCATACAAAAAGTCAATGACCTGTTTGCCGGTTTTATCCACATAGCCATATTGGCTGCCTTTTTTGACGATGGCCATGCCTTCGCTGAATTGACCGCTGTCGCCGGAATAGCGGGCATCACTTTGCACTTCCGGCAGTGAAATCAGGGTAGGTTGGCTGGCCTGAACCGGCGCTGATGTCAGCAGCAGCAAGAGACTAATCCCCAGTGTCGTGGTTACGAGCTTTAAAAGCGTTTTCATCATTTTCATCATTTCCATCAGATTCTCCTTTTTTGATTTTGATTTGCATTACCCATCGCCTAAAGGTCTCGTGCTTTATAGGCCTAAAAACCGATTGCAGTCATAGGCGTTTCTTTGGGCAGTCCTTACTTTATGATGTAAGATAGCATATCATAAAAATATACTTTTGGCAACCGCAACATAGCGTCAAAAGTCAATGAAATGGCGGTTGCCTTACTTTTGAAAATCCCAAAAGGTATACTTTTTGGGACTTTTTTCGACACAGTTACCAATTGGTATTTTAATATTTTTTTAGGCTAAAGTCAATGACTTTTTTAGTAAATTTACATAATATTTTTTGCTGATTTTAATGTTTTTTTAAAAAAGCAAATTTGTCCCAAAAAGTATACTTTTGGGGACTTTGGGGAAGGGCAGTTTGTGAAGCTAGATAGTCTGAAATAATTATTATTGGGTAAATAAGGAAAAGGAAAATGAACAAAGAAAGAGATGAATTAAAGGAATATATTTTGTATGGCTGTCGAAGAAGGTTGGATTATTATTATAAAAAAAGAAAGCAAGAAGAAAAGGGACAGGAAGATTTCTGGTTAGAACAAGATATTGTGTATAAGAGAGCAATAAAAAGTCCTGAGATGAGAGAAAGTGACAAAGTAGAAGCGGCAATTTGGCTTTGTCAAGGTGTTCGAGATGGTGTAGAATGCCCAAAATACCAAGAATACACGATAAAAGCTCAAAATTTATTTGGGGAAACCAAGACGGAAAAAATAGCGCTAAAATACATTCAGGAAATTGCAAAAGAAATAGAAAAAGCAAGAGGGGTTAAGGAAGAAGAAATATTTTGGTTGATAAACAATCATTGTGAATTTTGCCGTTATTTTGAAGAATGTACGCAAGAAGCAGAGAATAAAAACCTTATTCAACAATTACCGCTATTAGAGAGAATGGATATTTATTTTTTGAATCAACAGAAGATATGTAATTTGGGACAATTAAAACAGGCAATAGAAAATGGGGCGGAATGGTATGAATCATTAGAAGATAAAAGAGAGGATATTTTAAAATATTTGAAATTATTAGAAGATAACAAAGAGAATACTTTGCAAAAAACAAAATCATCAGAAGAACATCCAGTCTGTTTAAAAGAAAAATATTACTTACAGTGGAATGCCAATGATCTTATCGAATATATTGTCAGTTTTCAGGGGAATGCTGAAAATGATATCGTATATTCGTTTTCTTGGATGGAAAAGGAAGTGGAAAAACCCCAAAATATTATTTTGCTTGCAAAGCCCAAAACGAAAGAAGAACTGCTGCTTCATTACCGAAAAATTATAGACAAGATTTATGAAATGATTGAAGATGGGCAAGAAAAAGGGAAAGATGTAGTCTTTCATGCATTGACAAGTCATGAAAGGCAAAATTTTGATAAAATTTTAAAAACCTTGCTTTTTGAAGGAAAAGGAGAAATAGAAGAAAAAGAAAAGGCGTGGCTTGTTTCGGAGTATTTTGATTTTGATTTCTATTCCACGGAAGCACAAATAATTTATAAAAATCCATTTGCAGAAACCTGGACAGAAAGCAAGACGGTTCTTGAAAAATATTGTTTATTAGCAATTCCGTTCGCATATTCTTTATCGGAGGTTTTAAAGGCATTTAAAATAGAGGCAGAAACATCGGAGTGTCATCAGCTATCATGGGCATTAAAATCAAGTAAAATAAAAGAAATATGGAAAAATCAGAATCCGGAAAAAAACAGCGTTCTCAAAGAAGAATTAGAAAAGGAGATGGAGAAACACCTGCAAATCGGAAAAAGTTTATGGAAAAAAATAACAACTTGCTTACAAAAAATAACCATTAAGCCGGAAAAAAGAGACTTCTGTATAAACCATTCGGAGCCAGCTTCATTTTTGCAAAGGTTTGTGATAAAAGAAACTGTTTCCACGATTAAAGAATATAAAGCAAAGTGGGCGGAATATACGATTCAGCAGCTGTTAAGAAAAAAAGAGTTGGTTAGGACTGAAAAAATAGGTAGCAATCAATCAGAATGCGAGCTTTTTCTGGGAGATGTGGAGTATAAAGAATGGGAGAATGCGAAATGTGTTGTATTTTTTGGAGAGGGTGAGGAAAAGTATAAAAAATTTATAAAATTAAAATATAGTTGGCAAAAAAGCGAAATTAAAAGAAAAAATGAAAATCATGAAGAAGGGCATAAGGGTTATTTGGCAGAAGGATGTTATGAAAATCAAGATAATGCTAATACTCAAAAAATATTGGAAAATCTGAAGAAGAATAGCGAGATAAATGTAATATTGACAGAAAAAATCAAAGAATATCCATATAGGGACATAGAAGAATTGGATGAAAAGCAAAATCAAGCATTTTCTTCGTTGTGTACAAAAAAAATTACTCTTTTATGGGGGCCGCCCGGGACGGGTAAAACCACATGTATTGCGAAAATTGTGGCGGAATTGCAGAAACAAAAATCAGAGTCTTTAAAAATAATGATTACCGGTTTTACCAATTTAGCGATTGAGAATTGTTTAAGAAAAATACAAAAAGAGGGAGTTAATAGGGTAGGAAAATATAAGAAAAGTGTAAAAGTAAAAAAACAAAAAAACGAGGTTGAACTGTTTGGCGAGGGAAGTATCAAAGATTATGACATAATAGGCACTACGGTTTATCAATTAGACGATAAATTACCCGATTTTGATATTATCATTGTGGATGAAGCTTCCCAAATGAAAGTTCCCGAATTTCTTTTGACATATTCTAAGAAAAAGGAAAATACGCATTTTTTGATTGCGGGCGATGATAAGCAACTCCCACCGATTGTTCAGCGGAAGTATCTGGAAGCTGAGCTTGGCAAAAAGCCAAAGGAAATCATACAGGCAGGTTCTATTTTTTCTTATTTTGATGAAATAAAAGAAGAAAATAAGGAAAAAATTGAAAAAGTGCAATTAAAAACTTGCTATCGGATGCATAACAAAATAGCAGAATATCCTTTTACGAAAATATATGAAATTAATAACAATCTGAAGAATAACGATAAGCTTTGTTTTGAAACAGAAACAGTGCCGGATTTTGAATGGAGCGATATCGTAGACCCGGAATATCCGGTAGTGCTTTGTGTTGTGGATGACCAAGGAAAAAAAGATAAGAAGAGTGAAATAGAAGCAGACATCACGGCGAAGCTGGGAATGTTTTTTTATAATCATTTGAAATGGGATAAAGAAAAAACAGGTTGGGAAACGCAGTTTGCGGTAGTTAGTCCGCACCATGTTCAAATTGATTGTATTAAATCGAAAATAGAAGAAGAGTGGAAAAAACAAAATACCCCGAATGATGAGAAAAAGTTTTTTGTGGATACAGTAGATAAAATGCAGGGACAGGAAGCGGAAATCGTTGTAGTTAGTTATGGGGTAACTGATTCGACAATTGCCCAAAAGGAAAAAGAATTTATCTACAGTCAGAATCGATTTAATGTGTCTATCACTCGTGCTAAGAAAAAATTGATAGTTCTTTTGTCAAAATCACTTTTGGAGCCAAGCTATCGGGTGTGGGGAGACAAAGAGATGGAGAAGCATTTATCTTTTTTACTGAATTATGTCAAAGAAATGGAGAAAGGAGAGAAAAAAGAAAAACCACCAGTAACCATATATCGGCTAAAGGCTGATTAAAAAAAGGAATCATATAACTCAACCTTCCCATGTTCGCCGGAATAGTCTTTTTTAGGCTCGTTGCATGGGCAGGAACGGAATGCGATTTGCAAAGCAAATCGCGAGAGTAAGGCCATATACCCGCTCTCCGAGATGGATAGAAGCAAAAAAGTTATGGGAAAGTTAAGTTATAACAAAAAAAAGGAGAATTGAAAATGAATCGATTTGTTTCAAAATGGCACTGTCAACCCTTTATCCCCGGTGGCCGAGCAGCCTTAACCGCTCATCGCCGCCGCTCACTGCTTAGCGTATTGCTTGCGCTGACCCTATTCTTATCGGCCTTTGCCGGCAGCGAAGTGCGGGCAGAAAATAGCGGCGGCGGGAACGGGGATTTGCTGCCGATTAAAAGCAATGGAAAAGCGGGCTATCTGGACCGAAACGGAAATGTGGTAGTGCCGCTAAAGTATGATGAGACATGGCTTTTTTCCGAAGAAGGCTTGGGGAAAGTTAGATTAAATGGGAAAGAGGACTATATTGACCAAAACGGTCGGGAAATTACATCATTAAAGTATGATAGAATTTTTTTTGACGAAGGACTGCTGAAGATTGAATTAAATGGGAAGAAGGGCTATGCCGACAGAAACGGCAGGGAAGTCATACCGCTAAAGTACGATGAGGTGTCTATCGGTTCGAAAAAGGTGCTTGTTAAATTAAATGGGAAATGGGGCTTTATCGACAAAAGTAGCCGGGAAATCACACCGCTAAAGTATGATGAGGTAAGATTTTTTTCCGAAGATTTGTCGTTAGTTGGATTAAATGGGAAATGGGTATATCTCGGCGAAAGTGGACAGGAAATCACATCGCTGTACGATGAAACCAATGGTTTTTTCGAAGGACTGGCACCGGTTAAATTAAATGGAAAGTGGGGTTATATTGACGAAACAGGCCAGGAAGTCATACAGCTAAAATATGAGGATGCAAAGAGTTTTTCGGAAGGACTGGCATCGGTTAAATTAAATGGAAAGTGGGGATTTATTGATGAAAATGAACGGGAAATTACACCGCTAAAGTATGATGAAACCAATGTTTTTTGGGGAGGAGGACGGGCACTTGTTAAATTAAATGGGAAATGGGGTTATATTGACAAAATGGGCCGGGAGGTCATACCGCTAAAGTATGATGCAGCAGATTCTTTTTATGAAGGACTGGCGGCGGTTTGCTTGAATGGGAATTGGGGTTATATCGACAAAAGTGGTCGAAAAATTACATCATTAAAGTATGATCGTGCATACAGCTACATAGGAGGATATGCGAGAGTTGAATTAAATGGGAAGGATGGCATTATCGACGAAAGTGGTCGGGAAATAATCACACCGCTAAAGTATATGATGGTAAATGGTTTTTATGAAGGGCTGGCGCTGGCTGAATTATTGTGGGTAGGATTAAATGGGGAATATGGCTATAAATATGGCTATATTGATACAAATGCTCGGGAGGTAGTGCCGGTTAGGTATGATGGTTTAGAAGAACCGAAAAGCTACCCGGAACTGGTGCGGGTTTGGCTCGACGGCAGAAATGGCTATTTCGATAAGAATCTTGGCAGGGTAACGCTTTATCACCCCAATGACCGAGATTTTTGGGAGAGGCATAACCGCACTTTGCCGGGGGTAACGTATGTTCCTTCAACGCCGGCAGTTCAGCCGCCGGTTGTGGCGTACCGGATCAAAGAGGATATCAAGCAAGTAGAAAGCTACTATAACACCGGCAGCTATCAAAAAGCACTGGATGAGCTGAACCGGATTGCCGCCAAAGCCGTGACCGAAGAAGATAAGCTCTATATCTTGGTGTGGGAGTATGTGCTGAGCTACCGGCTAAGCCGGGCGGCGGAACTGGCAAAATTAGCGGAACTCCTAAAGCAGGCGGAGCTTGACCGAGTGCAGAATAGTCTCCTAATGGCTCGCTATTATTCGGTGCTGGGCGACCAGGAACGAACGCTGAACCAAATGAGTCAGGCGATGAAGGATAATCCGGACAATCAACGCTTTTTTGAGCAGGAGCAGGAGTTTCAAAAGCTGAAACAAACCGAAAGCTTTCAGGAGCTGGTTCGACTCAAGGAAAACAGCATTCCCGATGTGTGGTATTCTTCACTGGATATGGCAGGAACAGTCGGCGATGTGATGCAGGTGGTTCGCGGGAAGTTAGCCGAGCTCAATGACTTTCAAAGAACCAACAGCCGGGTGCTGGAGCAGCTGACGAAGTGGCTGGAATACGCCCGCAGCCGGTATCTTAACCTGCTCATGGTCTATCAGCTGAATCAAGCTTCCGGCAAGGTGAGCTTCAAGGCAGATTTTGCCCAAACGCTGAGCCAGCATTACAAGGCCTTTAACCGCAATCTGGCGGAACTTTTGGAGCAATATAAGATTGTACTCAATCGTCAGCTGGTCGCCGATACCCAGCTGGAACTGCCCTATGATATGAGCAGCCGGCAGAAGATTGACATTTATCTGAAAAAGGCGGATTTGGAAGAACTAAAAGACTATGGTTATCTTAGCTTCCGCTATGAAGGTGATGGCATTTCCTTGCCGATTAAGGAATTTTTGGAGATTTGGGGCGATGCGGCTGAGTGGCGGATTCAGATTATCAGTGGCGAGGGCGAGCTTACGGTGTATTTTTATCGGGATGGAGTCAAGGTTGACCGTCTGGCGATACCGTATTATCTGTTTATTGCCAAGAAGGGGATTTCCCGTTTTCAGGACAGCGGACAGTATACGATTTATCGGGGGAGCGATAACTTAGGCGGTATTTTCCGCGAAAGCCGCAAGGGGATAGAGGTTCGGACAGAGCAGACGGGTGAGTTCCGAATTCGGCAGGAGAATGTTAAGTTCAGCGATATCAGTGATATCGGTTATTATTCCCGCTATAACATTGAGGCGCTGGCAGTGAAAAATATGATTAAGGGCGTGGGGAACGAGCAGTTTGCACCGGAGCGGTCTATGACCCGAGCCGAGTTTGTGACTTTGCTGATTCGGGCGATGGCATTGGCGGAAAAAGGCGGCAGCCAGAAGTTTGTGGATGTATCGTCCTCGGATTGGTTTGCACCTTATGTAGCGGCAGCCTCTTCGCATCAGCTGGTTAAGGGCAAGACGGCGACCGAGTTTAAACCGCAGGATGCCATTACCCGCAATGAAGCGGTTACGATCTGCGCCCGGGAGATTCGCAATAAGATGGGATATCAGATTACTGCGGAGGAAATCAAGGAAGTGATGAAGATTTATACCGACTTTGCGGCAATTCCGGACTGGGCGGCAAAAGAAGTGGCTTGTGCCTATCATTCGCGGCTGATTGGCCGCAGTGCGGACGGCAAGTTTGGCGGCAGCCGGAATTTGACACGGCAGGAGGGAGCCGATTTGATTGCTGAGCTGTATCAGCTTTTGATTCGGCAGTAGGAGGTATGGCGTGCTACAGCTGGCGCAGCCGGGGATGTTTTTAGAAAGGATATCTACATAGCTACCTGCATAGAAATATCACCGGCTGCACCGCTGTTTTTTTCGCTTTAAGGCAGGCTTGGCAAAGGGACTACTTGTCCGGATGGGTTAAAGCGAGAAAAATCAAAGAAAGAGGAAGCCCCGAAATAGGAAAGGCAAAGAAAGCGAACCCAAGGAACGAAAAAGCAAAAAAAGATAGGTCAAGAAAGAGGAAAAAAGATGCTTTGCGAAAAATGCGGGAATCAATTAACGAAGGGAATGAAGTTTTGTAATCTTTGCGGGACAGAGATTCATTGGAGTGAACCGAAACCGGAGAATCGCCCGGCGAAAGACCCTGTATGGATGCCTCAAATTATCACAAACGTACTCTATCGAGAAGAAGATCAAGAGACAGCTGCCGAATCGCCGGAAATGCAAAAAATAATGACCGCCGAAGCAAATAAAAAAGCTTGGATCCGAACCGGCGCAGCGGCTTTGCTTTGCTTTGCGGCGATGTTTGCAATCGGCTATTTTTT
The DNA here is from genome assembly GCA_963545585.1 of uncultured Lachnospiraceae bacterium. Taxonomy (GTDB): domain Bacteria; phylum Bacillota; class Clostridia; order Lachnospirales; family Vallitaleaceae; genus W11650. The sequence goes on from CAUUKX010000002.1 coordinate 58,908, forward strand.
TAAGGGCACACAATTTGACACCGAGCAGGTACAGGCTGAACAAATAGCCGGAGAAGCGGAAGCACATAACCAAGTGGCTTATCAGGATTTGCAGCGGGAAGAAGCAGCAGAAAAGAAGCTGCAAAAGGAGATAGAGCAAAAAAAGCAAGCCGAAGAAGAAAAAAGAAATCCGAAGCTTCCGATAGCGGTAGATAAATTGGAACTTTTTTGGCTGCCCCCGGAGCTGAAGCAAAAATACGATTGGGTGGGGACTTATGTTTTGGATGATGCGATTTTGGTGGGGGAGAGGATTGATGCTTGGGACGAAGAGTATAGCTCGGCTGAGGAAGGAAGGAATATTTTAGACTGTCTTTTATTTCCGCCTATGGAACGTTCCGGGGCATATGGAGAAGCTAAGTTTTATAACTTTGGTCTAATCAATATCCGGGGGATAGAAATCTTTCCGCCGATTTATCGGGGAGCAATATATACTTTCCACGGAGCAAGATGGGCGGATAATTATGAACATGGGGATGAGCCGAATGATGCGCTTGAGCTGGATGAGCAGAGCGGGCAATATCATTTTCTGGTAAAGGAAGAAAAAGGAGAAAGGTTTACCGATAGACAAGAGGCGATTGACGGTAATTTAACGGACGAAGAATGGAAAAAACAAATGACCGAGTTGCACCGAGAGTATTTTCCCCAGATTTATCCGGTGCTGGGGCTTTGGTCAGGGTACGGCGTTGGTATTGCCAGAGTACGGGATACGGTCAGCGAGGGCTTGCTTTTGTTTTCGGATAAACAGGCGGATCATCTCTTTGCCGAAAACGGCGGAAAAATAGGATTTGTCAATACCGAGGGGCAAGTGGTGATACCGCCGATTTTTGACCGAGCGGAAACATTCCAGAATGGATATGCTTATGTGGAGATGGGTGAAAAAAAGGGATTTTTAAAAAATCCGCTGCCGATGGAGAAAAGGAGATGAAGCAGGTGAGATTTCAGAAGAAGATAGCGTTCTTTTTGCTGATTTTAGCTGCCGGACTGGGCTTTGGAGCGGCGTATTATGCCAGACAGGTTCAGCAGGAGCGGATAGAGAATCAAGAAAAACAAGAATTGCAGAGCCGGCTTCAGCAGGGCTATGAACAGGGCAAGAGCTTTTTGCAGAACAAAGAAGGCCGGCTGTCAGCAGAAGAATATGCACTGCTTGGAGCGGCGGCGGTGGCGGAAGAAAATTATGAGCAGGCACTGCTGTGTTATCAGACAGCTATGCTGCTGTCTAAGGGAAATAACAAAAAATGGGCAAAGGAACTGATGGAGAAGCTGCCGGAAAAAGAGGCGATTACGATTGCCTTAGCGAGATGGCTGTGGCAGCAAGCCGAGAGTGAAGTCGCTGCTGAAGCTGTGATTTCGTATTATCGGAGTTTGGGGGCAGAACAGGCAGAAAAAGAATATTTGCAGACTGTTTTGGCAGGCGGTGAAAATAGTGGCTGGCGGGAACGCTTTGCCGAATTGGAGGAAAAAGAAAGAAAGGCGGAGCAGGCAAAACGAGAAGAAGAAGAGCGGCTGAGGCAGGAAAAAGAGAAAAAAGAGAAGCTTCGTCAAAAGGAGATAGAACGCTTAAGCCCTCGGGCAGAAAAAGATGCCAAACTGCACCGCAGCCTGACAGAGCTGTCTGCCAGAGGTTATACAATGACAACCGCATTTAATCAGCATATAACCTTTGATAGCGGAAATACATATCGAGTGGAGTATCGGATTTACAGCAAAGAAGTGATCGTGCGTTGGGAAGATCAAGATCAAAAACAAAAGAAATGGGCGAACATGAGGCATTATATTGTATTTTGGGATGAAGACGGCTATCTGACTTCGGTTCATTGTGTGTTTGAGCAGGAAGAGCGACCGGAGTATTATTGGGATAGCGGAGGTAAGTGGATAGTTGGCGGCAGCATAGAATATTATCCTATGAAGCAAGGTGAGATTGCTATTGACAAGTGGATAGATGTTTGGGTTGACGAAGTAAAGACCTTGAAAGGAACCAAAACGGCAGAGGCTTCCTATTGTTTTCTTGTAGAAAACGGTATATATGGAATGGACACAGAAGGAGGGCGTGCACGTAGACTAAAAGCTTACGGAATAGAAGAAAATGAAGTAAGAGAATACTTTTGGAGTGATGCCATAGAGTGGCCGGCAGACTAAAAGCTTACGGAATAGAAGAAAATATGGTCAGACTCTATGTTTTTTGTCATGGAAGCTATGGGTATGTGGACATGTACCTTGACATGGGACAGGATGGCTTATCGATAAGGGAAAAGAAATAAAGTCAAACAAAGGAGATTTTTATGTATTGTAAGCAATGCGGAAATGAAATCGGATCGGGACAAAAATTCTGCCCAAAATGCGGCCGGAGGTTGGCAGCCGGCACTGCCCCTTTGGCTTCTTCCGGTTCGTCTTTTGCAGCTGCCGATTTGGCTTCATCATCGGGATTTCAGCCTTTTTCTTCGGCTGCACCATCGGTCGCCGATTCCGGCAGCCGGATAGGGAGCTGGAGAAAATGGTTGCCTTGGGGACTGGTGGCGGTACTGGCAGTGGTGCTCATTGTTCTTTTGGGGTCTAAGGGGTTGCCCCAAAGCATGAAGGTTGTTTCTTTTTCGCCGGTTGGCAGTTGGCAGATAGATGGTGACCGGTGGGATGCTATGGAATTTTGGTTTACCGGGGATGGAAAACTGCGAATTGGAGTAGCCGGTGTGTGGAAAGACGGCCTGCACTGGGAAAAGGGAGATGGAGATGAGATTTATGTCAGCGGCGAACTGCCGCAGGTCTTAGGCTTGTCCTTTGGCAGCATTGGCATGATGATGAATTATGATCAGGCAAACAAGCAATTGATTTGGGAAATCGGTGGGCAGAAAATATACTTAAAACGCAAATAAAAGAAAGGATAAAACAATGGGAATTTTAGATAATTTAGGAGTGGGCAAGAAAAATGTACCTTTAGAACAAGCAAGGCAAAATATGCTGTTAATGGAAAAACAATTTCAAAATTTATGCGAAAACTTGGGCGTGCTGGTTTATCAAAAAAGTGAACAAGGCGAAGAAAACACCCCGGCCTATCAGGAGCTGCTGCATAAAATCAAACGAACCAAGGCCAATCACGAATCTTTTTACGCCAATTGGCTGCAATTACAGGGATTGATGAGATGTGCCAATTGCCATAAGGAAATCCCTTATGGCAGCATATTTTGCGCTAATTGCGGCAAAAAAGCTGGTGTGAGAGAAGGAGAGGAGAGCAATGCGGGAGCAGCAGCTGCCGTGGCGGAAAAAGAGCATTGCCAAAACTGTGGTGCAGAGATGGAGACAGATGCAGCGTTTTGCACCTCCTGCGGGGCGAAAAAAGTTTGATAGTGAAAGAAAAAGAAAAAACAGAAAAAACCAGTTTGACCTTGCAGAGAGGAGATTTAATATACCATACCGGGATATTATAATAACGATATGATATGTCAAAAATGTAACATAAGATATGAAAGCGGAAAGTTTTGTAAAAAATGTGGCAGTGCTTTGAGTGAGGAAGCGGTCTCTGCATTTACAGAAGGCACTTCTGTCAATGTAGTTTCTGCTGAGGATTCTGTGCAAGCTGCTTCTGATAGTGCAATTCCTGTTGAGGGTTTTGCCCAAGCTGCTTCTGACGGCGCAATTAATGCTGAGGATTCTGCCCAAGCCACTTCTGACAGCGTGATTAATACGGAAGCTCCTATCAAAGCGACGCTGCTGGCTTCGCCGAGCAGTGTCAAACCGGTTGCGCCGGCGGAAAATCCGGTTTTGCCGCAAGCATCTAAGAAAAAGAAAAAATGGGTGCTGCCGGTGGTGATTCTGCTGTTTTTGCTCGTGCTGACGATTGGCGGCAGCCTGTATTATCTGGGGCATAGCCGGTGGGGCGGCGGCAACTATACTTCGGATAAGAAGCCGGATGAAATATCAGCACTATCGCTTTTTGCAGAAGCGGTAGAAGGTGAGGATATCAATTTGAAACTAAAGTATGCAGATTTAAACGGCTTTTTAAAGCAGAGGGCAGAAGCAGCAAGGCTATCGCTGGCGGGTATTTTTCAGGTAGATTCGGCCTATTATGACGGTAGTACAAGAAAAGTTGTTTTAGATATCAGCAGTCCATTGGGAGAAACTTCTTTGCTGATGATGCCGGAGATTAAATCGGTGGGGAAGGTGTGGAGGTTTTCTTTGCAGTCGCCGGCGTTGGGCGCATGGCAGATTCCATTGCCGTCGGCGCTTCTTGGTCACTTTCCAAAGGAATGGCAGATTGATCTGACACCTGCCTTTTTTGCAGATATTCAGTCAGTCGAGCTGCAGGCGAATGCGCTGGAGATTAAGGGGAAGATAAAGACCGAAGAGCTGAAGAGCTTTTTTAGCGGTTTGCGGGAAAGTGTTGACCCTTTTTTGGTGCAGTATCTGACCAAGCAAAAAGAAGTCAAGTTGCCGGGGTATCTGGAGATGTTGGCCTTTGCTGAAAAATCGGAATGGAAAGAGTTGTTAATAAGTTGGTCAACGGATATTCAGGATGTGCCGAACTGGCTGACACTGCTGCCGGAGAATACGCTGCAAAAATATTTTGAATTTGCTGAATTGCTGATGGGGGAAGAGGATATTTCGCAGTTAAAGAGCAGGAAAACAAAGATTTTAAAGGAAAAATCGGAGACGCTGGAAGCGTTTAACGAATATAAAGAGCGAACATTAACCGCTCAGCTCAAAACCGATGCAGCCATACTGTTTGATCGTCTATACCAATACCATCAGGATCGGGGGGTACCGGCGTATTATTTGGCATCCAAAGGAAAACTGTATTCTCAGGTTTTACAGGAATATATCGGGACATACAAGATTAGGCCGGATAGTGATATTCGCTGGGATGCCTATGAACTGTATGCTTATGGTCAGGAGCCAGTGATTGGAATTAATGTCGGCGAGGAGTTTTGGTATGTGAAAGATAAGGATAAAAATACTTTGCTGAAAAAGCCTAAAGCTGAGTTTTTACAGGGAATTACATATTCACCGGAGCAGTTAAATGGAGATTTACTGCTGCGGCGGGGAAATGCCGATCGGTCGGCGATTGCCCGGGTGGTATCAACCAGCCTTGACACACAGCAGCGGGAGGATATTTTTATTCAATATTTGGCCAGCGATGGCAACTTTGCGTTCTTGATTGCTTCGCCCGACTATAATAGGCAAAAAGTAGAGCAATATTTTCTGCAAAGGATAAACGGGCAATGGCAGATAATGCGCAAGTTTTTTGAAACACAGTCCATTCGCACGGAAATGGCGAATGAAATTGCCAGTCAGAACTTTAATGTCTGCATTTTGCCGCCGTATGAAACCAAGGATTTTCAGCGAAATTATCTAAGCAGCTATGATTTAAGTCACTACGAATGGAACTATTATTATGAAACCGGATATGATAAAACGGTGAACTATTATTCTTCGATTGGTAATAATACCTATATCACTTTTGATGCGGACAGCAAGTTTTTATATGTCAATGACAATCGGATGTATATTGCCAGAACGGAAAAAGTAGCGGATTATTTTCAGTACTTGATTCCGCATAGTTCCTACAAAAACTATCGTCCCACGTTTTTGTTTTATCAGGATTAAAAAAGAGAGTTGTTTTGCAGATTATACGGTATCACATAAGGTGGCCAAAACGAGGAAGAAGGGATTGATGAAAAGTCAATCAAGTCGGATAACTATTAGTACTGTGTCGGAACAAGAAAGGAAAAAAGAAAGTAATGAATCAGATAGAAAAAAGTTTTAAAAAATATAGGCTTTTTCTCATCGCTGGAGCGGCAGCACTTTGTTTGGCGGCTTGTCAGCCTGTGGCTAAAAATGAACCGGAAAAACCGGTAGGCGAAGTGGACAAACCGGTAGAAAAGCCAGCGACTGAAAAGGCAGATGAGCAGCCAAAAGAAAGCAAGATACCAGACGAAAAACCAGCAGAAACAGAAAAAAACGATGAACCAAAGGAAGAAAAGCCGGAAGAAAAAGCAGAAGAAAAAGTATCTTCCCGCCAGTCGGCACTGATGCTGGAATATACAGGAAAGCCATGGTCGCCGGAGTTAGAGGAAGCGTTGAAAGATTTGGATTTTTCCGGATATGGCTTTGATGTCAATCGTCCGGTTCAGATTCAGGATATCAATAATTTATATGTACTGGCCAATAAAGCCAATTATTTTCCGGAATACTTTGAGCCGATTGAACTGGTAGAGCCGCAGTCAAAGCATGCCGGTAATATCACCCGGCGCAAGCTGCGCAAAGTGGCGGCCGATGCCATCGATCGACTACTGGCAGCAGCTCGGGCGGAAGGACTTGATATTCAGACAGTTTCCGGCTACCGGACGATTGCCTATCAAAAAATACTGTATCAGGCGAATGTGGAGCGGCAAGGCGTGGTACTGGCCAATCAGTACAGTTCCAAACCCGGTCATAGTGAGCATCATACCGGGTTATGTATGGATGTCAGCTCGCCCAGTGTCGGCTTTGACCTGATTGAAGAGTATATTGATAAAAAAGAGGGCAAATGGCTGGCAGAAAATGTGCATAAATATGGTTTCATTATTCGTTATCCCAAGGGTAAGGAAGAATGGACGGGCTATAGCTATGAGCCTTGGCATATTCGCTATCTGGGAGAACCGCTAGCGGCATATTTGTATGAAACCGGACTTTGCTATGAGGAATTTTTGGGCTTGCAGCAGGGAAAACGTCCGGAAGAAATAAGAATTCGTTGGGAAACGCCGGAAAATGCCCAGACTAAGTTTCAATCAGCCCCGGTGCAAAGCCCCGCGCCGGTTAGTCCGGCACCGGTTGAGAATGTGCCGCAGGTGCAGGAAACTGCACCGATGACACCGATTGCACCGGCAGAACATCCGGCTCCGGCAGAGAATATAATGCCAAGCACCGACCCGGCTCAGTCTGCTCCGGCTGCCCCGGCGGAAAACTCTGCTCCGGCAGAGAATGCAACGCCAAGTGCTGCTCCGGGACAGGCAGACCCAGCGGAAGGACAAGCGGAAAAACCTATGCCCTGAGCTTCTTGGCGGAATGGAGAAATTACTCATAGATGACAAGAAAATGGAGAAAATCATATGTTTTGTAAAGAATGCGGCGGCGAAATAAAGCCGACAGACCGTTTCTGTATGCGCTGCGGCGAGCCGAATGCTGATGTGAATGTAGCCTTTGATGCAAGCAATCCTAATGCCGACTGGACTGCGGGCTTTCCGCTTGACAGTCCATCTCTTAAGACCGGATTTGGCGGCGGACAGTCGGCTATAGCCGGCAGGCTAAAGTTGCTTTTGGAGTGGCTTTTGGTCAGAAAAAAAGTGGCATTTGTATGCGGCGTACTATTGGCGGTGATTCTTGTATTTACGCTTAGTCGGAGCTTTATGACCGGCGGACAGAGCGGGATGGGGATTGGCTTTACCAAAGGCATTGGCCAAATAGGAAAATGGAAAAGCTTTTTTAACAATAGCAGACAATTCTCAATGTCGGAAATGTATCTAACGAATAAAATGGGCCAAAGAATATCTAAGGTATATCACTTGATTGGTCCTTGGCGGGAAGGGAAGGCACTTGCTCTGAAGGTGGAGGGAGATATCGTTAAAGAAGATATTTCTTCTGTTACAGTCAGCTACATTAATACATCCGGCAAGGAGATTTACAGTTATTCCTTGAGTAAGGATGATTTTTCTAAAATAAGGTCACAATATCATTGGGACTGGAGTGAGGCAATAGATGCTTTAGGCTTTTGTGAGAATCGAGCGGCTATTTTTAGGGATGGCTTGTATGGTTTTATTGATGAAAAGGGTAAGGAAGTAGTGCCGGCTCGCTACGAAAGGACATTCCCGTTTCGAGAGGGATTGGCCAGGGTATGCCGAGATGAGAGCTGGGGCTATATAGATGTTAAGGGCAAAGAAGTGATTGCCTGTCAATATGAGGATACAGGGGGATTTGAGGACGGCTTAGCCGCCGTCAAAAGAGATGGATTGTGGGGCTATATAGATACTAAGGGCAAAGAAGTGATTGCCTGTCAATATGAGGATACATGGGGATTTTGGGAAGGCTTAGCCGCCGTCAAAAGAGATGGCTTGTGGGGCTATATAGATGCTAAGGGCAAAGAAGTGATTGCCTGTCAATATGAGGATACATGCTTGAGTTTCCGCAGATTTATCCACAGGTCATCATTTTTAAGATTCCTTCATCAACAAATTTCAAAAAATAGCAAAAATATAAGGAATCTTATTCCTTTTTGATGTAAAATTAAGCTATCAACCAAAAACCTTACTAAACAAAAAGAAAGGAGATTCCTTATGTCCCATTTTACATCAAACACCTATACTTTGAAAAGAAAAATTTTAGCATTTACCAATAAAATTTCAAAAAATCTCTCTAAGCCCGAAAGAAAGTTTACCGCCGACATTACTTATGGCATGTTAGCTTCCGGAAGTTGTCTGCTCACCGACGTTTGCGACCAGCTTCATGAGCCCTCTAAAAAGATAAATGTGGTTGACCGTTTATCCCGACATCTGGAAAAAGGAACTCCGAGACCTTCTCTTTCTGCCTATCTACAGCAGATTAAAAAATGGGTGCCGGCTCATCCTGTCATTCACATCGATGACACGGATGTGGTTAAGCCAGACGGCTACAAATTCGAAGCTCTCGGAATTGTCCGCGATGGCTCGGAAAGCACTT
>CAUUKX010000003.1:0-57901 GCA_963545585.1 uncultured Lachnospiraceae bacterium
CCTGGTCGAAACGCTATGCGTTTCTGCCCGGGTGGGCGACCTACCCTGATCGAAACGCTTTGCGTTTCTGTCCGGGCAGGCAGTCTGCATGGACTCACTCTCGCAATTTGCTTTGCAAATCGCATTCCGTTCTTGCCCATGCAACGAGCCCCTGATCGAAGTGCTGCGCACTTCTGCCCGGGCGGGCAGTCTGCCTAAAAAAGACTGTTCTGTCGAACATGGGAAAGTTGAGTTACTTACATAGCTAAAATCAAAACAAGCCTTTTTACCGCAAAAAGGCTTGAAAAATCGTTTTTCATGAATAACTCATCTTTCCATGTCCCGCAAACCTATAACCATCTTTTTCGGCAGGTCGCCCGCCCGGGCAGACATGCACAGCACTTTAATCAAAGGAAAGCTGATTAATAATTCGTGGTAAAGGCTTTCAGACAAACATTGGCTTCTAAGTATTCTTCCGCCCGTTTCCAGTTTTTCCCGTCATAGCTGATATAGCCCTCACCATCGGTCAAATCAAATCCCTCAGCCCATTTGGCCGCTCCCTTGGCCTCCGTCGCAATCGGGTGCTTCGTTCCCGGCGAATGAATCCGGACAACCACCGCAAACTTTTTATCGACCGGAATTCCCTGCCCCAATTTGACCGTATAATAGCCGGCATAGCTGAAGTTTCCTTTGGTCAGGCTCTCCATCCGCTGAAAATCCTGAACTTCGTTAAAATCGGTAATCACATAAATCTCATAACTGGTGTTCGGCTCCAAGGCATAAAAAGAAACCGCTTTCAGCATTTCCGCTCCGCCCGGCTCATAGCAATTAGCAAAATAAGCCGTCCCCTCACCGTAACCGGCCCGCAGCAAATACCCTAACTTATCGCTTTGATAAATATGCTGATAGTTATTAACCGCTTCTATTTTAGTATAAGCAATCACATTCTGGCCGATATATTTATCCTCATAGGAAACATAAAAATAGCCGTCCTGCCCGAAGGTCGCACCAAAACTGTTTTTACAGAGAAACGCACCATCCCGCTTCGGTTTTTTCTTAAAATTATCACGGGCATAATGATCATCCCAGCCGACAATCACCACATCATGATTGATTGGCCGGCTGCCGTCATAATAATAGGATGCTGTTTGTTCATTATAATACTCGCTATCACTCCACTGCTGCACCTGATCCAGATACAGAGAGGACTGCACACCACCATACAGCAAAATCGCCCGTTTAATCCCCAACTCGCCTTCCTTCGGCAAAAAAATTGCCTCCTGCAAATGCTTGATTACTTTGGCATTGGGATTGACGGTATTATCCCCGAAAAGATCCTCCTGCTCCAGTACCGGCCCGGCCCAGCGGGTCAGATAGCTAAGGGCAATCATATAATCGCCGCCCTGCGCCTGCGAGAGATTATAGCCATGTCCCAGACTCATGTTATCTTCACTGAAATCATAATCCTCCCATGGCATCAGCACGCTTTCCATTGCCCCCAAAGCAGCAAATGCCCAGCACGCACCCGACTGCTGCTGATCCTTAACCGGCGTAACCCGGTTATATTCCCGCAGGTCAAAAGCCTTGGGAATCCGCTTGACCGAAGTATCCTGCTTTTGATAGGTAATCTGGACACTGTCGCCTGTCCAAACGCCCTTAGCCCCGATAGCTTCTATAATCGCTCGAACCGGAATATAGGTTTTGCCGTCAATCAACCGCGCCGCCGAGTCGTGGTTCAAGACCTGTCCATTGCGGATAAAATAATATTTTTCCAACGGAATTTCAATCGTATTGCCGTCAAACTTAATCCGCACCGTCTGCGTTGCCGCTTCCCATATTACCTTCGCTCCCATCGCCGTCATCGTCTGCCGCAAAGGTGCCAAAATCTGACTGTCCTCTAAAAAAGGCTCGCCAGTTTCCGGTGAGTATTGAACTTTTTTATCATTAAAATAAATCGTCGCCTTGGGCAGCAATTCTTCCGCCTCCGGAGCAGTCGCCTGCACCGCCAGACTGCTGAGCCAAATCCCCGCCGCCATCAGCAGATAAATCAAATGATATTTCTTTCCGTGCCATTTCATCTTTTTCATCCTTATCTATCCCGATTCCGCATCGGGCAGTTTTTGCCTGATTGAATTCACTTTCATTATAGACCAAAAGACCGGCAAACTCAAGAATGGAGTTGTTACAGTTCCGTTACAAATCAGTCAGCCGTTTTTTGGCTTTCTCAGCGCTTACTTTAAGAAATCTTAATTGACAAATCCAGGGAAAGCACTTAGAATGAGGATAATATTAAAAGAAAGGAACAGCCAACCAATATGCAGACTAACTCAGTTTTTCGAAATAATTTTTTTCAGCGTTTCTTTGCCAGCTTTTCATCGCCGGATTTCTACATTCAGGCTATTCGTGAGCCGCTGAGCAAAGCCATTCGCTATACCCTGATGCTGGCAGCAATCCTCAGTATTTTGGGCGGAATTTATTTGTCCCTGCAAGTCAAACAGACTTTTTCCTATATGAATGCTTTTATCAGCGATTCGCACTTTCCAGATTTAGTCATTGCTGACGGCAGGCTGCGGCTATCTGCTGAAAATGACATGAAACTGACCATCGGCAAAGACCATGACTTTATTGCCATCATTGAGTCCGGTGAGCAGAAAAATTATACTCATCTGAGCGGTTATGCTTACGGGGTTTTTATGAACGCAGACTATATCGCTTTGAAAAGGCTAAATGCCGCGCCGATGGTTATCAAATTTGAACAGATCGGGAACTTTCGCCTGCCCAAAGCCTCACTTCAGGATATTTTAAAAACCTCGGAAATTGTCAGCTATGTTTTTACTTTTTTGTTTTACTATATTCGGATGCTGTCGCAGTACTTTTTTAAGGCATTGATTGTTTACGCCATTTTGGCACTGACCTTTCCACTGCTTCGGGTCAATGAATTAAAACTGAAGGGCAGTCAGGTATTCTCCATTATTTTGTACTCGATGTCCTTTGCCACCATTGCCTCGGAAGCATTTAACTTGATCAACCCCAATCAATGGATTGTATCCTTATTGATTATCTTGTTTTACATGATTACTCTGAAAATTGCCCGCACTGGCATTGTTGCCATTCTCTTAGACAAAGTCGGCGATAAGTTTCACAACGAAGACGGATATCTGTAACCTTAAACCAGCTTTGCTCCAAGCAATGCACCTCAGTTATAAAAAATGCTTTGTAATATTCTGATACTGGATATTACAAAGCATTTTTAAGTTATAACGCAAACTTTTCCCTCTTCATCCCACCAACATTTTTAGGCAGACTGCCCGCCCGGGCAGAAGTGCGCAGCACTTCGATCAGGGTAGGTCGCCCACCCGGGCAGAAATGCGCAGCGTTTCGACTATGGCAAGGTCGCCCGCTCGGCAGACAGCAAAACTTTCAACCAAGAGAAAATTAAAGAAAAATTTTACTTTTCATACTGCCGGTACAGCTCGGCTGCACCGACAATTCCGGCGTCATTGCCCAGCTCGGCAATCCGAATCTCGGTTTGCAGCGCTTCCCCGCCGCCAAATATCTCGTTTTTCATTTTCTCAATCAAGGGTTTCAGCAAATGATCTCCCTGCGCACTGACACCGCCGCCGATTACAATGACCTCCGGCTGTAAAACATTGATAATATTGCCGATTCCAACCGCTAAATAATAAACATACCGGTCAATCACCGCCTGCGCAATCAAATCCCCCTGCTCGGCAGCGTCAAACGGAATCTTGGCATTCATTTTATCTAAGTCATGATTGACCAGCACATTCAACAGCGAATTGGGGGTTTCCTCCGCCGCCGCTCTGGCCTGCCGAATCAAAGCATTGGCCGCCGAATAACGTTCCCAGCAGCCTTTACGGCCGCAATTGCACTGCTCGCCGCCCGCCACTATGACCATATGCCCCAGCTCGGCACCGCCATTAAAAGAGCCGCAAATCAGCTTACCTCCCAAGACGACTCCGCCGCCCAGACCCGTCCCCAAGGTAACTGCTACCAAATCCTGATGCCGGCCATGACCTGCACCGTAAACATACTCACCATAAGCCGCTACATTGGCATCATTGCCGATATACACCGGCAAGCCCAAGTGTTTGATAAACTCTTCCCGAATTGGAGCATGATTGAAATTTAAATTGTAGGCATGAACAATTTCGCCTTTTTCCTGATCAATCGTTCCGGGACTGCCGATGCCGACCGAATGGATATCACCCGGTGTCAGCCCCGCTTCTTTGATTAAATCTCTGGACAGTTCGGCCATTGCCTTTACAATCGCCTGAAAGCCATCCTCCACTCTGGTCGGCGTGCTGCCCTTGCACACAATTTGGCCGCTGCCGTCAACAACCGCCGCCGCAATATTTGTTCCGCCCAAATCAATTCCAATGTTATACATGCTTTTTCTCCTTTTCGTTTATCATTTATGGATGCAGCTTTTCCTAAAAACCGTTATTTTCTTCCCTTTTCTTATTCTTTTCCAGATTGCCCATGACCCGCTTGTTAATTTCTTCGGCCGCGTTATAGCCCATTTTCTTCTGCCGGTAATTGATGGCCGCCGATTCGACAATAATCGCCAAATTCCGCCCCGGCCGAATCGGCAGGGTATGGCTGGGTACCTCAATATCCAAAATATTGGTATATTCCTCAATCAGCCCCAAACGGTCAAACTCGGTATCTGCCTCCCACTCCTGGAGTTGAATCACCATATCAATCTCATTTTCATCCTTGACCGACTGCACACCGAACAGCACTTTGCAGTCAATGATGCCAATCCCGCGCAGTTCAATAAAATGCCGGATAATATCCGGTGAAGAACCAATCAGCGTATCGTCGGAAACTTTTTTAATTTCCACCACATCATCCGCCACCAGCCGGTGTCCCCGCCGAATCAGCTCCAGCGCCGTTTCGCTTTTGCCGATTCCGCTTTCCCCGGTAATCAGCACACCTTCGCCGTAAACATCTACCAGCACTCCGTGAATGGATGTCCGCGGTGCCAGTTCTGATTTTAAGAACCGGTTCAGGTCTGAGTTAAAAGCCGATGTCGTCATATTAGTCTGAAAAACTGGCACCTGATATTCATACGCACATTCTAAAATCATCGGCGAAACTTCCAGTCCCCGCGTAAAAATCACGCAGGGGATGCGCGCCGAAAAAAGCTTTCTCAAAATTTCTTTTAATTCCGACGGAAACATATTTTGCATATAAGTATGCTCAATCTTACCGATAATCTGCACCCGCTCGGCATCAAAATAATCGAAGAAGCCAGCCAGCTGCAGCGCCGGCCGGTTTAAGTCCGACTGATAGATTTTAATAGAATTGCTTGGAATTTCCGGAGTCATATTTTTTAATTTCATTCGCTTAATAATTTCCGACAATTCCACATAATAATCATGCTGATGACTGTCCATTTCTGTCCTCTTTCTTTCCAAAACCATATCTGTTTGCCTGCGCCAAAACTCCACTTGTCGTGCAGCGCCGATATAAATCCTATTTTTTGCCATCAGGGTTTTCTCCCTGCCCCGCTTAAAAAGTTATTCCTTTGGACAATTCCCCTGCTCGGTCGCCGCCAAGTTTCAAACCGTTCCGCCAGCCGCCTGCGCATGGGTATTTACTTACAGTCGCTTCCTGTCAGATTTCTTGCGCTGCCACTGAATCCCTCGCTGGCTGCTCGGCATGAAAAAAATCATAGACCGTCTGCGCTATCCCCCGGTTCATTGCCCGAACCGCTGCAATTTCCTCAACCGAAGCTGCTCCGACCTGCTCAGCCGAACCAAAATGCCGAAGCAATTCTTTGCGTCTGGCCTCACCGATTCCCGGAATATCATCCAGCATCGACCGCACCTGATCCTTTTGCCGAAGCTTGCGATGATAGCTGATAGCAAACCGATGTGCCTCGTCCTGAATCCGGGTCACCAACCGAAAGGCCGCTGGATTTTTTTCAAATTGATACTCTTTTTCCTCAAAAAAAAGTCCTCTAGTGCTGTGGGTATCATCCTTAACCATACCGCAAACCGGAATATTCAAACCGAACTCCGCCAGCACCTTTTCGGCAACGTGAACCTGACCCTTGCCGCCGTCCATTAAGATCAAATCCGGCAGATTGATAAACTTTCCTTCCGGCCTCTCTTCCTGCAAAAAGAACTGCTTTTGTTCTTCCAGCGCCCGGTGAAAGCGGCGGCGCAAAATTTCCTCTAATTGTGCGTAATCATCCACCCCGCTGACCTGTTTAATCCGAAACTTGCGGTAATCCGAGTTTTTGGCCCGACCATCCACAAACACCACCATCGATCCGACACTGTATGCCCCGGAAATATGACTGATATCATAAGCCTCAATCCGGTGAATTTCGCTTTTCTTTAAGCCAATCGTCTGCAGCAGTGCGTTCATTGCCCCTCTGGCCGCTTCCTCCTGCTTACGGATAGTCGCGCCCATTTGCAGCAAAGCAATTTTCGCATTTTCCTTGGCCAGCTCCGCCAGCTTCTTTTTTTCACCCTTTTGCGGCAAAATCAGCTGCACCTTCTGCCCCTTTTTCAAACTAAGCCACTCTTCCAATACCTTTTGGTCGGCCGTTTCTTCGGCCACCACAATTTCTTTGGCAATAAAAGCCGCCCCCAGATAAAACTGCTTGATAAAGACCGCATACAGCTCCGGCAGCGGCAGATTTTCCGGATTGCCGATATGAAAATGCTCCCGCCCCGTCAGCCTGCCCTCCCGGACAAAGAAAATCTGAGCCAGCGCCCGGTCAGACGTTTCTTCCAGCGCAATCACATCCCTGTCCTGCTTGCCTTCCCGGGTAATAATCTGCTCCTCAAACGTCCGCTTCATCAACGCCAGCCGGTCGCGGATTTGAGCGGCTTTCTCAAACTCCATCCGGGCGGCTGCCGCCTTCATTTCCTGCTCCATTTCTTTAAACAGCTCTGCCCGGTCGCCGTTTAAAAAAGCAATAATTTCATTAATTTTCTGGCGGTGCTGAGCCGCATCAATTTTATCAATACACAAACCATCACATAACTTCAAATGATAGGAAAAGCAGGCTCTATTGCCGTTTTTATGCAAATTTTTATTCAAGCGGCATAACTTCCAATGCTTTTGAATAAACGCAATCAGTTCCTGCGCTCCGTAAGCGGCCGTATAAGGACCAAAATACTTCGCCTTATCCCGCCGCAGCTGCCGGGTGTAAATCACCCTCGGATATTCCTCTTCCACTGTAATCTTAATATAGGGATAGGACTTATCGTCCTTGAGCATGGTATTGTATTTAGGGCGATGCTTTTTAATCAGATTCATTTCCAGAATCAGCGCCTCGACCTCGGTATCAGTAACAATCCATTCAAACGCCGCCACCAGCTCCACCATTTTCCGAATTTTGGGCATTAAACCATCCGGACTGCGAAAATATTGACGAACCCGATTTTTCAAAACCTTGGCCTTGCCGACGTAAAGAATTTGCTCCTGTGCGTCCTTCATCAGGTAAACGCCCGGTTTATCCGGCAGCTTTTTCAGATTTTCCTCCAAATCAAATATGGAATCTTCAAACATTTTTGTCCAAATCCATCACGGCCGTAACTGCGTCAGCACAGGCCGCCATAATCTGCCGAACCGAGCCGCTGCGCAAATCGCCCGCCGCATAAATCCCCAGAACGCTGGTTCGGCAATGCTGGTCGGTTACAACCGCCCCCTGCGCATCCTTTTCCACCAAATCGCCCAAAAATTCCGTATTGGGCTTGGTGCCAACTGCTATAAACACGCCGTCAACCGCTAATTCCTGCGTTTCTCCGGTTTGATTGTGCACCAGCGCAACGGCATTGACAAAATCGCCGCCCTTAATCTCCTGAATTTCGGTAAACCACAGGATTTCGACATTGGGCAGGGCCATCAGTCTGGTTTGCAGCGTTTTAGCCGCCCGGAATTGATCCCGGCGATGGGCAATATAAACTTTTCGGCACATCCTTGCCAGATAAATTGCGTCCTCGACTGCCACATCGCCGCCGCCGGCCACTAATACGGTTTTATCCCGATAAAAAGCACCATCGCAGGTCGCACAATAAGATACACCCCGACCGGCAAACTCCGCTTCCCCCGGCTTACCTAAAAGCCTTGGCGCTGCGCCGGTTGCCACGATGATATTTCGTGTCAGCAAAACGCCACTGTCCGTAACCACTTCTTTGCAGTTGTCCGCTGTCAGGCGAATTTCCCTGACTGCGCCGATTGTAATCTGTCCGCCCAAATACTGCAAATGTTCCTGCATTTTCTGGGCTAAGTCAAAACCGGAAATACTGCTGTATCCAGCATAATTTTCCACTTCATAGGTATTGATAATCTGTCCGCCGGGAAACGCTTTTTCCAGCAAAACATAGTCAAGCTGCGCCCGGGTCGCATAAATCCCGGCCGTAATCCCGGCTGGCCCTGCACCGATGATAACCACATCATATATTTTTTCCATCTGTCTATCCTTTTTAGTCGGTTTTCCTTGATTTTTAACTCAACTTTCCCATAGTCTTTTTTGACTCTATCCCGCTCGGAGAGCGGGTGCCCCTGATCGAAGCGCTACGCACTTCTGCCCGGGCGGGCAGTCTGCCTGATCGAAAACTTCGCTTTCTGCCCGGGCGAGCAGTCTGCATGGACTCACTCTCGCGATTTGCTTTGCAAATCGCATTCCGTTCCTGTCCATGCAACGAGTCTAAAAAAGACTGTTCTGGCGAACATGGGAAAGTTGATTTTTTAGTTACAGTTCAGACTCGCCCTCTTTATTCGCTTTTCGTTTTTCCTCTGTCCGGCCAAAGGGCGGCAGGCCCTTCTTGACCAGAAACGGTTCCAGCAAAATTACGATAAAAAGAACCACAAACACATTGTAATAGCTTTCCAAAAGCTGAACCGCGCTCCGCATCAGACCGAACAAAAACATATCCTTATTCTTGTCCTTAAAGAAAAGTTCCATCAGGATACAGGTATTGACCCAATTGAAAACCAGTCCCGGAATGGTAACCGACAAAAACATTTGAAAGAAATATTCACCAAAGTGCTTCATCTTCTGGCGACGAGCAATCATGCTGTTGATAAAGTAAAGAATTAGTCCCACCAGCCCGGAAACAATGATGACAACGCTGCCGCCAACCTGCTTCGCTGCTTCTGGCCGGCCATAGGTCAGACCAAAGCTGACGATACCGTACACCAGCAAAACTGCTATCGCTCCCAAATATTGAAGCTGAACCGTGCGCATGGTTTTGGTCTTAAAATACCGCCACAAAAGCCCTACACTCGTGCCGCTTAAAACCGCCGTAATCGTCAGCTGGTACAAATAAGCCTTGCCGGATTTATCCATCAGCACATAGCCTAAAAAGTCCGACAGCCCCGCTGCCATTCCTCCATAAAGCGGGCCAAACAAAATACCGACCATTTTCAGCGGCGGTCCGTTAAAGCCAATCCGCAAAATCGGAATCCCGACCGGCATAAACATATTAAAGGCTTTGAGCATCAGGCTGAGCGCCAGACACAAAGCCGAAAAGACCAGTATAAAAATGGAATTGTTATTGTTTTTATTTAAATTGTTCTCATTCTTTATTTTGTTCTCTTGATTCATTCTTTCCTTGTTTGTTCCTTTTCTTGTCAATACTTTAACTTATAAATGGCTCGTCTGGGCAAAAATATGTAGCACTTCGATCAGGGCAGACCGCCCGGGTAGAAAGCGGAGCTTTCGGTCAAAGCAGAAGTGCGCAGCACTTCCATCCGAGGAAACGTTGTGTTAATTTAAAAACTCTGCCCTGCTTTCCCATTTCCGGCTATATCCCGCCAATTTCAGTTTCTTCGCTTTGGCCGTGAAAATAGCGGTACAGTTTGCGCTTAGCCGTTCCCCTATCCTTAGCCATTTGCTTGAGCGCCTGCTTCGGCTCGATCCCCTGCCGGACATAAAAATCCAAATGATCCTCTAAACTCATTTCCGTCCATTGCTGCTGCTCCCGCGCCTGCAACTCCCGGCGATCTTTTCCAGCTACAATCAAAACATACTCGCCCTTAGGCGGAGCTGCTTGATAATAAGCCGCTGCTTCGGCCAAAGAAAAATGCCGGACTTCTTCATATTTTTTAGTCAGCTCTCTGGCCAAACTAATCCGGCGCTCTCCGCCAAAGGCCGCCGCCATTGCCGTCAAAGTTTTGACCAAACGGTGCGGCGCTTCGTAAAAAATCAGGGAATAGGGCAGTTCCGCCACTTCCTTCAGCTTTTCTTCCCTTTCCTTTTTTTCGGCTGGTAAAAAGCCAAAAAATGCAAACTCCTGTAAAGCGTGTTCCGACAGCACCAGCGCACTGACAAAAGCCGTTGGCCCGGGCACAGTCGTCACCGGAATTCCTCTTTTGATACAGGCCTTAACCAAATCTCCGCCGGGATCGGATATGCCCGGCATACCGGCATCGGTAACCAGCGCAATTTTCTTGCCCTCCGCCAAAAGCCGCAAAAAATATTCCTGTTTTTCCCGCTTATTATGTTCATGATAACTGCTCAGCTTATTTTTAATCTGATAATACTGCAACAGCTTCTGCGTCTGCCGGGTATCCTCCGCCGCGATCAAATCGGCTTCTGTCAATATTCGCACGCAGCGGTAACTGATATCTTCCAAATTGCCGATTGGCGTTCCGGTTAAATACAAACCTCCATCCATCTCTTACTCCTTCAATTTTCCGGCCATCCGCCAAAGTCAATCCTGCGGACGGCAGCAGCACCGTTCCCCGCTGCTAAGCGCTGCCCCTTTTCGCCGCAAGCGCAGGAAACATCTACGCCGCCATTCCCCATATCCAGCTCAGCTTTTAATACCGGTAAATTTCCAGCACTTCCGGCATATAGCTGCCGTCCGGTCGGTAAATCACCAGTGTCGGTTCAATCCGCAGGTAGGGTTTGGCACCCCGCACCGCTTCCAGCAAAAACAAGTTCGGCTCCTTCTCCGCCTCGGGCTGCACCAGCCGCAGGCGTTTCGGCTCCAAGCCGTATTTTTTCAACAAACAAATAACCTCCGGCAGACGGTTCGGCCGATGCACCATGCAAAGACTGCCCTGCGACTTTAGATGCTGAGCGGCCTTTTGGATAATCGTTTCCAAATCACAGCAAATTTCATGCCGGGCAATCGCCTTATCTTCCTGAGTTGGAATCAGTCCGGCATTCATATACGGCGGATTGACCATAATCCGGTCAAAAAAGGACAGCGGAAAAATTTTTTCCATTTCCCGCAAATCACCCTGCCGAACCTCAATCCTCTCCTGCAAATGATTATAGCGGACGGAGCGCCCGGCCATGTCAGCATATTTGGCCTGTAATTCAATCGCCCGATAAGTCGTGTCTGGATAATAGGCTGCCATCAGAATCGGGATAATCCCCGTGCCCGTGCCGATATCCAAAATCATCTCCTCGGGTCTGGCCTTGGCAAAATGAACCAGCAAAACCGCATCCAGTCCGAAACAAAACCCGGCCGGATCTTGAATCAAATAATAGCCTTTCACATTTAAGTCGTCCAGCCGTTCCCCGGCTTTGATCAAATCCTTCATCCTTTTTTATTCGGCTGCCTTTTGAAATTTTTAGCCTTGTCATTTTCCGGCTTATCCGTTTCTTTGGCAGCGGATGAATCCGCTTTTTCCGGCTTGGCCTGCTTGTCCGGTGTCTTATGGTTTTTGGGCAGGCGCTCCAGCTCCGCCACCGCATATTGAACAATTTCCACATCTTCGCCCTGTTTGATTACGACTTTGACCTGCTGGCGCAAAAGATTAATATACTGAACTTCACCGACCACCCCGGTCGGTGTTTTCACCAAATCGCCAACCTTCGGCGAAATCTTATTCAGCTCCTCATAGGTTTCCTGTTCATATTGCAGACAGCACAAGAGCCGGCCGCAAATGCCGGAAATCTTGCTGGGACTAAGCGACAAACTTTGATCCTTGGCCATCTTAATCGAAACCGGATGAAAATTGCTTAAAAAACTGCCGCAGCAGAGCGGCCGGCCGCAGCCGCCGATACTGGGAATCATTTTCGATTCGTCACGCACACCGATTTGGCGCAGCTCAATCCGAGTGCGAAAGATGGTTGCCAAATCCTTAACTAACTCCCGAAAATCGACCCGGTCATCCGAAGTAAAATAAAACAGCAGTTTATTGCGGTCAAAGGTATATTCCGAATCAACTAACTTCATATCCAGCTCACGCTCGACAATCTTGGCTTTGCAAATCTGAAAGGCTTCTTTGCTTTTCTCTAAATTTTCCTGATAGATGGCATCATCCTCCAGCGTCGCACAGCGAATTACTGGCTTCAGATCCTGAACAATTTCTTCTTCGGGTACTTCCTTATCGGCATAAACGACATGCCCGTATTCAATTCCCCTGGCCGTTTCCACAATCACATGGCGGCAGCTTTCATAATTCAGGCCATTATCCGCAAAATAATAAATCTTCCCCGCTTTCCGGAAGCGGACACCGACGACCTTTATCATACATTCTCCTTTAATAAGAATAAGCTCCAAATAATTAAACTTTTATTAACATTAGCCTTTAACTGCCTTTTTGCTGCCAGCAGATTGTGCGCCAAAAAATAGTATCGGTGCAGACTCTGCGCCGATACTGCTCCCGCTGGCCGCCGGCAATTTCCCCGCAGCCGCTCTGTTAAAGCAATTTGCAGCACAGTCAAGGCTTCTTCTAAGTTTTCGGCATATTTTTCCAAAACAGAAACCAATTCTATTATATCATGTTCCGGCATTTTTATAAACCTATCCAGCAAATTTTCTATATCCCTTTTCATATCCCGGAACATTTCCGAATCGGCCAGCTGCAAAAGCCGGCCAGGACTGCCCTCGGCAAAGGCAATCAAGTCCTCCCGTTCCGTGCGTCCGTGCCGCTTCAGGAACTCTCGCATTTCAGCCAGTGATAAAGGCTGCACCTGCAGCCGAATGCAGCGGGAAAGCACTGTTTCCAGAAGCCGGTCTTTATTTTCGGTCAATAAAAAAAAGAGAGCATAGGCCGGCGGTTCTTCGATTGTTTTGAGCAGCACATTTTGAGCGGGCACTGTCATTGATTCAGCCGCTTCGATAATATAGATTTTATACCGGCTTTGATAAGGCCGGATTTCCAGCTCCTGCAAAATCATCTCCCGAATATCATCCACACCGTATCCGGTTTTCTTTGACGGCTGAACATAAATGACATCCGGATGATTGCCGGAAGCAAGCTGAAGGCAGTCCCGACACCGGCCACAGCTTTCCTCTCCTGCCCTTTCTCGGCACAGCAAAAAATTAGCTGCCGCATCCGCCAGCATCCGCTTGCCGCTCCCCCGGCTGCCCTCTACAATATAGGCATGAGCCAGCCTTTCGCCGGCATCCGCCCTGCGAAAATACTCTTTTAATTCCTGCTGCCCGATAATTTCCGCAAACTTCATTGACTGCTCCTTTATCTCCTCTTGCCCTCTTTCATGCCCAAAGCCTCCAGCCGCCAGTATCGAAATAGCTCGTATTTGCAGGCGGCACGCCCCGAGCCGAAATCAGTAGCTTCTGCCACCGCCGCCCAAACCACTTTATTTTATCTAACCGTTAAAAAAGCGATCCCCCTTAACAGGCATCGCCTTCTCTTTTTAAACAATCATATCTAACAGCAAGCCTTTGATTTCATCGACTTTCGCCAAAATATTCAGCCCGCTTTTTTCTTCCTTCATCAACTCTTGCGCCAAATCATCTAATTTTTTATCGACTAATTTAACCAAACCGTAAACCCGATGCCGACCGCGCCGATCCAAAAAGTTTTCCCGGGAAAATTGATGCGAATTCGTTACCACCTCATTGACAAAATCCTTAATCAATTCGCGGTAACGCTTCATGTCCTTGATATCAATATGCTTGGCCAGCTTATCTCCCTGCGCAGCGATATCCTCCATCATTTGCTTCAGCCTGTCATACAGCTCCGCATTTTCCAGTTTGGAGGAAAGCACAAACTTAAAATCCGTTTCCGGTGCCTGTGTTTTTACCTGAACCGTCCCCAATGCCGACGTCTGCTCTGTTCTTTCTACTTTCATTTTCTTTCCTTCCCAAACTCCTGCTCCAGCCGCTGCCGAATTTGCGCATGCACCTCTGCCGGAGTCATGTCTGCATCTATAATCATCCGGGGATAAGGATAGCTTTCCGCCAACTGTCGGAATCCCTGATTAACCTTAGTGTGAAACGGCATGGACTCAGCCTCCAGTCGATCCAGCTCTTTCTGTGCTTTTTTTCGGCGCAGCGCCTGTTCCTGACTGACAAACAAGAAAATCGTCAAATCCGGCATCCTACCGTTTATCGCAAACTGATTAATCCGCTCGACCGTTTCCAGCCCCAGTCCCCGGGCAATTCCCTGATAGACATAAGACGACACTACATAACGGTCAGAAATCACAATCTTGCCGGCTGCCAAAGCCGGTTCAATCAACTCAACCACATGTTGCGCCCGACTGGCTGCATACAGCAACGCCTCTGTCCGAGCTGCCATCACCCGATTCTCCGGCCGCAGCAAAACTTCTCTGATTTGCTCGCCGATATCCGTTCCGCCCGGCTCCCGAGTAATGACCACTGCCTGATGCCGCTGTTCAAAGTATTGGCGCAACAATTCCATCTGCGTTGATTTGCCAGAACCGTCCATCCCCTCAATCGCAATAAACATTTTTCACCTCATCTGCGCAGTTAGCTCAGAACAATCATCCTCTCTGACCATTCGACTGCCTGAACATAAATCTCCGGCAAATCATACTCGGACAATTCATGAACTTCCTTCTTCTCAAAATCACCTTTTTCATAGGCTAACAGCGCTTTATAATCCTCCAGATACGGACTTCCTTTTTCCATGAGCAAGGTACTGATAATATTGCTGCTTAACGGCAGCTCCTTCACAACCTCTTCCATCGGCTTGCCCAAAATTACATCCATCGTTGACAATACGCCAACCAACATCATTTCATTTTTGTCCTTGAGCGGATAAGCCTGTTTATCATGACTTTTTTCTCGAAGCCGCTCATTTTTCTCACCCAACAGTTCAAAGAACTTGGCTCTTTGCATACTGACCTTAATCAATTCCTTAGGCTGATCCTTAGCCAGCTTATGCACCATGATTAACGTGAACCACTTGCGCAGGGTATCGACACCCAAAAGCGCCAGTGCCTGCAAAATCGAAGAAATCTGATAGGATCTGGTAAAGTTGGCATTGACAAGCTTGAGCAGTTTATAGGCCGTAATCGGCTCTCTTTCAATAATGAGTGCAATCTTCTTAAAATCTGGAGCTTGAGCCGACATTTCCTTTAAGATGGCAATGTCCTGCGGACTGATATACTTAACGGCATGGGATTTCATCAAACTGGGACGGCTGAAGAAATAACCCTGAAAATAATCAAAACCCATATCCCTTGCCCATTCATAGACTTCTTGGCTTTCAATTTTTTCTGCCAACAGCACTTTCCCCGACTGGCGCATAGTATCATAAATATCTCGAATTTCCTGTTTGGTATTTTGCATAAAATCAACTTTAATAATATCGACTGCATTGACCAGCTGCGGATATTTATAATCAGCACAAAAATCATCCAGCGCCAAAGTATACTGGTTCTGTTTTAGCTTTATCAGCACCTCGTACAGCGCTTCATCCGGCTCGATGGTTTCCAAAAGCTCAACCACTACTTTTCTGGGATCCAGCAGCAATGGCATTTCCTGCGTCAGCAGCGACTTATTAAAGTTAATAAAGGCCTTGCCTTTGCCAATCAGCTTTTCCATACCAAAAGAAAAATAGCTGTTAATCAATAATTCTGATGTCGCCTGTTCATCCGAAACACTGGGATCAAACGCATTCGTTTCGGAATTTCGATATAACAACTCATATCCATAAACTTTGCTCTCCCGATCGAATATCGGCTGCCTTGCAACATAAATTTCCATAATCTCCTCTTATTCTTTTGAATATCTATTCGCGTACATACTTGAATTCCACTTATCGTTTCCTTAATATTATCGGAATTTAATCGAAAAATCAATAGTTAAATTTATTTATTCAACTTTCCATAGTCTTTTTTGGCTTTATCCCGCTCAGAGAGCGGGTGCATGGGCCCACTCTCGCGATTTTCTTCGCAAATCGCATTCCGTTCCTGCCCGCCGCCGAAAGGCGTAGCCTTTCTGGAAGCAACGAGCCCTGATCGAAAGCTTCGCTTTCTGCCCGGGCGGGCAATCTGCCTAAAAAAGACTGTTCTGGCGAACATGGGAAAGTTGAGTTATTCATTATTTCTTTGCACTCAGATAAACAAATGTTTATGTTAATACCGCCGGAACGTTTCATTTACACTCACAATAGTAATTCGCTGAAATGTCAGTGAATTACAAGCAGCTTATCTGAACGGTTGCTTTTTTCAAACGATTCGATGAAAAGCGCTTGACAGACAGGCTGTTCTTTAGTAGTATAAAAAAATATTAAAGTTTTTGTCAACCACAGCCAAAACAGCCAAAACGGCCAAAACAGCCAAAACGGTCAAAGCAGCCCAAACCGCTGAATCGGCCAAAGCCTGCCGCATCGCCCAAAAATACCGGCACTGGTACTGCTTGCTGATTTGCTTTCCCGCTGGCAGACAAAGCTTTCCCTCACTTTTCTCAGAAAGGATGCTTCTATGGACGCAATACTGCATAGTTTTTTTGAAAGTCAATCTCTTTTTATTCTGCTTTTGATTATCGCCGTTTCCTTTTTTATATTAAGCAAAGGCGCCGATATCTTAGTTGATCAGGCAGTCAGTTTGTCGATTCGCTGGGGCATCCCCAAAATGGTCATCGGTGCAACCATCGTCAGCTTAGGTACAACCCTGCCGGAAGCAACCGTATCGGTTCTGGCCGCCATTAACGGCAATCCCGATATGGCACTGGGTAACGCCATCGGCTCCATTATCTGCGACACTGGCCTAATCATCGGCATTGCTGCCTTAATCGGTACTTTACCGGTTGATAAAAAAACCATTGACCGCCAAGGCTGGATTCAAATCGCTGCTGCCCTGCTGCTGTCTGTCATCGCTCTGCCCTTTTACCGAGCCGGCATCGGCGGGTATTTACCGCAGTGGGTTGGCTTTTTGTTCCTTCTTTTGCTGGCCGTTTATCTCTACACCATGATGAAATGGTCCATGACCTCAGGTGTTGATGAAGGCGCTTTGCTGGATGAAAAAAAATCACCGGTCATTCTCCAGCTTCTGAAATTGGGATTGGGCATTGCTATGGTCATTTTTTCTTCCAAAATCCTGATTGGCAGCGTGGAAGTAACCGCTTTGCGGCTGGGCGTTCCGCAGTCAATCATTGCCGCTACTTTAGTTGCTTTCGGCACCAGCCTGCCGGAACTGATGACGGCCATTACATCCGTGCGCAAAGGGCATGGCGAGCTTGCCATCGGCAATATCATCGGCGCTGATATTTTAAATGTGCTGTTTGTAGTCGGTGCGTCCGCTGCCGCTACCAAAGGGGGACTGCTCGTGCCGATTCATTTTTACTATGTGCAGATTCCGACCATGCTGATTATCCTTATTTTGTTCCGTATTTTTTCTAAAAATGCCAAATACGTGATTACCAAAAAAGAAGGGGCTGCTCTGCTGCTGTTTTACAGCATTTATTTAATTTTAAACTTCACCGTTAAGCTGTCTTAACGGTGAGTAAAATCAAATCGAAACCTGCTTTAAATCATACGCACCGTCGGCAGTTCCACGGTAAATACCGTGCCGGCTGGCGTGCTTTTTTCAATCCACACCCGGCCACCGTGGAGCTTGACCGTTTCCCAAACCAGCGCCAGCCCAAGGCCCACGCCACCCAGTGCCCGGCTGACCGACTTATCCACCCGGAAAAAGGGCTGAAAAATGCTTTTTTGATACTCTTCCGGGATGCCGCCGCCAGTATCAGCCACCCGAATCAGCGCCTTGCCATCGCTGTACCCAGTTGACACCGTAACCCGCCCGCCGGGACGATTGTACTTAATGGCATTTTCCACTAAATTAAAAATCACCCGGTAAATTAAAATATCACTGCCAATCAGCTCGACTTCCTTGCCGACCTGCTCCAGCATAATATTTTGCTTTTCCGCCACCGGCGACAAGTCAGCCAGTATTTCCTCAATCATCGGAGTCAGCTCAATTCTGTCGGTCCGGCGGACGGTTTCCAGCTCACTCATATCCAGTAAAGTCGTTACCATCAGCGACAATCTTTCCGTTTGTTCCTGAAGCGTGGTAATGATTTCCGCCATATCCGTCAGCTTTCCCTGCTCCTTAGTATATAAATCCATTTGTGCCTGCATCAGCGCCAAAGGCGTGCGCAGCTCATGAGCGGCGTTACCGGTAAATTGCCGCTGCGCCTCAAACGCCGTTGAAATTCGGCCTAACATCTGATTAAAAGATTGACTGAGCATCCGAAATTCCGGAATCTCGTTTTCATTAACCGCTGACTCGGTTAAGTTTTCCATTTGAATCCGTTCTACCTGATTGGAAAACTCGCGCAGTGGCTTTAAGGACCGCCCGCTGACAAAATAGGCAATCACGCCGCTCAGGAGCGTAACTACCGCCGTAATCAACCAGCCATTAATACTGAAATTAGTCTTGGTATCGTCAACCTGATCGGAAAAAGTCCCAAAAAACTCATCCATTTGTCCTTCCGGAATACTGATATAAAGCTGTTCTGGATCTTTAAAGGTATCAATCTGATAATCCAGTACCAAGCCGCCCAGCGCATCAATATAAAACGAACCGGAACTGTACAGCAAAAGATTCATGGAAATACAGGCCGCCGCAATCAGCAGCGAGGTCATCAGCGTAATCCGCCATTGCAGAGATAATTTTCTCATTTCTCCGCCCCTCCAATCTGATAGCCAACGCCCACTCGATTTTGAATCGGATCATAACCCAGCGCCGCTTTCAGCTTTTTACGGAGCGAAGAAATATGCACCCGAATAGAGTTGCTGAACAAATCAACACTGCTGTCCCAAACATGATCAATCAGTTCCTCCTGACTGACCGGTCTCCCCTGATGCAGCAAGAGATACTCCAATATCCCGCTTTCTTTTCGGGTCAGGGCGATTGTTTTCCCCTCCGCTGATGCTTCCCGGCTTTTGGTGTTAAAGGACAACTCTCCACACAAAAGACAGGTATCACTTTGAATAAACTTGCGCCGGGTCAAGCTTCGCACCCGGGCTTCCAGTTCATCCAAATGAAAAGGCTTAGCCAAATAGTCATTAGCTCCCGCATCCAGACCCTCAACCTTATCGGCGATTTGACTGCGAGCCGATAAAATCAATACTCCCGTTTCTTCATCCGCCGCCCGCAAAGATCGCAATACCTCCATACCGTCCATTTCCGGCAAATTCAAATCCAGCACCACCAAATCGTAATGTTCTACCTCCAAAATCTCCTTCGCCTCTCTGCCGTTATAGCAGGTATCCACCTCGTAGCCCGACTGGCGCAGACTTTTCGCAATCGTATCACACAGCATTTTTTCATCTTCTACTATTAAAAGCCGCATTTGCTCCTCCTTCTTCATCCGTTCCTACCGCCGCAGAAATATTTGAGTTTCTTCCATTATAATATGTTTCCGTTCTGTCGGCAACATAGTGACTCAACTTTCTCATATTCGATCGAACCGTCTTTTTTAGGCAGATTGCCCGCCCGGGCAGAAAGCAAAGCTTTCAATCAGGCAGACTGCCCGCCCGGGCAGAAGTGCGAAGCACTTCGATCAGGGGAAAGTTGAGTATAGTTACTATACCAGATTAAAATAAAGTTTTTGTTAAATTACAGGGCTTAACAAAAATTTTACACTGCGTGGTGTATGATGGGTTCATCAAGCAGTTGAAGCGCGCAAGCATAAAGGAATGCGACCGCAAAGCGGGCATATTCATTTTGCAGCGCTTCTCCGGCAGACGGTCGGTTTTGTGCAGCAAAATCCGACGTCTTCGTAGACAATTCGCAAAGCGGATTGTCAGAAGACCGCGGCGAAAGCTTTCAAACGCAGCATTTGGTCTGCCGGGGAACAACCGGAAGTGCGCAAGCATAAA
Source organism: uncultured Lachnospiraceae bacterium (assembly GCA_963545585.1). Classification (GTDB taxonomy): domain Bacteria; phylum Bacillota; class Clostridia; order Lachnospirales; family Vallitaleaceae; genus W11650. The sequence continues at coordinate 20,029 of CAUUKX010000003.1, forward strand.
TGAATGCGACCGCGAAGCGGGCATATTCATTTTGCGGCGCTTCTCCAAGGACCACGGCGAAAGCTTTCAAGCAAAGCATTTGGTCTGCCGGAGTAGCTAAACTTGCCTGAATGGTAAGAACAAATAAGGAAGGTGATTGATAATGAAATGGAAAACAAAAACCAATGCACAGCTTTTTACGCTGGCATTCGGTGTCGCCATGCTTGGGTTAGGCATCTGGCGAAACGAAGTAAATGTAGTATTAACCAAAGCTGTCAAAATATGTTTGGAGTGTGTGGGCATTGGATAAGAAAAAAATGAAGTTTAAAACGATTTCGCATTATTTGGCTCGATTCCGACTGGGGCTTCAGGGTGTGGCAACACTGCTGACCAATATCCACCTACCAAACTTTTTAAAAGGAACGATTTACACTGGCAAGGCCAAAGTCGCCTGCGTGCCGGGACTAAATTGTTATTCCTGTCCAGGAGCAACCGGCGCCTGCCCGATTGGAGCATTTCAGGCAGTTGTTGGTTCTTCAAAGTTTAGTTTTACCTACTATATTACCGGGTTCATGATTTTGCTGGGCGTACTGCTGGGACGGTTTATCTGCGGTTTCCTTTGCCCCTTTGGTTGGTATCAGGATTTGCTGCATAAGATTCCAAGCAAAAAGTTTTCAACCAAAAAACTAAAACTGCTGCGCAATCTGAAATATCTTATCCTATTGGTTATGGTAGTTCTCTTGCCGGCACTGGTAACCAACGCAGTCGGTATGGGCAATCCTTTCTTCTGTAAGTATGTTTGTCCGCAGGGCGTTCTTGGCGGAGCGATTCCTCTGGCAATTGCCAGTCCCTCTGTTCGGGGAGCTTTGGGCAAACTCTTTACTTGGAAAGCATCCATCCTGCTGACCATAACCATACTAAGCGTTTTCGTCTACCGTCCATTCTGTAAATGGATTTGCCCGCTGGGCGCCATGTATGCCCTGTTTAATCGGGTATCACTGTTTCAGATGAAAGTCAGCGATAAGTGCATTTCCTGCGGTCGCTGCGTTAAAGCCTGCAAAATGGATGTTGACGTAACCAAAACACCGAATCATACCGAATGTATCCGCTGCGGCATGTGTATCAGCGCCTGCCCGACCGGTGCCATCAGTTACCGTTATGGGTTTGGCTCCGGTGATAAAAAAACGGCGCAGCCGGTAGAAGCAATGAACGGCTGCAAACTATGTGCTGCCAAAATGGTAAAAAAAGAAGTTGCTGAACCACAAAACATTTAAAACAAACCATAACGTCAAAGCCTTGTAATAGCCGCTTTGGGCAGAAAAAGGCACAGCAATAGGCGAAAAATCCTATGTTGTTTATTCGGCGTTTCAATATTTAATCAAAAAAAAGGAGAAAAACAAATGAAAAACTTACAAAAATTATCGACATTATTATTCGCTTTGGTCCTTACTTTTAGTCTGGCGGCCTGCGGTCAGGCTCAAAACGGCAACAAGCCCGCCGCTCCCTCTAAGAGCGAAAGTTCAGAAAAGCCCGCTGACTCCGCCAAAACCGGAGAAATCATTGAGGATTTAAAAGCTCAGATTGAAAAACTGACCCAAGAAGAAAATGCAATTTTTGACAGTCATAAGGAACTTTGGGACAAGGTTTTCATGAAGATGGACAAGCAGGTCGCACCGTTAATTGACAAAGAAAACTTCAGCTATGTTGATGATACTTTGCTGAAAACAATTAATGACAATATTAAAGATTTTACCGAAGAAGAAGTAAAAATCTTAAAGGCTGATGCTGAAAAAATTCGGGAACTGGAAAATAAAATTGATGAATTGACGAAAAAAATCAGCAAAATGGAAGCTGGCGATGATTCTGCAAATGCAAATACCGCTGATTCCTCATCCGGCAAGACATTCCCGGCTTTTGAAGGCAAGGATTTCGACGGCAACAGCGTTGACGGTAGCATCTTCTCCAAAAACGCCGTAACCGTTGTCAACTACTGGTTCAGCGGCTGTGCTCCGTGCGTTGGCGAGTTGCCGGAATTAAATGCCTTGAATGAAGAATTAAAAGCTAAGGGCGGCGCAGTCATCGGCATTAATACCGAAACTTTAAACGGAGATGCCAGCGCAATTGCCGAAGCACAGGGAATCTTAAAAAAGCAAGGCGCATCCTATCAGAACATTTATTTTGACCCATCCAGCGAAGCTGGAAAGATGGCTATGGACATCGTCAGTTTCCCAACGACCATCGTCGTTGACAGAAACGGCAACATCGTTGGTGAACCGTTGCTGGGTGCAATCAGCAATGAACAGGTTTTAAAAGAACTGCAAGCTCGTATTGACAGTGTTTTAGCGAAAGACAAGAAATAGAAGTGCGCAAGCATAAATGAATGCGACCGCAAAGCGGGCATATTCATTTTGCGGCGCTTCTCCAAGGACCACGGTGAAAGCTTTCAAACGCAGCATTTGGTCTGCCGGAGCCTTACCCTTTGTTTCCTTTGTGAAGATCTGATCAGACTTCAGTAAATATATATTCAGCTCTTGCCAGCTGCTCTTTGGCGGCTGGGCGACATAGCTGAGCGTGTTAAAATACCTGAAAAAGGAGGACATTACTATGAACAACAAAAAAATTTTAGGATTGACTTTAGCCGTTATGATGACCGCTTCTATTATCGAAGCACCGGCTTCGGCTTTAGCAGCTAATGCCGACGATGCGCCGTCAACTCGAATCCTAACAGAATCCAAATTAAGCGAAGCCGAGATTTTGGATAAAATTGACGCTTTGGAAAGAAAAAGCAGCGCTCTGTACAAATCCCGTCAAAGTCTGTGGGAAAAGGTTGATGCCGCTTACAATGCACTGCCGGGAAACTATGATTATGAAAAACACGACGATGCGGCTTTCATCCGCAGTCTCAAATCTTTGACTCAGTCAGAGAAGGAGGCCTTAATCGCCGATGGAGAAGCATTGGATAAAATTGACGCAGAGCTTGACAGTCTGTATGCACTGCTGCCGCAGGACAAAGGCGGCGAAATGCCAAATCTGCCCGCACTGCCTCTGCCTCTGAATGTTGACCCCAAGTTAGCTCAGGAAATGATTGACCTCGAAGACAAATACGAAGAACTTGCTCATAAGCATGACGAACTCTGGGCCAAGGTTGATGAAGCATACGCTAATCTGCCAGACAACTACAATTTTGATAATTTCGTTGAGGCTGATTTTATTCGCGGTCTGACAAACTTAACCGCTGACGAAAAGAAAACATTGCTCGATAATATCGCTGCCGTTGACGAGCTTCATGCCAAACTGGACGCGATTTATCAAACCATTTGGGGCGACGACCGGAATGATAAGATGCCCCTGTAAAAAAGGACCCATTTTTCCTCTGCGTAAACTTCTGCGTATTACATCCCTTCTTTCCAAAAATAAAGTAGGAACGGCAAACGCAGAGGAAAATTGAGTTATATTCCCTTCCTGAAAAAAAAATCACAAAGAGAACGCACTGTGCCCTTTACACAGTGCGTTTTCTATTTTAATATCCCTTTATCAACCCTTGCGGCTAACAATAATGATACCCAGCACCGTCAACGGTTCTCATTCATCCGTGGCGTTTTCCAGCGCAGTCCCCGCACCTGCCGCCCGAAATATTTCAGCATTACTGTTCCCCGCCCAAAAACCGGTACTTCCGTAGAATCGACATCATTTCCGCCTCAATTTCGGCTAATCTTTTCCCTCATTTTTGTCAAATCACCGCCTGCCACCAGCGGCAGCTGCCCGGCGTTTAAGGCATAATACGCCTGACTTGCTAATTTCGGCTGATGAAGCGGTACAGCTGTATAAGGAAAACTTTGCAGCAGCTCTTTATCCTGCGGATTATCCGTCATAATCAGGACATCCTCTTTTGACCAGCCACTTCTTTTCATAATTCGCTCAATCCCGCCGCCCTTAGAAGCTGATACCGCCTGAAAATAAGTACGGCTACCGTACTCCCGCCGCCGCAGCGGCGTTTGCCCAAACTGCCCGGCCAGCGTTGTCGGCATTTGCAGCCGCAGCAATTCACCTTTTAAAAACTGCGGCTTTATTCTTCCAGCCATACTGAGCCAGTTTTCTTCCAACATCGGCATTTGCTCTATCCGGCTGACAATCCGCTTTTCTTCTGTTGTTAAATTGTTTTCAATCAAATCGTCTATGAATTGCTTATCCGCCCAAACTTCTGCATCCGCTTCTTGGCTTATTTCGACTTCTTCAAGCCCTTGTTTTGCCCCTACTGGCATTTTTTTTACTTGCTCCTTTTCAGTCAAAAATCGGAGGATTTGCTCTTTTTCTGCTGGAGCAATCGGCCATGTCATTTCCAGTCCGGTTTCCCGATCAATGACGCATGCGCCGTCAAAGAACACACCGCCGCTAAAAAAGCGATAAGCCTTGCCCAGTGCCCGCCGAACCGAAGAAACACTTCGTGCCGTTGCCAAATACAAACGACAACCGGCACTTAAAGCCGCCAGCAATTCCGGCAATCCCGCCAGCAAGCGGCCATTTTCCGTCAGTACCCCGTCAAAGTCCAAAAAAATTGCCTGCCATTGCCGCTTCTGCGGAATCCGAAATGCTCTGTTTGCTCCGAAAAAGCGAGCCAGCGGATTACCGGCAAAATTAGAATAGCCCAGATAGCAATCGCATAGCCGATGATTATGACAGAGCTGATTCTTCCTTTTTTCGCTTTTTTGGAAAAAACAACCGGGTCTGACCATGCCCCTATCCAGATATTGATTTTCCGCCGCCAGACAGCGGCAAAAACCCGCCCCACCGGAGGCTTCTTGCCGGTACCGGGCAAACTCATAGCCAAACATCGGGTCAATCGCCTGCAAACGCTCGATTATTTCCCGGGAAAATGCCGCTTTACGCCGATCCATAGCATTTAGCCATAAATAAATCGGCGGCGGCAGCTCAGCTCGAAGTGCCCGAATTTCGTCCTCATTCTCAAGCGTTGCCACCATCCCGGCCGCAATTTCCACTTCGTCCGCCAGCTGCTTAATCCTATCCAAAAAGCCCGCCCGGCTGGTCATCTCTGGGTGATAGGTTGCCCATAATCGAATTTTACCGGCATTGCCCCGCTGCCGCAGCAGCCGTAAAAAGCTCTCCGGCTCCCAGCTCAAGTTAGTTTGAATCCCAACCGCCCGCACCTGCGGTAGTGCCGATAAATCCGCCAAAATCGCCTGATACATAGGATAAATCATCCCCTCGCCATAAGGCAAAAAGAAAATCTGAACTGCTTCTGCCTGTCGGCGAATCTGCTCATAAAACCGGCGCAGGCCGTTCTCCTCCCGCCGCATTTCCTCTCTGTTGCCACTGCCTTTTGCAAACGCACAGTAAGAACAGCGGTAATTACAGGACTTGATAAAACCTCGATAATAAATGGTCTGTATTTTTTCCATGCAACTACACTCAACTTTCCAATCTGTCTGCTGTCCTTGCCGCAATGCCGCCGAAATCGTTCTCTCCGCCATTGTTTGTTTCTCGGCTTCTGTTTATTTTTCTATTTCTGTTTGTTTTCTGTTTCTGTTTGTTTTCTGTTTCTGCTTGTTTTCTGTTTCTGTTTGTTTTCTATTTCTGCTTGTTTTCTGTTTCTGCTTGTTTTCTGTTTCTGTTTGTTTTCTATTTCTGCTTGTTTTCTGTTTCTGCTTGTTTTCTGCTTCTGCTTGTTTTCTGCTTCTATTTGTTTCTCGGCTTCTGTTTGTTTCTCGGCTTCTGTTTGTTTCTCTGCCACCAGTTTATGGATAAAATAAAGCAAGTGAAAACTCAGTTTTTCAGCTTGCCCGGTCTATCGGCTTTCCCTACTTCAATACCGATGAAACTATTTTTCTCTGCCACCGGTTTTAGTGATTTTTGGCTCTGATATCATTGAAACATCGGCCCGATATAATCAGACAGCGACATTCCCTCTTCGGTCAGGTAAAAGCGGCCATTTTCCCGGCTGACCCATGCCCTCTCCTCTAAATCCCGAAGCAGCGGAAAATCAGCAGTCAGCTCCGCCGCAAACCGCCGCCGGTAGTCAGCCGCCGACAGGCCGGTATAATACAAAATATTTTTAATCACATAACGCCGCTTCTGCTGCATTTCCGTTAGGCACGCCCCTGATAAGCCCCTTAAAAAATCGGTTTTCTGCAAATAACGCTGATATTCGGCCGCACAAGCCGCCTGCCCGGCGACATAGGGTTCACAAAAATGCAGTTCCTGAAAATAACTGCGGCCACCGCAGCCCAGCGCCAGCGTATTTTCAAAGCCGCAGTCGGCATGGTCATCCGTTTCCGCCAGCCGGCTGAAACAGCGCATTGACTTTTGACGGTAGCCGTTTGCCCTTAAAAACCGGCTGCCGATCCAGTACAGCTCATATTTTTGACGGCTATGCGCCTCGTCGCTCGGAAACTTATGATACAGCCCGGCATTTGGCTGATTATATAGGGGATAAAGAAAAATTTCCTGCGGCTGATACGCTGCCGCCTGCTCCAACGAATCGCACCAGCTGGCCTCGGTCTGACTGGGAATACCATAAATCAGATCCAGATTTAAAACCGGAAAATCCGCCTGCTTCGCCAGCCGAATCGCCTGATGTGCCAACTCCGGGTCTGCCCGCCGCTCAATCATCTTTAATTCCTCAGCCTGAAAGGACTGAATACCAATGCTCAGCCGCTTTAGATTTTTTGCCCTTAAAAAATCCAGCTTTTCCGGCGTAATTTCCGCCGGCGAACTTTCTATCACCGAAAAAACCTGCGCCGGTTTAATCCGATACTCCTCCTCGGCCAAAGCAAATAAAAGCGCCAGTTCCTTAACATCCAGCAGCAGCGGCGTACCGCCGCCGAAAATCAGGGAAGAAAAGCGTGTCCGGCTAAAATCAATCTCCGCTTTCATTTGGGCGCTGTGCCGCCAAATGGCTTGAATATATTCCAAATAGTTTTCCGCCCGCACTCCGGTCAGCGAAAATAAATTGCAGTAACCGCATTTGACCCGGCAAAAGGGAATATGAAAATACAACCCCATATCCGTTCCGGCAAAGGCATGGCGATAGGCCGCCAAATCCAGCCGTTCCACCGGCTGATATGTTGATTTATGCGGATAGCTGTACATATATTGCTGATAAATCTCGGTATAATTCATAAACTATCACCCGTTTGCTTTTATTATGCAATGCTTATACGGCACGGTATAAACGATCTCATGCGACAGGCAGTGGAAATGATAGCCGTCCTCGCCGTAGCAAGTGCCATGATCCGAGCAAATGATATAAAAGGTATCCCCCCGGCGGCCAAACACATCAAACAGCCGCGGCAGGCGGGCGTCAACATAGCGAAGCGCCGCCGCATGGGTTTTGACATTATCTTCTTTTTCCCCCTCCAGATAAAAGGAATTGGGATAATGAATACTGTCAACATTGACATACAAAAATACTTTTTTATCCGGCGCTTGTCTCTCCAGCCGCTGTTCCAGCCAGTCCAGCTGATAGTCAAAACTTTCCTTGATATGACAGGAAAACGCCGTCCGCCAAGCCGATTCCATAAAAAAACCGGGCAAAATCCGGTTGATTTCCGTGCGTTTATTAAAAAATCCGACTCCGCCCAAACAAATCGTCTGATAGCCGACTTTTTCTAAACCGCGGATAAAGCTGTCGCCTTCAAACACAAAGGAATAGGGATGAATCTTACCCAAGCTTTTATTTTCCCTAGCCACAAATAAACGCTCTCTTTCATAGAGCGGCACTGGCTCGGCTGGTGAGGGGAGATTCCCGATAAACATCGCCATGTGCGAGGGAAAGGTATAATTGCCGGGGGCGTGCCGCTTCTGCCAGCCGCCGCACTGGTTTAAATTGGGCGTGCCGCCGTTTTCCTGCTCCTGCATCGCCACATCATAGCGAAGCGTATCCAAACATAAAAAAACAATATCATGGCTACCCACAATCCGATTCATGTCAACGCTTATCTGTGCTTTCTGCGGGTCGCCGATTACAAACTTCGGCACCTCGGTTACTGCTCTATTCATTGATTTTTCCCGCTGTCTTTCTTATTTTCATCTATTTCGCCTGTCTTTTAACCCTTCCATACTTCCAGTTCCTGCACCTGCCGCCGGTAAATCCGGTTTTCCGCATAAATATCCTGATACAGCAAATCGCCCTGTGCATTGATTTCAATAATCATCGGCTTGCCCGCTTTGGTTAATAAAATGTCGAATCCGGCCGAGTGCAGCCCCGGAAAAAGAGCGCAGGCCCGGCCGCACAAATTGGCAATTTCTGCTTTGTGCTCAGCTGACAAAGCTACATCCACCAAAGATAACGGCAAGTTATTTAAATGCAGATTCGTAATCGCTCCGCCCCTTGCCCCACGCAGCTGGATAAAGTCCACCCGACCGAACTGATACATCACCCGCAGGTCATAGACCACGCCGTTTTGAGCTGCTTTGGGCACCCACTGCTCCACCAGCGCACCGCCGGCCAGCAAAAAATCCGCTGTTTTTTGAATGACAGCTGCATCTGTTATCGTTCGGAGCTTTTTAGTATTAAAATATTCGCCGTTTTCTTCCAGCATAGCAGTTTGCGCCGTATAGCTTGCCCGCTGCGGGTGGAGCTTTAAAGCCAGCACGCCGGCCGCACCCGAGCCGAAATTGGATTTAATAAAAACCTGAAAAATACGCCTTTCTCTTAAATAAGAAATAAGCGCAACAAATCCGCCACCGGAAAACTCCAGCAGCGGAGTCGCAGCGATGCCCGCTGATAGAAGCCGCCGCTTACAGAGCCGCTTATCCAGCGTATCACCAATTGCCGCCGGAGTATTGAGAAAGGAAAGCCCTTGCTCTTTGCCCCGACGGCTAAGTTCCTCTAATTTTTGATAATAATTTTTTATCAGCGGCGGCAGCGCTGCAATCCGGCTGTCCGTCCACCTTGGCGGGTCAATTTTTAGCCGGTCGCCCGGCCGCAGCGCCGCTAAGCCCTGCTCCCACTCAGCTTCAATATCAAAAAACCGAAGCGGAATCCCCGCCGCCTGACAGACCTTGGCAAAATAAATCTTTCTTTTGCTGCCGCTTTGGCCAAAAAGTACCAGTGCCATTACTCGGTCAGCATCGGGAAACGATAAATATAGCCATCGTCCTCATCAATATCTGTTTCCTGCTGATCATCCAGCACAAACGGCAGGCTGGTAGCTCCTAAGCGTTCCATCATTTCATCGCTTAAAAAATGATAGGTCAAGTCAATTTTTTTGAGGTTCTTCAGTTTATCCTTCGCATCCAGCAAAAGTTGGCCGCCCTGATCCGTCAGCGTGCCGTTGGAAAAGTCCAAAACCTCCAAACGCAGCAACGGCAGCACTTCCAGCACCGCTTCTACCACCTCGTCCTGCCATTCGCTGTCGCCCAGTCCCAAATAAGTCAGCTGCCGCATTAATGGACTGTGGAGCAAGGCCTTCACATCTTCAATATCGCCGTCAAAGCCGTATTCCTCAACTCCTAAGTAAAGATTCAGCTTGGTCAGCGCCGGCAGCTCCGCCGAGGCCAGTTCATGCAGCACATTTTTGGGCAGTCCCCCGCAAATAATCTCAATTTCCTGCAAAGCGGCATGGCGAACCTTCCCTATGCTCAAACCCACGCTGCCCTTAATCGTCAGTTTCTCCAAGCCCGGCAGCGCCGATAACAGCGCCTCATAATTCCCCTGCTCAATCCAAGAAACCTCACATTCCTCATAATCCATATCACCGATAAACAGGCTTTTTAAATGCCGCAGCTTGTCAGCATTGGCCGTGAACTCGTCCAGCAGGCTTTGAACCGAATTGTCATAAGATTCACCCCAGCAGCCAATCACCAGCTCATCCAAATCCGGCAAATCCGGATCCGCCAACACCTCCTGCGCCAAAGTCAGCGCATTCTTCTCCCCGCTCTCATAATCGTCATAATCATAAAAAAACTTTTCGCTTTTCATCCTTTCCCTTTCCGGCGATTTGCCTGTTTGTCTTTGCCTTAACTTCCCCTTGGCCGAAAACTTTGCTTTCGGATAGGGCGGGCAATGTATGGCCTATGCTTTCAGCCAGCGGCATCGCAATCTGCTTTTTCCCCGCCAGCCTAATCATCCGCCATTGTTTTATTTTCTCTAAGAAAAATATACCCTGCCGGATGGACTTTGTCAATCATTTCCTGACTCAACTTTTTTTGTTCTTACCATTTCCTTTATCTCATTGTTTTTGATAAAAAATGATTATAAAAATAATAAAGACCTCTTTACTTTCGCTAAATAATTGTTTATAATGTATTTGATAATAAAAAATTATTACAGAGAGGAGAAAAAATTATGCTTTACCGTCCCTATGTCAAAATCGCACCCGGCTTTATGGCTTTTACATCCGGCCAATTACCTGTTGTACCAGGACAGGAAGAACTTCCGGCCAGCTTTGCCGAGCAAGCCGCTGCTGCTTTGGAAAATGTTCTGAAGATAGTAGAAAGTGAAAACGGCTCAAAAAACAACTTTGTTAAACTGACGATTTTTATGACGGATTTGTCCTATTTTGACGAATTCAATCAAATATACGCTAAATTCTTTGAAGGCTTTACTCCGCCGGCTCGAACCTGTATTGAGGTCAGTCGTCTGCCTCGAAACGCTATGCTCGAAATAGAAGCAATTTTTACTCTTTAACTTTCCCTGTTAAACAAGAAAAACGGAAGGATTTTTGCTGAAAAAGGAGTCTTTTATGAAATATGATTTTACTTCCATCTTAGACCGCCAAGGCAGAGATGCCATTGCTGTTGACAGCGTTGGTTCTATATCTGGTTTTGCGCCGGAAGGGCCGAAAGATGGCTATGATCTCATCCCCATGTGGATAGCCGATATGAACTTTGCCACTGTGCCTACTGTGCCAGAGGCCATCATTGAGCGCGCCAAACATCCGGTTTATGGTTATTTCCGGCCTACCGATGAATACTTTAACTCCATTATCAAATGGCATGAAAGACGCAACGGTGTCACCGGTCTGACCCGTGAATGTATCGGCTATGAAAACGGAGTTTTAGGCGGTGTGGTTTCCGCCCTCACCAGTTATGCCGCCCCCGGCGATGCCGTGCTGCTGCATAGTCCTACTTACATCGGTTTTACCACATCTATCGGCAACAATGGCTATAAGATTATTCATAGTCCGTTAAAAAAAGACGAAACCGGTGTCTGGCGCATGGACTATGAGGACATGGCTGCCAAAATTAAGGAAAACCACATTCATGTCGCTGTTTTTTGTAGTCCCCACAATCCCTGCGGCCGGGTTTGGGAGCGCTGGGAAATTGAAAAAGCGATGGCAGTTTACAAGGCTCATGACTGCTTGGTAATTTCGGATGAAATCTGGTCCGACATTATTTTGGAAGGATACAAGCATATTCCCACCCAATCTGTCAGCGAAGATGCCCGGATGCGGACGGTGGCACTTTACGCCCCCAGCAAAACCTTTAATTTAGCCGGTTTAGTTGGCAGTTATCACATTATTTATAATCCTACCATCCGAGACCGCGTAACCGCCAAAAGCACAAAGCCACATTACAATGATATGAATGTGCTGTCCATGCACGCACTGATTGGCGCTTACAAGCCCGAAGGCTATGAATGGGTGGATGAACTGCGCCAGGTTATTACCGCCAATGTAAACTTTGCCTGTGACTATATTACCAAGCATTTCAAAGGTGTGGAGGTTTCTGAGCCTGAGGGTACTTATATGCTGTTCCTTGAGTGCAGAAAATGGTGCGAAGCTCATGGCAAGACCATTGACCAGCTGGAAAAGGCCGGCTGGAACGTGGGCGTGGCATGGCAAGATGGGCGGATGTTTCACGGCCCATGCGCAATTCGGATAAATTTGGCTTTGCCTCTGTCTCGGGTTCAGGAAGCTTTTGACCGGCTGAATAAATATGTGTTTAATGGAGAGTGGGTGTAGCGATAAGCACACACTTAAACTTTGATGATTGTAAAAACAAGCTTTGTTTCATCAAGAAAGGCTTAAACCATGAAATTCAAAAAATCGGAACAGGAAAGCGCCAAAGAATATTTGCTGGAAAACTATTTGCCTTTGCTTGACTTTTTGGCTGAAGTCTTAGGGAAGGATACCGAAATTGTACTGCATAACGCCAAAGAACTGGAGCAGTCAATTATCGCTATCCGCAACGGCCATGTAACCGGCCGGCAGGTTGGCCACCCCGCCACTAATCTGGTTCTAAAATTGATTAAACAGGGGCATAATCAAAAGACTCCCTATATCTGCAATTATACTTCCCGAAGCAAGCTGACCAGCGGCGGCAGTCAAATCCGCTCCTCCAGCTATTTTATCAAAAAAGACGGTGATATCATCGGTATCCTCTGCATCAACCGAGATATTACCAAGTACCAGCTGTTATTTGACAATATTGCCGAAATCCAAAAAGATTTTGCAATTGATAATTTTGCTTTCAGCGATGAAGTCAAAGAAACCTTTACTTCCAATATTCAGGATGTCATCGCCAATGAACTGGCCGTCTTTCATAAAGACGTAACCAAGGCTGCCCTGACTCAAGCCGAGAAAATGACGATTGTCAAGGAACTGCAAAAGCAAGGGATTTTTCTGCTAAAAGGTGCAGTTAAAGAAGTCGCCAAGACGTTACAGACATCCGAACCCACTATTTACCGGTATTTGCAAAACCTCTCGCATAAATAAGTTTTTTCATTTATGCTTTCACCGCAAAAACCATAGAAATAACTCAACTTTCCCCTGATCGAAGTGCTTTGCACTTCTGCCCGGGCGAGCAGTCTGCCATAGTCTTTTTTTGCAGAACATGGGAAAACCACGGAAATAACTAACCAGTTTCCAGAAAGGAGCAAAGCGACTGGATGAAACCGCAGCCGCTCACTAAAGTTATGTATATCGGAGGAATTGAAGCCGGCGGCACTAAAGTGAACTGTGCCGTCGGTACTACCGACGGTCGGATTATTGATCAAACCCAGTTTCCAACCACTACACCACAGGAAACCATTGCCCAAATGCTGGATTATTTTGCCGATAAGGAAATCGGCTCGCTGGGTGTGGCCAGCTTTGGCCCGATTGACCCCAATCCCGCTTCTCCCACTTACGGCTATATCTTAGATACGCCCAAACCCCATTGGTCGCACTATAATTTGCTGGCTGACATTAAGCGGGCGCTGCCGGTTCCGGTCTTTTTTGACACGGACGTCAACGGCGCTGCTTTGGCCGAACACTACTGGGGAGCTGCCAAGGGGCTGTCCGCCTGTGTTTATCTGACTGTCGGCACTGGCATCGGCGGCGGCGCTTATGTTGACGGCAAATTAGTGCATGGCCTGCTCCACCCGGAAATGGGACATATTTATGTCCGCCGTCATCAGCATGATAGCTTTGCCGGGGCTTGTCCTTTTCACGGCGATTGTTTAGAAGGGATGGCGGCAGGGTCATCCCTGCAAAAACGGCTGGGTATGGCCGGGAAAGACCTGCCGGAGAACCATCAGGTTTGGGATTTTATCAGCTATTATTTGGCACAGGCACTGATTAACTATACCATGATTTTGTCGCCGGAAGTCATTCTCTTAGGCGGCGGCGTGATGAAACAGCAGCAGCTTTTTCCCAAAATCCGGGCGCAGTTTGCTAATCTTTTGGGCGGCTATATCAAGCGCACCCCGCTGCCAGATGATTTGGAAAAATATATTCGCTTCCCGGAACTGGGCGATTTTGCCGGGCTATATGGCGCTCTGGCGCTGGCTGTGCCAGCGAAGGGGAAATCACAGCTTTGACTTAACAGCTCAAAAGGCCTATGACTTCTTTCTGCAAGTCATAGGCCTTTTGAAAGCAAAGCAATAGGATTTCAAACAATTAAATGTTTTTACGTTTAAAATATATCTTTTCTCTTTTATTATATTTCTTTTCTTTTATTTTGTCAATATTTCGGTTAAAATGTTTAATTTTGCGAAATAAAAGACGTCGATATTAGCTAAAGAGAAACGACTCTTTGGAAATATAAACAAAGAGCCGACGCAAGCTAAAGGCCGCGCCGGCCATAATCTCATTTGTCTGTTTTTTTCCTTGCAACCTATCCCTCCGCCACGATTGCCTCGGCATAAATCACTAATCCTTCTTCACCCGCAAAAGCATGGGCCACCGTGCGAGTTTTTCCCCGAACCTGAGAACACTGCTGTTATTCCCGGTTTCAGCGCCTTTCTACCGCAAACAGCACCGTTTCTCCATTGATATCCCATTCTTTTTGATAGGCCGCCAGCGTGCCTGCACCAGCTTTTAATTCATCAGCCAGCACTTCTGCCTGAATCATCTCTGCATATTTTTGAACAATGGCTGTCAGCTTGGCATTTTCCCCATAATAGAAAGTAATGTGATCCGTTACCTCAAAATCGGCTTCTTTCCGCATGGTCTGTACCTTGCTGATAATTTCACGGACATAGCCCTCTTCCACCAGCTCCGGTGTCAGTTTGGTATCGAGCACAACCGTCATCTCCTGATTCCCGGCCGACTCATAGCCCTCTTGTTTGACGGACTCAATTAAGAGATCTTCCTCGGCCAGCTTTACTTCCTCGCCATCAAAGTCAAAACGCAAGCTACCATTGACTTTCAGCTCATCCATGGCGGCATTGCCGTCTACTGCTTTCAGCGCATTTTGAATCTTACCAAGAAGCTTGCCGTATTTCGGGCCGACCGTCCGCAGCTGCGGCTTAAACTGATAGGTCGTAAAATCCCGTACTTCACTGGTAATGCAAATCTCCTTGACATTCAGCTCATCCTTAATGATGTCCAAAAACTCCGCTGCCAGATTTTCTTTCAGCTTTAGATACATCTTGGCCAGCGGCTGCCGGTTCTTAATATTGGCGTTATTGCGGCAGGCACGGCTTAACACAACCGCATTCAGCACAATCTCCATTTGCTGTTCAATCTCCGGGTGCAGCAGGCTTTGCTCGACTGCCGGAAAATCGCATAAATGCACGCTGACCGGTGCGTTCGGGTCAAGACCCGCTACTAAATTGCGATAAATATCCTCAGCAATAAAAGGCACAAATGGTGCGGAGAGCTTCGCTAAGGTAACCAGCGTGGTGTATAAGGTCATATAGGCGTCGATCTTATCCTGCGGCATATCCTTCTGCCAGAAACGCTCACGACTGCGGCGGACATACCAGTTGCTCAGTTCATCCACAAAATCCGTCATCGCCCGGGTGCATTCGGTAATCCGGTACTGCTCCATTTGCTGATCAACATAGCTGACCAAGGTATTCAGCTTCGAGAGAAGCCACTTGTCCATGCAGCCGAGCGCCGTCTTATCCCAATTCGGATAATTCATCGGATTAAACTGGTCAATTTCCGCATACAGCACATAAAACGCATAGGTATTCCACAGCGTGCCCATAAACTTGCGCTGCCCTTCCGTCACCGCTTCGCCGCTGAACTTATTCGGCAGCCAAGGCATACTGTTATTGTAAAAATACCACCGGATTGCGTCTGCGCCATAGGTGGCCAGCGCTGCAAACGGGTCAACCGCATTGCCCTTGGACTTGGACATCTTTTGCCCGTTTTCATCCTGAACATGACCTAAGACAATTACATTTTTATACGGCGCTTGGTTAAACACCAGCGTGGAAATCGCCAGCAGCGAATAAAACCAGCCTCTGGTCTGGTCAACTGCCTCGCTGATAAAATCCGCCGGGAAACTTTGCTTAAACTTTTCCTGATTTTCAAAAGGATAATGCCACTGGGCAAAAGGCATAGCACCCGAATCGTACCAGCAGTCAATGACCGGCAGTACCCGGGTCATATCTTTCCCGCACTTTTCACAGGTAATATGCACTTCATCAATAAAAGGACGGTGCAGCTCAATATTTTCCGGACAATCCTTGCTCATACTCTTTAGCTCGGCAATGCTGCCGATTGCGTGGCGATGGCCACATTCACATTCCCAAACCGGCAGCGGCGTACCCCAGAAGCGATCGCGGCTTAATCCCCAGTCAACCACATTTTCCAGCCAATCGCCAAAGCGGCGCTTACCGATATTTTCCGGAATCCAGTTAATCGTATTATTGTTGCGGATCAAATCTTCCCGCACCTTAGTCATGGCAATAAACCATGTGTCCTTGGCATAATACAGTAGCGGCGTATCGCAGCGCCAGCAGTGCGGATAGCTGTGCGTATGTTCTTTAGCCAACAAGAGCTTGCCCTCTGTTTTTAACTGCTGAATGATTAAGGGATCGGCCTTTTTTACAAACATCCCTGTCCACGGCAGCCCAGCCGGAAACTCTCCTTTTTCCGTGACTAATTGGACAAAAGGCAAGCCATAGGCTTTGCCGACCTTGGAGTCATCCTCACCAAACGCCGGCGCAATATGGACGATGCCGGTCCCGTCCGTCAGCGTAACAAAATCAGCGCAGGCAACATAAAAGGCTTTTTCTTTAACCGCCGCATAGGTAAAAAGCGGTTCGTACTGCCGATATTCCAGTTCCTTGCCAGTATACCGTTCTATTACCTTGACGTTTTCACCCAGTACTGCTGCCAGCAGCGCTTCTGCCAAAATATAATAACTGCCGTCTTTTTCCGCTTTGACATAGCTTTCCGCCGGGTTGACTGCCAGTGCCACATTGCTGGGCAGCGTCCACGGCGTTGTCGTCCACGCCAGAAAATAAGTATTGGCCTCATCCTTGACCTTAAACTTGACAATTACCGTTTCTTCCGTTACATCCTTGTAACCAAGTGCGACCTCATGCGAAGACAGTGCCGTGCCACAGCGCGGGCAGTAAGGCACGATCTTATGTCCTTTGTACAGCAAATCTTTTTCCCAAATTTGCTTGAGCGACCACCAAACGGATTCAATATATTCATTATGATAGGTAACATAGGGGTTTTCCATATCCGCCCAAAATCCGACAGTGCCGCTGAAATCCTCCCACATGCCCTTATATTTCCACACGCTTTCCTTGCATTTTTGAATAAATGGCTCTAATCCATAGTCTAAAATCTGCTCTTTGCCGTCAATCCCCAGTTCTTTCTCTACTTCCAGCTCCACCGGCAAACCATGCGTATCCCAGCCAGCTTTGCGCGGAACGCACTGCCCTTTCATCGTCCGGTAACGGGGAACCAAATCTTTGATGACTCTGGTCAGCACATGGCCAATATGGGGCTTACCGTTGGCAGTCGGCGGGCCGTCATAAAAAGTATAAATAGGATGCCCCTCTTTTTCTGCAATACTCTTTTCAAAAATATGATTTTTCTGCCAAAAATCAAGAATCGCTTTTTCTCTGTCAACAAAGTTCAGCTTTGTTGAAACCTTTTGATACATTTCTTCCTCCTAAATTTGTCGTTTTCTAATTCTGTTCTTCGTTTACCCCAAGCAAAATCTAAAAATCTTCGCCCGCTCCTAAGATAAGCCTTTCTACCTACAACCAAACAGCAAATAGAAAGAATTTGCCCGGCGACTAACAGTTTCCCGGCAACCGCCGGTTTCTCCTCGTTAGCACAGCCATAAAAAAAGCGCCCCTCATATTGCTATGAAAAGGGCGATTGCTCGCGGTACCACCTTTTTTCCCGACTCTGTCGGCTCTGCCCCGCCCAATAGGCAGGAAATCCCGCTAACGGGGGATTAGCCCGGAAACCCTTACTCCGCAGTATATCCTCTGGCCGCACCTAACTGGCATCGCTGCAAATAACCGCTTTCAAGGTTTCTCCTAAAAGAGGATATCCCATAAGTTCCCTGCACGGCTTCTCAGCAGCGCCGCTCTCTGTAACAGTTTCCTTCGTTCATTTCTTTATCATCGGAGTTCTTTTATCCGCCGCTTAATCGGCTTGAATCTTTATTATATTAATATACTTTCGCTGAATTGTCAATGGTGGGGGGAAATTTTAGCGTTAAGCAATCAAAAATTTCCCTTGAAATTCCACAATTTACGGACGACTTCTATTTCTTTTTTGCTGAAATATTGATAGCAGCTGTATTGCTGGAAATAAAATAGTTTAGTATAATAAAAGGAGAAATACCATTATCCTCCTTCTTGGATTCTTATTTTTCATTATTTGCGATTTCTTATTCGATCTTACATGTGTATATATTTGTGTGGTAATTATACTGGAATGACCTAATAACATTTGTATACTTCTTATGTCCACATCATCATCTAACAACATCGTTGCAAAGGTATGTCTAAACATATGTGGAGTTATATTTTTATCTATATTTATCTTCTTGCAATGTTTCTTTATCATGTTTCTAACGGATTGAGAGGATAATCGGCTTTTTCTTTTATTTACAAAAAAATAATCAGAATTACAAATTTCTTCATAAAAAACCTTTTCATATATTTTCAATGCCGCTACCGTATCTTTGTTGTAAATCGGTATTATTCTCTCTTTTGCACCTTTGCCATATATCTTAATTTCATTGTTAATATACGTCATATTTTCTTTTTTAATATCACAAAGTTCACTGATTCTAATACCAGTTCCTATTAAAACTTCCAATACAGCTATATCTCGTACAATCTCCCTGTATTTATAAGAATTTTCATTATAGTTGCTTTTTTCTAAATAAATATGCTCAAACAATTTTTCAATATCGTTTAGAGATATCGTCTTCGGTAGTATAAGCGGTTCTTTTATTTTTAACTTTATCTTATAAAATGGATTAATTTCTATAATTTCTTCATATTCTAAATACGAAAAAGAAGCCTTCACTGAGGCTATTTTCCTTTTAATCGTTTTTACCTTGAAATTCAAGCTATTTAGATGCTGTACATATCTTACAATTTCCTCTTTTTTATAAAAACCATCTATCACATCCATAAATAATATAAATTGTTCCAAATCTATCCTATAGGCTTTTACTGTCTTGTTGTCTAAATTATTTTGTTCCTTACAATTTTCCAAATAGTTTCTAACTAAAGACTTTAATGTCATAACTTATTCTCCTCTTTTCAAAAAATTATTAGTATTTTAAGCATTGAATCCTATTAATATTATAATAAAATATAATAAATAATATTTCAGGAGAATATAAATAACTCAACTTTCCCCTGATCGAAGTGCTGCACGCTTCTGCCCGGGCGGACGGTCTGCCATAATCTTTTTTGGCTCTATCCCGCCCAGAGAGCGGGTGCCCTGATCGAAACGCTTTGCGTTTCTGCCCGGGCGGGCGGTCTGCATGAACCCACTCTTGCGATTTTCTTCGCAAATCGCATTTCGTTCCTGCCCGCCGCCGAAAGGCGTAGCCTTTCTGGAAGCAACGAGCCCCTGAGCGAAGTGCTGCGCACTTCTGCCCGGGCGGTCAGTCTGCCTAAAAAAGACTGTTCTGTCGAACATAGGAAAGTTGAGTAAATAAATTAAACCTGTAATTCAAGTTTTTACGCCTGATTTTACAAGTTTTTTATTGTTTTATGAACAATAATTTTTAGTGAAAAAAATATATTTATAACCAGCAGATATAAAAAAACGGAATCTACCTTTTACGAGCGGATTCCCTGCCTTGCAGCCGTTTTCACTTTTGGTGCAGTCCATCGTTTAACCGCCAAATCTAAGACTCCCACTAAAGCCACGCAAATAATGGCCCAAGCAAACACACCAGCCGTATTTAAATTGGCCTTTTCAATCTGAAAAGCGCTGCCGATGCCATGCTGCGGCTGACACAGCACCTCCGCACCGATGCAAACCTTAAAGCCCAGCCCCAGTGCCGAGGACATGCCCGCCCAAACATAGGGCCGAGCCGCCGGCAAATAAATCTCAAATAACTGGCGCAAAAAGCTAACCTGAAAAACCTTGGCCATTTGCAGGAGCTTTCTATCCGTTTCTTCCATTCCCGTTTTCCAGCTCCAATACAGCACCGGAAAGGAAATCAAAAACACAACCAGTACCGGCGCAGCATTGGATTTGAGCCAAATAATCGCCAGCAAAATAATCGCCATCGTCGGAATTGCCTTAATCAATGCAATAAACGGTGAAAAAAGCGCCGCTATGCTCTGACGTAAGCCAGCCGCCGCCCCCAGCAGCATCGCCAGTAGCACTGTCAGCCCAAAGCCCAACAAAAAACGCAAGACCGTAGCTGCAATCGTCCGTCCAAACGCTGCACTACTGACAATCCGAATT
The DNA here is from genome assembly GCA_963545585.1 of uncultured Lachnospiraceae bacterium. GTDB lineage: Bacteria > Bacillota > Clostridia > Lachnospirales > Vallitaleaceae > W11650. The sequence continues at coordinate 40,098 of CAUUKX010000003.1, forward strand.
AGCTCGCGATAAGTTGCCGCCGGGCTTGGCACTAAAATCGGCTGTTTTAGGCAATAGGCAATCAGGCTCCAGCTAAAAAGCAAGAGCCCGATTCCAAGCAGGAAAAAAATGTTATCTTTGCCGCCTGCACCCGGCTTTTCAGCAAAACCCTCCGGCTGGTTTCGGGAAGAATCTTGCCTATTTTTGATAGTAAAAGGCTTCATCCGGCATTTTTCCTCCGATGTTTTCCGCGCCGAAGTTCATCAGTTCCGTGTAATAGGTTTCCAGTGCTGCTTTAGCCTCAGCTGCTCCCTTATACGCCAAGTTGCAGTTAGGGATTGCCTTGGCCACTATCGGCGCTTTCAGGTTATCGCTTAACTCTTCCATATAAGTTCCCGCCGTTTGCGGGTCGGTATTGGCGAACGCAACACTTTCCGCCAGCTTTTCTAAAAATGCTCCGGTCAGTTCCGGATAATTTTCAGCCACTTCTTTTTTGACCAAAACAGCCGTCTGCGGGTAACTGTCCTCACTTCCGGTCGCCTTTTTCCATTCGGCCTGAATATCAAATACAACTTTTGTTTCCGGTTTCTTCGTCAATACCTGCGTCAGCATCGGCTCCGGCAACAGGGCAATCCCGGCCTTGCCCGATAAAAACATCGGCGCTAGTTCGCTAGCCCCGGCCACATATTCAAAAGTAACATCCGTATCCGGTGTTAAGCCGTTTTTCGTCAGCAAATAACGCAGGGTTAAATCCGGTGTCAAGCCCCGGCCAATCAACGTTACTGTCTTGCCTTTCAAATCCGCCCAGTCCTTCACCGAATCATCGGCCGCCGCCAAATAAAGCACGCCCCAAACCGTCGAACCGGCATACTGATAAGCTGCGCCCTTATTATACACTTTAATCGCCAAATTAGACGGCACCACTGCAAAATCCGCCTCGCCCGAAATCAACTTCGGTGCTAAGGTATCGGTTGCTACGATACTGTCATACGCTATTTTTGCCCCATTCAGCTCCGGACTCTCCTTAATCATCTTGGCTAAACCAATCGTCGGCACACCAGCCGGCACAACCACCTGAAAAGTTCGGTCGCCGTAATCCTCGGCTGCCTTTTCCACCGGTTTCGTTTCTTCCTTCTTCGTGTCCTTTTGTTCCTCTGCTGGCTTGGTTTCCTCTTTCTTTTCTTCAGGCTTGGTTTCGTCCTTCTTCTCCGCAGCTGGTGTCTGCTGATTGGCATATGCCGAATCGGTCGGCGTAGTTTTGGATGTCCCGCAGGCGGTCATTAAAACCATTAAAACCAATCCTAAACTCATTATTTTTAAAAACTTTGTTTTCATAGAATCCCTTTCCTTTCATTTCATTTCGTAAAATACTCAACTTGCCATGTTCCGCCAAATTAGAACAACCTTTTTTAGGTAGGCTGCCCACCCGGGCAGAAGTGCGTAGCGCTTCGATCAGGGGTAGGCCGTCCACCCGGGCAGAAACGCATAGCGTTTCGACCATGGGCAAAATCGCCCGTCGTGGCGCATTTCCGATCAGGAAAAAACTTTATTCTGTCATAAACTCCGCTTCTATCTCCTTTTTTAGCCCCTTATATTCCTCTAATAAGCGTTCCGACGGATCCCCCGAAACCGTAAACTCCTTTTTAACCGTGGCCGGCGCCGCCGATAAAACCACTATCCGATGCCCCAGCAAAATCGCCTCCTCTAAATTGTGGGTCACAAAAAAAATGGTATTCCTTCTCACCTCCCATAATCCAATCAATTCCTTAATTAAACGCAGTCTAAGTTCCATATCCAGCGACTGAAACGGCTCGTCCATCAGCAGCAAATCGCCCCCGGCATAAAATGCCCGGGCAATCGCCGCCCGCTGGCTCATACCGCCGCTTAACTGCGCCGGATAATAGTTAACAAAATCAATTAAGCCCAGTTTTTCAAGAATTGCCTTGGCTTTCTCTTCGTCCGGTTTGCCGCCCGGAAACATCACATTTTGCAGGACAGTTTTCCACGGCAAAAGCCGATCTTCCTGAAAAACATAGGACAACTTGCCGAAAATCCGGCAACTTCCCGCCGACGGCACACTTAAACCCGCCATAATATTGAGCAGTGTTGTCTTTCCCGCTCCCGACGGACCGAGCAAACAGACAATCTCGCCCTTTTTCAGGGTAAAATCAAGACCGGCCAAAACTCTTAAACCCTGATATTCTTTTTCCAGTTTATTTATTTCCGCAATCATACCGCTCATTGTCTGCTTCCTTTAACTGCCGCTTCCTTTCCTTCCTTTATTGCACCAGCAACAAATAATACACCAAAAAATTATATTGATACAAATACTTCGCCACCGCCGATTGCCGAATCAGCAGCAAAATCTCCAAATGCTGGCCAGTGCTGAACCAGTAATTTAAAAACAGCATCCCCAGCCATATCAGCAGCACGCTGAAAATCCCCCCTAGCGCCGCTCCGACCGCCTTATTCAGCTGCCGGATAATCGGGAGTCTGGCGACGCCCGAAAGCAGCCGGCTAATCAGAGCAAATAAAATCAAAATCAACACAAAACCAATAAAAAACGATACAATCTGCATGGCAATTCCTGCCAAATTCTGTCCAATCTGCATCCTGACATTCTCCAGCAGTCCGGTCTTGCCCAATTTCTTGCCCAAAAGTGCCAATATCTGCGGACTGAGCTCCATACCAGCTGGCGTCGCCGCCGGATCGGTCAGTTTTTCCGCCACCGCTGCCAAATCAACATTACGCAAAATCAGCTTCAGTAAAGTGTCATACAGGTTGGTGTATTTATACAACAAGGGTAATAGCAGGGGCTGAACAAAGAAGGTCGCTGCTACCGCTGCAAAAGAGGATAAAAGCGAAAGCACCATCCGAATCGCTCCCAGTGCCGCTCCCAATCCAATCCCCAAAAGCAGCACCGCTATTATCACCAAATCTGCCATATTCATCATTATTTATTCCCTTTCTTCCATAAAAATTAAACTGCCGCCGGAATGATATCGCAACTGTTTTCAGCATCCGCCATTCCTCTATCTTTAGTCCAATTCCGTTTTTTTCCAAACAGTATAACTCATTGGCTGAATCAGCAAATAGCGGTCAGCCGCAACCTCATAAAAAGCATTCAGCCGTTCATGAAAGGGATACTGCCAAATCATCCGGCTGCCCTGATACTTGGTAATTTTTTCCTGATCGGCCACAAAATACTCATCCGCCTGGGCACTAATTAAATTAGGCTCATAGGCAAAAAACAGCTCCTGAACCAGCTCACCGCCCATGCGGTACACCTTTAGCCGATAACGGCGCTCACCAATTTCCTTGGTATCGGTATAGAGCAGCGTTTCGTTTTTGGTATAATACACCGCCAGGAGGTCGCCGTCCACATCAAGCTTTAAAGGCGCAGAGTAAAGCTCTTTGCTGCCCGACATCGGATACAGATAAGCCGAACGATTGCCGATCACCCACAGCATTTTCTGACCGAAATAATGCAGCTCCGGCATCAATTCCCCCTCATAGGCATCCGCCCGAAGGATAAATTCATCCAAGTCCTCATGATAATCGGCAAAGCCAAACATGGTGATTTGAGAGTGAATACCGCCATTTAAAGCGTCCACATAGGAAGTCGCCAGATTGAGGCCATCACCGGATAATGCCGCCGCAACCGGATAACCGTCCTGCCTTAAAACCGAACCCCGCTCAATCAGCGGCACGCCTTCCCGGCTGTAAACCTTAATCTTGTTTTCCAAATCCGCTTCCAGCACCAAAACCAACTGTCCGCCTTCACTCAGCCAGGCACTGACAATCGGAAAGTTTTCCCGGATGCCGGCCAAAAAACCATTCTTATCAAACAACAAAGCATCATGCCCCAAAATATCGGCTACCACCAGATAATCGCCCGCCTGCTTCAGCAGAGGAGCCAGCATTTGAAAAGGCTTCGTCCACTGGCTGCTGCCGTCTAAGTTTCTTTTTTCCAAGCCCTCCCGACTGCAAAAATACAGCGTGTCCTCATAGGGCAAAATTTGCAAATACTGTCCCTGTATCAATTCCTGCCGAAACTCCGGTGCAAACTCAATCTTTCCGCCGTTAAACAAATAATAATGTGGCCGGATATAAAAAATATAAGCGGCCAAAAGCAGCAGCGCAATTCCCACCGCTGCTGCCGTCAATACTCTCTTCACTGTTTTCTCCGTTCTTAGTGTTCATCTTCCTTTAAGATACTCTGGTACAAAGCCAAATACTCCTTGGCACTGCCATCCCAGGAAAATCGGGTTACCATGCCCCGCTGCATAATCTCATTCCATACTTTCGGCTCCTTAAAGCAACCAATCGCCCGCCGGATTGCCTCAATAAAATCATTGGAAAAATAATTGGAAAAACGAAAGCCGGTGGCTCGTTCCGGATCATCCTCATAGCCGATAATGGTATCGCTGAGGCCGCCAGTATTACGGACAATCGGCACCGCACCGTAGCGCAGGCTGTACATCTGGGACAGACCGCAGGGCTCAAACAGCGACGGCATTAAAAACATATCAACCGAACCGTAAATCTGCCGGGCAACCGCCGGATTAAACTCGGTAATCACTACAATCTGGCCGGGATATTGATTGGCCATGTCCTTTAAAGCCGCTTCATAATAGGTTTCGCCCGAACCCAAAATTACAAACTGAACGCCTTCTCTGGCCAGTTTCTTCATGGCCGCCAAAATCAGGTCGATTCCCTTTTGCTCGGCCAGTCTGGTTACCACGCCCAGCATCGGCTCAGCCGACGGCGCCAGACCAATCTGCTCACGAAAAGCTTTCTGCTGTTTACTTCTTTCTTTTTTATAATTCCCAGCATCAAATCGAAATGCCAGCGCTTCATCATTGGCCGGGTCATACTTATCATAATAAATCCCGTTGATGATACCGTAAATCTTATGCGAATATTTACGCAGCAGCCCATCCAGTCCATAGCCGAACTCCGGTGTCTGAATTTCCTTGGCATAGGTTTGACTGACCGTCGTAATGGCATTGGAATAAACGATTCCTGCTTTCATAAAGCAAACCTTGCCGTAATACTCAACCGCTTCACTGTTAAAATATTTCGGCGACAGATTCAGTTTCTCCAGCACATCCCGCTCAAATACACCCTGATACTGCAAATTGTGAATGGTAAACACCATTTTAATATCCCGATAAAAATCCAGCGTCGCGTAGTCCTGCTTCAAAAAGATGCCAATCAGTGCCGTCTGCCAGTCATTGGCATGAATAACGTCCGGCTTTAACCCGATTGAAATCAGCATTTCCACTACCGCCTTGCTGAAAAAGCCAAAGCGAACGCTGTCATCCTCATAGCCGTACAACTTTTCCCTTTCAAAAAAAGGGGCATTGCCGATAAAATACGTTTTGATTCCATCCAACTCATGCTGGTACACCGCAGCTACCATCGGCCGGTTGGTAATCTCAACGATAAACTCATGGAGCTTTGTCAGCTGATATTTTTCCTCAATTCCCCGGTATTTGGGCATGACCCTGACCATATTGACATTTTGCTTTCGAAATGCCACCGGCAGAGCCTCAGCGACATCAGCCAACCCACCCGAAGCTTTATACGGTCCGCTTTCTGAGGTAACAAACAAAATAGTTTTCTCTGCTTTTTGCGCCATGATATTCTCCTTCCTGATAGTTTGTTACAGTCCGGGCAAGCTGTATTTCTGTTTGATACCGCTCGGAAAAACTTGCTTTCACAGACAGTATCATGCATAAATATCTATTTGCTAACATCACATTCGTAATTCGGCGAAATTCATTTCAACGAATTACAAATGTCCTGCCTGAACTGTAATCATATTATAGTATCATTTACTCAACTTTCCATCCGCTTTTCCGCTGCCAGCATCAGCAGCCGCTCCCTAGTATTTGCCGCCGGGTCACGCAGCACAATCTGTAAAAGCCGGTCTAAACACTCGCCCACCTGCCTGCCCTCACCAATGCCCAAAGCCATAATATCCCGGCCGCCCACTGCCAAATCCGCAATCCGCACCGGCTGACGCCGCGCCCTGGCCAAATATGCCTCCGTTTCGGCCGGAGAAAACCGGCCCTCAACTGCGGCCAATTGCAGCAGAATCGTAAAAACCTCTTCTCCCAGCCGAGAAAGCTGACAGCGAAAAAAATAATCCTCTAAGTAAATTTCCAAATCCCGATTGGCAGCCACAGCTGTCACGATGTCCGTTGTCCGGTTATCAAAGGTCAAACGGCGTAAAATTCGTTTTACGTCCTGAGCCGGCAGTTTTTTTTCACCGCCGCAGAATAAATAAGCCAGCCGGGCCATTCCCTCCGGCATCAGTGCTTTCAGCCGATTGTAGAAAACAGCGTTTTCCTCGGCCGGCAGTTCCGGCTCGGGGATAAAATAAGCCGCCAAGCCGTAGCGGACAAAATAAGACAAATATTCAGGATGATTGCTGGCTAAGGTTTTAACAAACTCCACCCGAATCCTTTCCTGACTGACTGCCCGAAGCAGTTCCTTTTTCTGCCGAATCGCCTCCGCCGTAGCCGCTTCAATCTTAAAGTTCAGTGCCGCCGCAAAACGAACCGCCCGGAGCATCCGGAGCGCATCTTCCTCAAATCGCTCTTCCGCCCGACCGACACAGCGAATCAGACCCTTTTTTAAATCATCCTGACCACCAAAATAGTCAATCACTCCCCGCTGCGGTGAGTAGGCCATGGCGTTAACCGTAAAATCCCGCCGGGCCACATCCTCTTTTAACGATTCGCTAAAACTAACCGCTTTGGGATGGCGATGGTCTTCGTATTGACCGTCAACCCGAAAAGTTGTAACCTCAACGGCCTCCCGCCGGTGCAGCACCGTAACAGTGCCATGCTTAATGCCGGTATCAACCGTTCGCGGAAAAAGCTGCTTAACCCGCAGCGGCCGTGCTGAGGTGGTAATATCCCAATCTTTCGGCACTTGCCCCATGATGCTGTCCCGGACACAGCCACCGACAATATAAGCCTGCTCACCGCCGGCCTGCAAAATCTCCAGCACCTCGGCCACCACAGGCGGTATTTCAATCCTATTCAAAACTTTCGCCTTTCTGTTCTATGAATTCTCTGGCTGCAAACAGCCCGCAAAATATCTTTATCGCCATTTCCGGCGCAATCTTATCCGGCGAACCGCCTCTATGAAAGTTCCCTTTGCCGTTTTCAGTATAACTAAAAATCCGGGCCTTGTCAACTTACTCCGTAATCACCAGCGCCTGCCGGCCAAACGCCGCATACCCAGCTTCAAAGCTTGCCCTCGGGCTTTTTTCCACCCGGCCAGTCAAAGGATCGGCATAATAAATAAAAGCACCGTCAAAACCAACCACCACCACGCTGTGCTCCCGGTAGGTAATTTCCATATAACCGTTTTCCGTCTGCCATGAAATTTTGAGCGCATCCGGCACTGCCGCCATATTTGAACTGATAATCTGTACTGGCTGACCGTGGCTGACAAAGGTCAAAATCTGCGACAGCGAAGCACCGGTGATATTTTGTGCCCGGCTGCCCAGATAGCGGCGAGCCAGCACCGAAATCGGTTCAATATAAACCCCCAGCCCGGCCGCCTTAGCGTCATGAATTGAACCGGCAAACGCCTCCTTCATATCCACCTGATAGGCCGAAGCCGGCTGAAAGGAACGGCCATGCTCCAAAAGTTCCTCCGCCAGCGCAAAGCGATCCGGCAGCGCCGGGTCATAATAGCCCAGCAACATAGACAGCGCCGTAACTTCACATCCCCGGGGAAGCTCCGGCAACTGGCAAACTGTCGGAAAACCATTAATCCACGCACTTTCGGTCAGCCAGTCACTGTCGTATAACTTTTTCGGCTCTTTTTCCCCGTTTTTATAATAAATCTGATAAGTCGGCATGGTCTGCGCTTGCAGCAATGCCGCCCGTAAATCTTCGGCAAAAATCCTGTCCGCACCAGCCTGAGCGAAATACCCGCTGTCCGCAAAAACATTGCGCCAATCCAGCACCGCAATCTTACCCTTCCCCGTTTCTGCTTTTTGAACTGTGCCGCTGACCAAGCGCAGCGGCCAGCCGTAAAAATCATCCGCCTTGCCCGGCAACTGCTCGACCGCCGGTGGCACTGCCCGATCCTTTGTTTTGGATGCCAAAGCGCTGAAATCAAAGCTTTGACCAGCAGTTTGAAAATAGTCAATCCGCACTTCGCCCGGCCGCACCGCACTGCCTGTTCTTTTTTGCAGTACCGGCAAAATACCGCTGTCGGCACCGGTAAACTCAGGCACACCGAAGTAGCTCCCAGTCGGCGGCTGTAAACTGGCTAATTCCCGCCCCGCCAGCGAGTAAAGTATCACCCGGCGCAATGGATAAACAACCCGGCGGTCAAGATATTCCAAACTGTCCGTCACATCATATTCCCCGATATAAATTCCTTTTTGCCCGACTGCCAACAGTTTCAGGTTTTTATCTTCCTGATAAATCGTATAAATTGCCGGCTGCCGCAAGCTTGTCCACAGTACCGCCTGATTTTTTTTATTCTCCTGCGCCTGCCAGCAAACCAAAGCCTGCTCCCGGTCAAAACGGCTATGCAGCGGAATTTGCCGTTTACTGAATGCATGCTCCGGCAGGTTCAAAATAAAATATCCGCCCGGCCGCAGCCAATAAGCCTCAGCCCCGACCGCATCCGTAAAAATCTGACTATTCGCATAAACTGCCAGCTCCGCATCCGGTATCTCGGCAAAAGCAATGGTTTGCAGCGTCCGGCCGTCCCATTCAAAAAACGCAATTCCTCTGCGGTTACCTAAAGCCGGTATATCTCCGGCAAAAGTGCCATAGCCCAAAAAATAATATTTTTGATTCTGCCAGCCGATATGCCTGAACCGAAGCGGACTGAACTCGTCCGTCAAATAATCGTCATTAATGGCATCCCGCCGGTACAGAGTATAAAGTGCCTGCCCATCGCCGGCATATACCTCGCCGTCCTCAATTTGAACAAAGCGGCTGCCGGACGTATGCCATTCCCCGCCAGCCGAAAGCACTATACCCTTTCTGACCTTGTCATAGAAGCCCCGCTTGCGGCTGTGCAGTTTTTCCTCCAGCCAAGTATTGCCCTCGCTGTCAGCAGTAAAGCTGTAAAAATGATCCAAATACTCAAGCCCTTCCTGCCTGCGAATGGCTGCTGTTACCTTAGCCTGACCCTGAATCCAGCCGTCAGCCGCCGCTTCTTCTACTTTCAGCGCCACTTCTCCCATCAAGGTTTCCGGCTTCGGCCGCTGCCTGACCTGAGCGGCAATATCGGCTGCTATCCGACCATACTCCGTCTTTTCCTGATAAAAAAACGGCAAATCGTAAAAAAAGTCCGTCATTTCCTTGGTCAAAATCAAGCGCAGAACATACAATTCGCCCGGCTTTAACGCTTCCGGCTGAAAAGAGAGAGCAAAATCATTTTGCTGCCAAATCAAACTTCCGTCATCCGCCTGATACAGTTCCATCCGCCACAAATGATTTTGCCAGTCGCCCTTAGCCCAAAAGTGAAAACCAGCCGAATCGCACAGCGCTTCCGCCTTTTGATAAGTCGCCGGCTCAATGCGGGTAGAGGTTCCGGCTATGGGCTGAAACGCAAACTCATTTTCCAGCAGCCCCACATAGGGCAGCTGAACCGATTTTGTCTCTAAATAGCCAGTACGGACGGTTTCATCCTTAGCCATGCGTTTCTCTGCTTTATTCTCTCGGTTGCAGCTGGTCACAAAAAAAAGACAAAAAAAGAAAAAAAAGCAAAAAAGACCCCATAACACCCGAATCCTTTTGCTTTTTCTCATTTTTTCCTCCCATTAACCCCGCCAGCTTATGCTCTCTGCGCCATATACAAATGATAATAATCGCCCTTTTTATCTAACAGCTCTTGATGTGAGCCCATTTCCGCAATCCGCCGATTTTTAATAAAAAAGATTCGGCTGGCCTGCTTGATGGTTGACAACCGATGCGCTACAATAAAGGATGTCCGCCCCTTTAAAAGACTGGCAATACCCTGCTGAATCAAGCGCTCGGTATGCGTATCAATGCTGGCCGTAGCCTCGTCCAAAATCAGGATGGCGGGCCTTGCAATCATCGTGCGGGCAAAGGCAATCAACTGCTTTTGTCCGGCCGAGAGTTTAGAGCCCTTATCGTTAATCATGGTCTCATAGCCCTTTTCCAGACTGATCACAAAGTCATGAAGCTGGACAGCCTTGGCTGCTTCTTCAATTTCCGCCTGACTGGCATCTAATTTCCCATAACGGATATTATCGGCAATCGTACCGGTAAACAGCACCGTATCCTGTGTCATAATGCCCATCTGCGAGCGCAGACTGGAGAGCGACACCGGCCGGATATCCTGGCCGTCAATCCGAATACAGCCGCTCTTAATTTCATAAAACCGGGCCAGAGCATTGATAATCGTGGTCTTGCCCTCGCCGGTCGGCCCGACCAGCGCAATCGTTTCGCCTTTTTCAACCGTAAAGGACACATCGTCCAGCACCACTTTTTCACCGTCATACGAAAAAGTAACATGCTCAAAGGCAATGTCGCCTTTTATTTTCGGCATCGGTATCGTGTCTTCCTCTTTTTCCTCTGGCTCGGTATCCAAGATTTCAAAGACCCGCTCGGCCGCTGCCAAATTGGAGGTCAGCTGATTATAAAACTGACTCAGATTGATAATCGGCAGCCAAAACATTTGGATATAGCTGATAAAGGCAATCATCAGACCAACCGATACCTCGCCGCTTCGAACCAGCGGAATCCCCCAGTAAAAAATTAAAAAAGTACCAATCCCGGATGAAAGCAGGACAATCGGCCAAAATAAATCCGTTAAAATCACTGCCTGAAAAAAGCTGTCTTTCACCTCATTCAGCAGCCGGCCAAAGTTTTTAGAGGTTTTTCCCTCAGCCGTAAAGCTCTGCACCACGCTGATACCGGAAAAATCCTCATGGGTAAAGGCATTCATATTGGAGTTTTTCTGTCGGTGCAGCTGCCAGCGCTGATGAGCAAAAATCTCCACCACATACATACCCGCAGCTAATATCGGCAGCATGGCTACTCCCGCCAAAGCCAGCCTGACATTGAGTGCCAGCATGATAACCAGCACCGTCAGAATATTAACCACTTCCGGCACCAAAGTAACGACCGCGTTATTTAAAACTTCCTTCAACGAATTGACATCGCCAATCACCCGGGCTAAAATCTTGCCGGTCGGGCGTTTGTCAAAGAAAGAAAAACCCAGGCTTTGAATATGGGTATACAGTTCCTGCCGGATTTCCAGCAGCACATAATTGGACACCTTGCCCATAATCAAAATCCGAGCCCGCAGGCAAACCGCCAGAATCAAGTTCAGTCCCACCGCCAGAGCCAGCAGCCGGAGCAGCCCCGGCACATCAGCCCGGGTAATATAATCATCCACCGCCGCTTTGACCAGCAGCGGATTAATCATCGTAACCGCCGTCGTCACCGCCATCAGCAAGAGCACCAGCGCCACTTCTTTTTTATATTTTTTCATGTACGCAAACAAGCGCCGAACAGTAACCGCCTTGGCCACCTTCGACACTGCTTCGTCCTGTTTGTAACCGCTTATTTCTTCCATTTGCTCACCCCCTTACTCGGTCAGAAATTCCATTTGTTCCTCATAAATCTCATGATAACGGCCTTTTAAGGCAAGGAGTTCCTCATGCCGACCCCGTTCCAGAACCCGGCCGTTCTCCATAACCAAAATTTCATCGGCTTCCCTGACCGCCGAAATTCGGTGTGCCACGATGATTTTTGTCATCTGACTGTATTCGGCGATATTATGCTGAATATTTTTTTCTGTTTCCATATCCAGTGCCGAGGTCGAATCATCCAGCACCAGCACCGGACTTTTGCGGGCAAATGCCCGGGCAATGCTGATTCTTTGCTTCTGCCCGCCGGACAAACCAATCCCTTTTTCACCGATTACCGTTGCATAAGCCTTTTCCATGCCGCTGATAAAGTCATCGGCCATCGCCGCCTTGGCATAGCGCTCCAGCTCTCTCTGCTCCATCACTTTATCCTGCCCTAAGCTGATATTTTCGGCAATGCTCTCCGAAAACAAGAAAACATTTTGCAGGACAAAAGAAAACTGCCGCCGCAAAAAGAACAGGTCATAGTCCGCCAGCGGTACACCGTCCAGCAAAATCCTGCCGCCGCTGGCATCATAAAATCTGGCCAAAAGCTTGGTAATCAGACTTTTACCCGAACCGGTACTGCCCATAATCGCCAGCGTCTTACCGGGCTTGACTTCAAAGCTGATATCTTCCAGCAGCGTCATCCCATCCAGCTCCAAACTGACATGGTCAAATCGCAACTTGCCCTTAACCTCGCCGCTTTTGATTCCATCCGGCCAATTTTTAATTTTTGACTGATAGGCAAAAATCTGTTCAATCTTACCGGCTGACGAGCCCGCCTGTGCCATCAATGTAGCAATCCAGCCGGTCATTCGCATCGGCCACATCGCCAACGAAGCATACATGGAAAACTCCACCAGCACGCCAATCGTGAGCCGACCGCCGATGACATAAGTCCCGCCGACAACAATCAACACAACCGGCAGCGTATTCATAATAAACTCAATCGGCGGATAAAACTTTGACAGCACCTGCGCCTGCTTATAATTCAGACGGTAATATTCCTGATTGTTCTTTAAAAACTTTTCTACTTCATGCTTTTCCCGGGCAAAGGATTTAACCATCCGGATACCGGCAATGTCTTCGCCGGCAGTGGTATTCATCGTTGCCGTCTGCTCGCTGATATCCTCATACACCTTAACATTCGTCCGGTTCAGACTGAGCGTTAAATAGGCCAGCAGCGGCAGCACCGGTACAATCATCAGCGTCAGGCCGACATGAATCCGCAGCATCAGCACTACCGCCAGCCCCATCATCAAAATCATTTCTACCGTTAAAAACAAGCCAAACGATGCCCCCATCCAAACATTGTCTACGTCCTCCTTGACCCGGGACATCAGTTCCCCGGTATTTTTTTCATCAAAAAAATCATAGGACAGGCTCTGAATATGATCAAACATTTGCTGCCGCAAAGATACCGCTAACTTCAGCCCGCCCAAATCAAACAATAATTCCTTAAAATATCCGCTGACCGCCCGACCCAATGTTACCAATAAAATCATCAGCCCTAGGTTTTGAAAGCGCTCGGTCTGACCACCGACAATGACCTGATCCAAAATCTGCTGCAGCAGCCTCGGATTATAAAGATTAAGCGCCGTCGATATCAGCAGACAAAGCCCGCCCAGTGTGTACACGAGCCAAAGCTTTCCCATCTCCCTAATTACTCTTTTCATATTTCCTCCCTATGTAGAAATATGCCGAAAAGTTCCGCTTCTTTCCTGCGACTATATCTGTTTTCGGATTTCCGCCGCCAATTCTTCCAGTTCTTTTTCGGTATATTCCTTGGTTTTCCACGGCAAGGTAAATCCATCTTCCCGATATCTGGGAATCAGATGCAAATGAAAATGCCGGATAGTCTGTCCGGCCGCCTCGCCGTTATTCTGCAAAATATTCATCCCCTCGCAGTCGGTTGCCTGCTTCAGCGCCTTGGCCATAACCGAAGCCAAAGCAAACAGCTTGCCGGCCGTTTCTCCGTCCATTTGATACAAATCGTCAAAATGCTCCTTCGTTAAAATCAAAGCATGCCCGCGTCCGCTGGGATAGCGATCCAAAATTACTTTAAAATCATTGTTTTCAAATATCGTTGCTGAACCTATTTCCCCTGCGGCAATCTTACAAAATAAACAATCCGACATTTTATTTCATCCTCCCTCTTTGCTTGAACAATACTTCTTTCATTTATCCTTTTGCCTATACTATCATATTTTCAAAGCCTTGGCAAGGCGGCCTTGCTTTTTGAGACGACAAACGCATGAATTTAAAATAAAAAAAATATGGCATAATTATAAAAGGGAAAAAGCAAAGATGAAAACAGTTTTAGACTCTGTAAGTACGATAAGCGACAGCAGCCAAGAAAAAAAGATAAAGCATAAGATGAAAGATATCATTATGCTGGTATTTTTTGCGATGTTATCCAATGCAGATGATCGGGTAGAAATGGAAGTATTCGGAAAAGAACATAACCAAGAGCAACAATTTGATAATTTTTCTTAATTTTAATTATATTATATCAATTTCTTTTTTACAATAGATAAATTTATCTATTGATATATCACAAACCATATGTTATTTTTTACACAAATGCACATTGCTGCGGCAGCTTTCCAATCTGAAAGTCATTGAAGGAGATCGCAATGAAATACAATAAAATTTATCAAAACCATAACTTTATGAAACTAATGATTGGCAACACCATTTCCGGCTTAGGCGACAGCATGTACAATATCGCTTTAACCATAAACCTCTACCAAACAACCGGCAGTGTTTCGGCTATCGCCTTTATGTGGCTGATTCGCGCCGCCATGCGAATCCCCGTGCAGTTCTTGGCCGGCATAGTGGCCGATTCCTATCCCAGAAAACGGCTGATTTGCTTTACCAACCTTATCTCCGCTCCCATTTCACTGGCCTTTTTAATTGTCGCACCTGGAAATTGGCCGATTCTTTATCTGCTGATTTTTCTGCTGCAAGCTTTGAACGACTTGGAACAACCTGCCCTTATCGGTTTAACGCAGGAAATTGTCGAGCCGGAACATTTAAGAACAGCCAACGCATTTTCTTCCTTCATCGGGGAAATCACGACCTTTATCACTCCTGCTCTGGCTGGTGGAATCCTTTTTTTATGGGGTGTTTCCCTGTTGTTTTTCATTAACGGCATTAGCTTCCTAATCGCTGGTATTATTTTGCTTACCATCCGTTATTCTTCCGTTATCGAGAAAAAGGAGAAAAGAGAGTTTACGCTCTTTCGCTTCGCCAAAGACGGCTACGCCAAGGCTGTCGCTGACTCGGAGCTTTTATTGCTGCTCTTTATCGGCATTTTGCCGGGAATGATGGGGCGTTTTTACGAAATTTACAAAGTCCATATTTCCGATATCCTGCTGAATTGGGGAGCGGAAGGAATTGTATTTTTCAGTTATGCAATGGCAATCGGCGGCCTCTTATCCCCGCTTTTAATAAAATACTTTTTTTCCGCAAAAAAATTAACGGCTGACTTTTATATTGTAACTGTCCTTCTTTTAAGCGGAATTTTATCCCTTTGGGGAATAACCGGCCATCCGATTTTAAACTTTGGACTTTTAACCATCGCCGGAATTCTGTTTTCTTTGGTCGGGATTATCTTTAACACCTATTTGCAGGAAAATACAGACAAACAGTATATCGGCCGCATTTTTTCCTTTTACCGAATTCTTATGATCCTTGGTGCGATCCTTGCCATTCTGTTGGCTCCGGTCCTATTAAATTGGTGGAACAGCGGTTTGGGCTTTGCTCTCGTGTTTGGCATTGCTTCTTTGGCCATTTTAATAAAAAAATCGTTACGGTTTAAACAAGTTACTCATCATTCGCCGAAGTAAGAAATTAAGGCTTTCTTAAAAAAACGCAGCCCGCGGCTTCTCCTCAGTACTGGGAAAAGCCGCCTTCCCTTTTTTATAAAAAATATTTCTGTCACCCACTTAAAAAAGCTGCTACATAATAAAACTTCTTATCAAGATATGTTGCTTTCCTTAGTTTTCCCGAAAAAAGTCCTCCAATTTATACAGCAGCGTTAATTCGCCCTTGGCGCTGAGCTGACCGGTCATAAAAGCCTTTTGAAAGGACAGTTCACCCACCAGACAGCGGCGCAGAATTTCATCCTCGGCAAAGATTGTCAAAACCGCTTCTTCCTCCCCGGCATAAGCGTAAATCCCTGTCTTTTTAATTAGGACAAAGGTGTTTTCCGCCGGTTTGTCTTTGATCATCAGCTGCAAACGATACTCCTGATCGCTCCCGCCCACATAATTTTGCAAAATCAATTCCGCCAGACTTTGCTTCGTCTGTCTGGTCTTTTGCTCTAACTTAGCCTGTAGCTTGTGCGACAAAGCTTTGACATTGGCCTTTTCCCTTTGCACGCTCTCCGTCTCCGGCGCTTCTGCCGTGATGCCCGCCGCTGCCAGAGGCGGCTGCCCGATTTGCCCGGCCGCTGCTGACTGTGGCAGCTGATAGCTTTGGTTTAAACCGTAACGGAAAAACTGCTCCGCTTTTTTTTCAATCACTTCCAGTGCGGACGCATTTTCGCTGAAATCGGAAACTTCGGCAAATACACCGGTAATCTCCAGCTCCGGCCAGCCGCCCAGCAAGCGCCAAACCTCGGTCAGATAAGCCGCCGCTTCCCGCTCATAGCCATCTCGGCTGAAAACAATCGCCAGCAGCGGCATTTCCGCTAAAATATCTTCCGGCTTGGCTGCATGACAGCTTTCCAAAAAACGCTGCAACCGGCTGCCAATCCCATACCATTCCACCGTCAGAGCAATCACCGCTCCGGCCGCCTGCGTCAACGCCCGCAGCACTTCTTCATCGTCTGTTTCTGACAGTTTCCATGTTTCGACCGTCAAGCCCAGTTCAGTAAAAACCTCGGCCGCCCGGCCGCAGGCATACCCGGCTGCGGTATCTTCTCGGTCAGCGTCAAGGATAATTAGCTTCTTGCCAGCTTTGCGGGCCTGCCGGTCAATCGACAGCTCCGGCAACACTGGCGTTTTATCGCCCTCTCTGTCCGCCGCCGCACTTTTTGACTCCACCACTCGCTTATTACCGCTCTTATCTCCGGTTTTATCCAGTTCCAGAAAAACGCTGTGTTTTTCTTCCTTTTCCTTGCTCTCCGCCGTTCCTGCCGTTTCACTGGCCTTGGCCGCCGCAAACTCATTTAAAATCTTGCGCAGCCGCAAAAAATCAATCTGTTTTAGCTTATCCAGCGCCTGCTCCCAATCGGGCCGAGAAACTTCCGGCATGGGATAAAGACAATAGCTATGCCCCGCCAAATCAATCATGTACAGCTGGTCTTCCGTCAAATCAATTTGAAAATCCAAGCGCTTGGTCAAGGTTTTCAGCAGAAAATCGCCAAAACTGATAATCAGCCCGGGCCGAACCCGGCTAATCTCCCGATGCAGCGCCACGGTTAATTCTCCCCGCTCTTTTTCTGATAAATCATTTGCCGGCGGCAGTGCCGCATCGGTGCGCCATGCCCCGAAAAAAACATCATTTTCTTTTTGTAGCAGAGTTGCCAGC
This sequence comes from uncultured Lachnospiraceae bacterium, assembly GCA_963545585.1. Taxonomy (GTDB): domain Bacteria; phylum Bacillota; class Clostridia; order Lachnospirales; family Vallitaleaceae; genus W11650. The sequence continues at coordinate 57,265 of CAUUKX010000003.1, forward strand.
AGCTGTTTCATCCGGCTGTCGGTTTTTAAACTTTCTATTTCCTCCGCATTTTCCGCAATCAGCATAACCGCCGCCGGAACTGCCTGCCATTTTTCGTCAAGTGAATGGATGCCGGTTAATGCCTGCTGCCATTCTCCATAGGCCTGTATCTCCCTTTTATTCATATCCCTCTCCATTTTCGTCATTTTCGCCATTTCCGTCATTTAGTTGTACTTTCCGCCTTTGGGTAAACGGTACTCCCAGCAAAAGCCCCAGAACAAAACCGCCCAAATGAGCCGCCAAATCAATCTGCATATTGGCCGCCCCTGCCGCCAAGCCAATGATAAAGTAAAGAAAAATGGCATAAGCATCCAGTCCGCCGGCTCTTTTCTTGGTTAAATAAGTAACCGTCAGGAGCGCTCCCATCAGCGCATAAATCCCGCCGCTGGCGCCTGCTCCCACTACCCGATAATCCTGACCCAGCCAGTGATACAAAAGGCTGGCCAAATTGCCGGCGATTCCGCCGCCCAAATAAATAAGCGCCATTTCCCCGGCCGATATCTGCCTTTCCAGCCGGCTGCCAAAAATAAAGAGTCCCGCCAAATTCATCAGCAAATGCAGCCATCCGATATGCAAAAATACCGCCGTCAGCAGCCGG
>CAUUKX010000004.1:0-54136 GCA_963545585.1 uncultured Lachnospiraceae bacterium
CAATTCCGGTAAAACGACCGCTTTGACCGGCTAACGGCCAAGTTGTCATATAACCAGCAAAGGAGATCAGCAGAAAAGCACGGCCAACCAGCGCCGGATTCATAAAGTTCTGCCCGAGTCCGCCGTATAACTGCTTTACAATAATAATGGCAATAAAACTGCCTAAAATCGGCACGAAATAATAATGTCCCGATGGCAGGTTCAGACCCAGCAGGAGACCAGTAACAGCCGCCGACAAATCACCGATGGTAATCGGCTTTTTTAAAATCTTTTGATATAAATATTCAAACAGTACCGCCGAGCCGACAGCCAGCGCTACATTGATAATTGCGTTTAATCCAAAAACATAGAATCCCCATAAAGTCGCCGGTGCCAGCGCGATTAAAACATCCCGCATAATGGATTTGGTACTGGCGTTATCCCTGATATGAGGAGATGACGAAACAATATTTAGCATTTTTCCACCTCCGATTATGCTCGTTTTTTAGCCATTAATGCCCGCTTTTTGACTCTGATAGAATGAACCAGATGCCGTTTGGCCGGGCAGACATAGGAACAAGAACCACATTCAATACAGTCTAAGCCATGACAGCGTAAAAATCTGTCCTCATCGTCGTTTCTGGCAAAACGATCCAGTTCCAGAGGCAGTAAGTTCATCGGACACGCCCTCGTACAGCGGCCGCAGCGAATGCAGGCACTTTCCTGACAAATAGCCGCTTCTTTGTCCGACAGCAGCAAAATACAGGATGAAGTTTTCATGACCGGAACATCATAGTCAAACATAGCTAACCCCATCATCGGTCCACCGTGAATGATTTTAACGGCTTCCTCCGGGTGACCGCCCGACATTTCAATCAGCTGGCGATAAGATATGCCCAGCGGCACGCGATAATTGGCCGGTTGATCGTACATTTCGCCCGACATGGTAATAATCCGGCGCAGCAGCGGAATTCCCTCTAACACTGCCTGACCGATGGCCACCGTAGTATCGACATTATCCACGATGCAGCCGACATCAGCCGGGAGTTTGCCGCTCGGCACTTTTCTTTTGGTGGCGGAATAAATCAGCTGTTTTTCGGCACCTTGCGGATATTTGGTTTCCATCACGCAAACCGACATCCGGCTTTTTCCAGCAATGGCTTTTTCCATCGCCGCAATCGCATCCAGCTTATTATCCTCAATACCGATAATGCCCTGTGCCTCGGGAAAGAGCGTCAAAATAACTTCCAGTCCCCGTACCACTGCGGCCGGCTCCTCCACCAAAATCCGATGGTCGGAAGTAAGGTACGGCTCACATTCGGCTCCGTTAATTAAAATATATTCAATTTTTTTATCCGCTGGCGGATTCAGTTTGATATGTGTAGGAAAGCCTGCGCCGCCCAAGCCGACGATACCCGCTTCCCGGATTAAATGCAAAATCTCTTCCTTGGAAAGTTCCGATAACGGTTTCACTTCCATCTGGGTGCGGCGGTACTGCCCGTCGTTGGCAATAATAACCGCATCTCCCTTAGAGCCGTTTGGCTGCAAAACTTTAACAATCTTTTTCACTGTTCCGGAAACGCTGCTGTGTACCGGCGATGATACAAATGCATCACTATCGCCTATTTTTTGCCCGGCTAAAACTTCGTCACCGACTTTGACAATCGGTTTGCATGGCGCGCCGATATGCTGCTGCATTAAAATAGTAACCGTTTCACCCGGCGTTACGTCCCGGATGGGAATTGTTTTCGTAAATTCTTTGGAATACGAGGGGTGAATTCCCCCATGAAATGTGTTAGACACTCTCTATTCGCCTCCTTAACCTATCTTGCTGCTCTTTCGAATATTCGCCGCGGCCGATGTACAAATCAGGCATTTCAAAACAAGATCGAAACCACCCGATCCAATATTTGTCCCCAATTTATCACTTATAATTCAGCCTAACCCTTTATAATATAAACAAATTTTAATAAAAAATCAATGATTGTTATTTTTTTGATTATCAAGGCGTTGATTAATGTTTATAGAATGTTTAAAAACAAACGAATGTATACAGAATACACAAAAAGGAATCCATTACTTTTGGTAGATTTTTAAAGCTTTCCCTTTTCTTTTCGTTAAGAAAATAACTTATTGCTGCTCTGTATTTATAAAAAAGACTTTGCCGACTGACTGTTTGAGTCAAAAGGCAAAGTCTTACAAAAATGCTTATAATTCAAGTTTTGTCTATGCTTCTCCCGCTTTTTTATGGGTATGCTGATGCAAATGCTCCATGCAGTATTCGTGATAACCTTCACAAGCCGAGCAATATCGAAACTCCAATTCAGGAGAGGATAACTCCGTCCGTCCGCAAACTTCGCAGCAGTGCTTAGCTGCTGACTGCGATGCCAATCCGGCTTGATAGGGATTTCGACCACCCTGTATTACTTTCCACTGCCTGCGCTGCCGCTGTCGGCTGCCGATATGAACGATACGCCCGGAAAATAAGCTTTTGCCGAAAAAGATCAAAAAATTAATCAGGCCAGTGATGATTAAAATTTTACCGGTTAAAGAAGTCAGCACAAACAAAATCGCCAGCATCGCACCACTGAAATAAGCAATATATTTAATCTTAATCGGAATAAAAAACATAAATAAAATCATTTCATCCGGGAAGTAAACCGCATAAGCAAAAAACAGCGAAGAATTTAAATAAATACCGCTGATATTGCCGCCGAAGATACTGCCGGCCAAAATTACACCCAGCATGCCGAGCAGATAATACATGGTAAAAGCAAAAGAACCCATGGCGTACTCCAACTGCCGGCCAATGCTGTAATAAAAGAAAATCACCAGTGCCGCAATGAAAGTACTCATTATACTGCCGGAAAACCCTGCCGGCGGGATAAAAATAAAGCTGATAATCCGCCACACCTGTCCGGCTAAAATGGCTTCTCGGTTAAAGGCTAACATCTCAGTTAAGTCAAATGAAAAAACCATTTGCATGACATAAACAATTGCATTTCCGGCTAAGATATAAACCATCAGGTTGGGAATTGTCAGCCAGCCGATTTTTCTTTCTAATTTATCTAATAATTTCATAATGTCCCGCATCCACTTATTTTTCAGGGGCTATCGGTTCTTCTTCTATATTTTCTACGCAGTCACAATCACATTCCACAGTTTCGGCCACATCCTCATGCGAGCAGCAACAGCAGCCGCAGCTATCTTCATTTTTCAAAGCGCTTTCATAAACAATCCGGATCGAGGACACCGTTGCTTTATAATCAATATACAAAGTAAATTCCTTTTCCGTTTCCTCATTATCGGGTTCTGATACCGAAACGCTGCTGGCGGTGTTATTGCCGTCCAAAATCACCCGGCACTCATCCGGCACCAAAATACTGACTGAACTGACCAGCGCAAAAACATTCAAATAAACCGATGGACTTTCCGGATGAACACCTAAGAAATTCAATTTAACCGACGCACCCAACGCTGCTACCGAATCATCTTCAAAATCCGAATTATAATACAAAGTCTTACTGTTACCAGTGATTACTTCATTATAAAAAACCTTCAGCTCCTCGTATTTTTTATATGCGTACGTTCCTGCTCCCACTGCGGCACCAAACAGCAATGCTCTTTTTAAACTTTTTAATCTCATCACGTTCTCCTTTCATACCCTTTTCAATACCTTGATCGCCGAATCAAATGGAGGTGAGGGGAATCGAACCCCTGTCCAAAATCCTATTCATTAAAGCATCTCCCATTACAGTCTTTGTTTTTTCATTCCCTCTGCCGACCGTCCAAAGACAGACTGCCAGTTTTAGTAGCTTCATATTTCTTCCTCACCGTCAAAGCTTTCGATGCGAAGTGCCTCACCAATCTGATGCCCGTGCCCCTGTCAGTGAGCGAACAGGACGGACAGCCGCCTAATTAGGCTGCAAATGCTAAATTATCTTCAGCGTTTAATTTTAAGTTTCGAGTTTTAACGTAGCCCCGAACTACGAATGGCTTCTTTAACTGCAAAAACCCTGTCGAATCCAAGACACCCCCGTACTAAAGTTTAACCTTAAAGGTTCGTTCGGCAGTCCGGCTAATTTCTTTCTTTTTCAAAGTCTCTCGTTTGTCGTACAGCTTTTTTCCTTTGGCCAGACCGATTTCCATTTTAATCAGGCCTTCTTTTAAGTAAATTTTCAGCGGCATGATCGTATATCCGTCTGCTGCCGTCGCTCCGGCTAAAGCATTGATTTCTTTCCGGTGCAATAAAAGCTTGCGCGTCCGCAAAGGATCCTTATTGAAAATATTTCCCTTTTCATACGGCGTAATATGCATGCCCACTACAAAAATCTCGCCACTGATAATCTTAATGTAGCTTTCTTTGATGGACGCTTTACCCATACGAATGGATTTTACTTCCGTCCCAACCAGCTCAATTCCGGCTTCATAATTCTTTTCAATAAAATAATCGTGATAGGCCTTTTTGTTTTGGGCCAGAAGCTTATAATCGCTCATTTTCCTTCGCTTTCTGTCTTTTTTGTAAAATGCCGCCCGCACACAGGGCAAAGTTATGCCTTTTGGCCTAACACGATTTATTATAGCATAATTTATCCATAAACTATATTAAAAATTCATTACAATTCTTATAGTTTTATTCTATTTATGATTTTTGATGGTTATTAACTCAGCTTTCCTATGTTCGTCAGAACAGTCTTTTTAGGCTCGTTGGATGGGCAAGAACGTTAGGCGAACTGCGGAGCAAATCGCCGATAGTGGAGCCCATCCCGGTTGCGCGCCCGCGCAGAAATGCGAAGCGTTTCGACAGGGCACCCTCTCCTTGAGCGGGATATGGCCAAAAAAAGACTATGGTAGGTCGCCCACCCGGGCAGAAAGCGGAGCTTTCGACCAAGGCAGACCGCCCGCCCGGGCAGAAGCGCGCAGCACTTCGAGCAGGGGAAAGTTGAGTTATTAAAAGGAGAAAAACTGCTTTTTTAACTATTTTTTTGTCTTTTTAAATAGCTTTTAAATCCAAGCGGATGCTTTTTTAACTGATCCGCCACTATGGCTACTACGATAACGCATCCGGTTATTACCTGCATCACAAAAGAATGAATGCCAAACTGGGTACCGACATTATCAATCAATATAATAAGTACTGTTCCGAGTGCTGTTCCGGCAATGGAACCCAGGCCTCCGGCCAGAGACGCTCCGCCTAAAACACTGGCTGCAATTGCGTTGGTTTCATAGCCTTCGCCGGCAGTAGGAATTGCCGAGTTAATTCTTGCCGCCAGCATAACTCCTGCTATGCCATATAAAAATCCGGCAAAAGCATAAGCCGCATAGGTTGTTTTGCGAATAGAAATTCCATTTAGTCTGGCAACTTCCACTCCGCTTCCTAATACAAACAGATTTCGGCCAAAAACCGTATAGCGCAGCAATAAGAATACCAAAACCGCTATCATTCCCCAAACAACTGCCAGTTTAGGAATAACCAAAAAATTACTGCTGGCAAAATCGGCAAATTGGGTCGCAATGCCGGAAACCGTTCCGCCGTTAGAGATGACCTTGATCAGCCCTCTTATAATCGTTTGTGTGCCTAATGTCGCAACAAAAGCCGGCACTTTAAACTCGTGAATTAATGCTGCGTTAACGCTGCCCCAAACAATACCGGCAGCTACCGCCAGAAGGATGGACGGAAAAATGCCGATTTCCCATCGGGCCTGGCCCATTGCCGCCATCAAAGTTGAAAAGCCAACAATTGCCCCGCAACTGATATCAATGCCGCCTGTGATAATAATACAAGTCTGGGCAATAGAAATTACCCCGATAATGGCGCATTGCTTTAAAATATTAGTTAAATTATAGGTCGTTAAGAAATTTTGAGTTCCCAGAGAAGCAAAGATAAATAATATAGCAATAATAAATATCATGGAAATTTCTGTTTTCATTAGAATTCTTCTCAGGCCGTCCTTCTGAGACATCCTCTTTTCTTCCGCTTTCACTGTGCTACCTCCTCATCATAAATCGTAGAAGCTACCCTCAAAACATCTTCCTCACTCATTTTTTTAAGTTCACCGGCTTCAACCATACCGGCTATATGGCCCTCAGCCATGATTGCCATCCTGTCAGAAAGCCCCATTGCTTCCGGCAGATAAGAAGAAATAATAATAATTCCTTTTCCTTGCGCTGCAAGACTTTCAATTAATTTAAATATTTCTTCCTTAGCGCCAACATCAATTCCCACCGTTGGTTCATCAAAAATCAAAATATCCGGATCGCGGCACAGAAGCTTGGAAATTACAACTTTTTGCTGATTGCCGCCGGAAAGATTGTTGACAATTTGCTGAATCCCCGGCGTTTTTATCTGCATTTTTTCCTTATATTCCAACGCTCTTTTTTTCTCCTGCTTCACATCTACAATTCCAATGCGGCTAATCAGATCATAAGAATACATGTTTATATTTAGTTCTACGCTTTGCGAAAGAGCCAGTCCATCGCTTCGGCGATCTTCTGTTAAAAATCCAACTTTATACATCATCGCATCTTTAACGGATCTTATTTTGGCCTTCTTTTTTGAAATAAAAATCTCTCCAGAATAAACCTTTTCTACTCCAAAAATAGCACGCATGACCTCACTGCGGCCAGCTCCCACCAAGCCAAAAAATCCCAAAATTTCGCCCCGGTGCAGGGTAAAACTTATGTTTTTAAACTTTTCACCATAAAGATTGCATACTTTAAGAACTTCTTCTCCTGGAACTTGATGCCGGATATTATATATATCTGCCATTTTCCGCCCGACCATTTTCGAGATCAAATAATCCTTATTTACTTCACTGACATTTCTTGTTTCTACATATTCCCCATCTTTCATAATAGTAACGGTATCACAAATTTCTATAACCTCTTCCAATCGGTGGGAAATATAAATAACACTTATGCCCTGCGCCTTTAATTCTCGGATATAACGAAACAGCGTCTGTACCTTATCATTTTCCAAAAGCGCCGTAGGCTCGTCAAAAATAACCAAACGAGTATTTGAATTCACTGAAATTTTACTAATGGTAATCATGGCCTGCATGGCAACCGGTAACTGACTGATGATATCCTGCGGATTGATAGCTAAACCAAACTTATCAATAATTTTCTGGCTTTCGGCGTTTAATTTTTTCCAATCCACCAATCCAAAAGAATTTTTAGGCAATCGACCTAAAAAATAATTTTCAGCAACCGTTAAATTTTTAGCAATATTTACATGCTGATAATTGGCATACATTCCCAATCTGGCAGCATCCGTAACGGTTTTGGCTGATTCAAACTTTCCATTTACATTGATCCCGGCACTTCCTTCGGTAGGAGGCTCTACTCTCATAATGCATTTTATAAGCGTGGATTTTCCGGCACCGTTTTCTCCTACCAGCGCCCGCACCTCTCCTTTTTTGACAGTGGTGCTGATTCCTTTCAATGCTCGAACTCCTGGATATGTCTTTACAATATTCTCAATTTTTAAGATAATATTATCTTCCATATTTCCTCCGCTGTAAAAGGCAGACAGCCTTAAAAACCGCATCTAAATTTTGCGTCGACAGCGCCTGTTCCGCTAAAACGATACTTTCAGCAGAACAGGCGCCGCCGCCGCAATCCAACGCCCAAAACATTTTTAATAAAAATCCAAAAGCCAGTTACAGCAGCTCTGGATTTTATTTTGCCAACAGATTCGGGTTTAACAGTGCAGCGTACTTATCTTCTTTCATATTTTCAGTAGTAACCGCTTCTGGAGGCATGGTAACTTTTTGTTCTTTTTCTGGATTTTTCCCTTGAAGTAAGGTTTCCACTGCATTTTTAAGCGCAGCATAACCTTGTCCATACGCGTCTTGGACAATGATACAGTCCAAAGTGCCATTCTCCAGTGCCTTTATCTCGGTAGGATCAGAATCCACGCCAATAGTGATAACTTTGTCTTTAATTCCGGCATTTTCTACTGCCAAAGCAATTCCATCGCCCGAAATATTATTGGCTCCATAGATTCCAATCAATTGGTCGCCATAGGTAGCGATTTGATTCTCAATATCGGCTTGAGCCTGCTCTAAGCTATTATTGTTATAAAGGGTATCCAATACCTTAATTTCAGAATTGGCTTCGATATATGCCTTAAAATTATCCATTCTGGGCTGGAGAGAAGGATTAACATTGGAAAATTCCATAGCAATGATTCCTTTTTGCGGAATACCTGCTTCTTTTAGCTTCTCCAGCATGATTTTTCCGGCTAAATCTCCCACATCGGCACTCACCGTTGTGTAATACTGATTATAGCAATCGGAAAACTCGGTTGAATCTATTGTTTCCAGGCCGCAGTTTGTAAAATTCACAACAATCCCCATATTCATCGCTTCTTTTGCAATTGAACGAGTTGAATCCGGAACTTGAGTTGCACTTATAATAGCAGCAGGCTTGGCTGCAATTGCATTTTCAAAGGCTCTGATGTAACTCTCCGTTTCCGCCTCTGTTGCCGGGCCGACCGTAGTGAAATTAATAGAAATCCCATGTTCGGCTTCCATATCCTTAACCGCATTTTTCATACCAATTTCCTGATACTGCCAAAATTCGGACTCAGTAGAACAGGATACCCAGATGATATCGAAGCTTTTTTTCTCTTCTGTTGCTGTTTTTCCGTTTTCGTTTTTTCCGTTTTCGGTTTTTTCTCCCTCGGTTTTTCCGGTTTCATTGGTCTGATTTGTTTGTTGACTGGAATTCTGATTTGTTTGACCGCATCCTGATAAAACTACCAACATACATATTGTTAAAGTAAAAGCTATGATTTTTTTCATTATTCTTTTCCTTTCCAGCAGCCTTAAGTGACGTGATTTTCTGCCTTTTGCCGCTTCGGCACCAGCATCAAAAGCATGAAATTCTACGGGATTTCCCGGCAGAAAGATTTATCATCTTTTGACACTTGGTTGATTATAATCTCTCATTTAATTCGATTCGCTCATTATCCGACCCTCTCATCATTACCCATTTTGAGCCTCTTGCAAAAACCTGAGGCGCTTTGCAGTAACTGTCTTTTTCAAAGACAACTCCTTTTTCTTTTAGTTCTTCTATCACCCCTTCCAAATCGTTTACCGAGATTGCAAAATGATCAACAATTCCGTCCCCCCTTTCCTGCAATTTCGGCATTTTAATCAACTCAATGATCAAGCCATCTTTCTCAACAAATACTACTTTTACATCGCCTTCTTTGGATGGGTTAATATTTTCCCAAATTTTATGAAAGCCAAGAATTTGTTCATAAAAAGTTTGAGAAATATTCAAATCAGATACTAAAATACCTATATGAGCCAACCCACTTTTCATCCTACCCCTCCATGATATTTTTTATAAAACGCAAGGATTCTTTTGCATCTTTGTCTAAACTTGCTTCACTGGTATCGGAAATTAATTCCCGCCAAACTCGGATATCGGCTCCCACCTCTCCGCCGGGAATGACAAATGGTTCCATTACAACATCCCCGTTATAGCCGATTTTTTTTAAAGTGCCGGCAATCTTTTCCCAGGGAATTAACTTACCTTGTCCCGGAACTTTTCGGTTGTTTTCTCCGATATGCAAGTGTTCCAATCTATTGCCGGCAATTTCAATTGCTTCCTCAAAGGAATCTTCCTCAAATGCCATGTGATAGGTGTCAAGCATCAGCTTCACATTTGCTTTGCCCACGGCATCTACATAATCCGCTCCTTCTCTGGCTGTGTTTAAGAGATATCCTTCGTGCCGGTTCAGAACTTCCATACAAAGAGTAATTCCGTAATCCGACGCTAAATCGGCCAGCTTCTTCATCTGTTTAATGCTTTGCTGCAAATCCTTTGCTTTATCAATTGGCAGCCGATAATCTACCGGCCAATAGGAATACAAGCCGCCACCTACTTTTTTTATTTCCAATTTTTCCATAACACCAAAAGTATCTCGCCAAAAAGCGAAAGTATTCTGAACTGTCTTTTCATCCTCTGATGCAATATTTTCTTCTTTCCGCGGCCCATATCCTCCGGTCAAAGTAATCGAGTGTTTTTCTGCAGCTTCCTTCAGGGCTTTTATTTCATCTTCTTTCATGTTTTTAAGTCCGGCACAGGATATTTCCAAAATATCGAAACCAAGAGCAGAAACTTTTTCCACATATTTTCGATAATCGGCACCCCACTGTTTTTCCCAGTATGCATAATAAATTCCATATTTCATAAACTCTCCTCCTATTGCAGTTCGTCTATAATTTGCGTTCCACAACTGGTGCCGATTCTTGATGCTCCTGCCCGGATCATGGACAGGGCTGTCTGAAGATCTCGAATTCCACCGGCCGCCTTAATCTTAATCTCATCGCCCACTACTGATTTCATCAATCGGATATCTTCTACGGTTGCACCACCGCTGCCAAATCCGGTAGACGTCTTGATAAAGTTCGGACGTACCTTTAACGCAACTTGACAAAGCTTTCTTTTTTCATCTTCAGTCAGATAACAATTTTCGAAAATTACCTTTGAAATTACGTTGTTTTTATTGCACACTGCTGCGACAGATGCCATTTCTTTTTCAATATATTCCCAGTTGCCGCTTTTTAACTCTACCAAGTTCACAACATAATCGACTTCCTTCGCGCCTTTTTGGATGACATCCTCCGTTTCAAATATCTTGGTTTCCAAAGTGCATTGCCCTAAAGGAAAACTCACAGCGGCATCACACACGGTTTTGCTGTCTTTTAATAAATTAGCGCAGTACGCAACCACAGCATTATTGATGGCTACCGTTTTAAAACCATATTGATTGGCTGTCTCGCAATGTTTTTTCATATCATCCAGCGTCACAAAAGGTTTTAAAAGGGTTTGGTCTATCATTTCTGCTAACTTTTTTTTATCCAGTCCTTCCATATCCAAATCCTCCTACATGATTTTTGTTTTCCATTGGCTTAAAGTTTTATAGGTACCTAACAAAGCGTCATAGCTTTGATTAAAGATTGCCTTTAATTTTTTATACTCTTCAAAACAATTCTTTTGCGGAAAAATGGTGTCTTCTATTTCTATGAATTTTGAAATATCATTAAAGTCTTTTAATTCGCCAACCCCTACGCCGGCCGCAACTGCTGCTCCCATAGATGTTGCCTCGTCCACCCAGTTAAGCTTTCGGATTTCCAAACCATAGACATTTGCTATAATTTGCCGAATTTCTTTGCTCTTGGCTAAGCCACCAATAACATTAAGAGCTTTGATATCAATGGCATCCTGCTGAAAAACATTTAAAATAATCGATAAATTCATGATGATGCCTTCCACACAGGCGCGAATCAGGTCTTTTCTTTGATGCTCCATCTTCAGACCAATAAAAGCTCCCCTGGCATCCGGATTCCACCGGGGACTTCTCTCTCCCAAAATATAGGGCAAATACAATAAGCCGTTAGCGCCTAGACTGCTTTGACCTAATTCTTTGTTCATCAGTTCATAAACGCTGATTTTTTCTGAAACTGCTTTTTCTTCCAAATCTTTGCATAATATTTTTCGGATAAACTGATAGGAATTTCCGGCAGCCTGCATGGTTCCGTTGGGAGAAAACTTTCCTTTTACCATATGTGCCCAGTTATATGTTCTCATTTCTTTGTCAAAAATCGGCCTGCTGGAAGTCAAAGCCACCCAGGAAGAAGATCCTAAATAATTAAAGGCATCTCCGTCATTTACACTGCCGGCGCCTACCGCTGCGCATAATCCGTCTCCCGCCCCTAAAACAACCGGCGTTCCTGCGGGCAGTCCGCATTCCCGACTGATGTTGCTGCTGATTTCTCCGGCAACATCAGTAGAAGCTTGAATCTCTGTCAGTTTTTCACGGTCTATACCTGTAATCTCCAATATTTTTTCCGACCACTTTAAATTTTCTAAATCCATGCAGTTCGTGCCGGAAGCATCGGTATAATCTGTCAGCAATTTTCCGGTCAGCCTGAAAATAATATAATCCTTAGGCTGCAGCATTTTATATGTTTTTTTATAGATTTCCGGCTCGTTGTTTTTAATCCACATCAGTTTTTCAATGCTGTAAGCTGAACTGATTCTATGCCCGGTTATTTGATAAAATTCCCATTCTTTAATTTTTCCTCTAATATTCTGTTCTTCCTGAATACTTCTTTGATCTGCCCAAATAATAGCCGGCCTTAGCACAGTTCCCTTGTGGTCTACCACAACGCAACCCATCATTTGACCGCTAAAAGCTATTCCTGCCACCTGTCTTTTATCTACATTCTCCAGCAATTGATGATTGGCCAAACAAAATGCATTCCACCAGTCCAGCGGGTTTTGCTCGGCCCAAGTGCTGTTAAAAAAACGGGTGTCATAAGCACACATTACATTTTTTATTAATTTTCCATTGACGGAAAATAATGTAGCTTTATCTCCCGAGGTTCCTAAATCATGGGCAATAAGATATTTTTCCATTTTCTATCCTCCAAATTAAGAAAAGACCGTTTTGTAAAATATAGGGAAACCAGGGCATAAAATAAGGCCGTCCTCGTATGGGAGCGTTCCCATATAGATTATAAAAAATGAATTGCATATTCAGCGTATCTTTTTTTCCGCTCCCTTTAAAATCAACTCATAAGGCACAATTTTAACAGTATAATATTTTTGAGGGTTTTGGATTCGGTCAATTAAAAGTTCCATTGCGATTCTTCCCATTTCAATGGTATCTCTTGATACATAAGAGTATTTATAATCAATAATATCTAAGACATCAACATGGTCAATTCCGACAAAGGCAATTTCTCTTCCCAGTTTCATATTTCTTTCTCTGGTTGCTCTCAAAAAGCCTAAAGTTGTCCGATTGTTGCAGCAAACAATACCATCCGGGATATCTCCCTGTTCATACATTTTTCGGGCTAAGGAATAGGCTGTTTCCGTCATAAAATCACCATGCATAATATATTTTTCAACAATCGGAATTTGATACTGGTTCATTGCCTGCAAATAACCTTCATACCGGCCCCTGGCGTGCTTTAAGTTTAAATCTCCGGTAATAATGCCAATCGTCTGATTGCCGGCTTTGATTAAAGCCTCCGTCGCCGCAAAAGCACTTCCAAAGTTGTCATAAACCACTTTATCTAAATTGATGCCATCGATTTCTCTATCCAGCAAAACCACCGGCGCGTTGATTTTTTCTAATAATAGTTTTAACTTGGCTGTGGCTTCTGGCTCAGAATAATCTACCGCTGCCGCTAAAATAACGCCCCTTACTCTTTGTGCCTTCAGCATTTGCAGCGCTTTTTCTTCCTTGGTGATGCTGTTATTGGTATTAAAATAAATAATATTGTAATTATTTTCATCTACTACCTGACTAATGCCGTTTAATACTTCACTGTAAAAACTATTATCAATTTCCGGAACTACTACACCAATTGTATTGGTTGTCTTTTTGGACAGACTTCTAGCCGATTCTGAGGGCTGATAACCATATTCCTTAATGATTTCCTCAATTTTTTCTCTTGTTTCACCATTTACATAGCCTGTTCCGGTAAGAACTCTGGACACCGTTGATTTTGATACCCCTGCCAGAGCCGCAATATCTGTTATCGTAATCATTCTTATAATCCTCTGTCTTTTTTGCAAAATAGGAAACGACAAGTAGATTAATTCTATAAGGGAACGTTCCCCTATTTATAATAATAACATCTTTCCAAAAATATGTCAATAGAATATTTATTTTTATTAGTTTTTTGTTAAAAACGCAATAAAACTCATTTCTCCGTTATTTCTCCGAAAAAATGAGTTTATTATCACGATATTGTACGTGCTATAGCTTCTGAAAAATATGTTGTTTCGGCATTCTTTCCTTATTCGTCTGCTGCTCCTACCAAAACAAGCTCGTAATAAACCCAGAAGCGTAAAAGCCCATAAACAGCACGCCGGTATGCATTCCGAAGCGGTTGTTTAAAATACCGCTAAACAGCGCCACCGACAAAGTAATGGCAATTCCCAAAACGCCCGCTTCATAAAAGGCCAGCATAAATACCAGCCCCAGAAAAGAACCAATTAAGGCTTCATGGCTGACATAGCGCAGCATTTTTTCCGTCCAGCTTCTGGCCTTGGTCATGGCCAGCGGATAGGCAAAAGCCGCACCGCCAGCGATGCCGATGAAACCATAAAGCAAATAATCCGACCAGCTTAAAAAATTATGCAGATTCATCACCGGATCCGTCGTAAAAACCGGCGGTGCGTTAAAAAGCGGAGCCGCCGGGCCCAAAGCTACCGGCGAAAGCGGCAGGCCAAAGGCTAAAAGCGGAATAATCAATTCACCAATATAAGTGGCATTGGTAACTGCATCCTGAATTCCGGCTGTCAGCATGGTTTTTTGATAAATTTCCTTTTTCCCGGACAGGAGCTCACCTAAGAGCACGGTCATTCCCACCGGTGAAAAGGTAAAGGTACAGGCGGAAACAGCAGAAGCCGCCAAGATTTTATTCCTTTGACCACCGGAAAACTGGCAGAAAGGATTGGGGAAAAATCCCATTTTCCGATCCGGCTCCGGTGCCAAATACACTTTGGACAATTCTCCGGTTTCCTGTAATTTCCGGATGTCCGGCACAAAAACATTAAAAATCTCGGCAATCATCGGTCCGATGGTAATTCCCATAAAGATGGAAATAAATAAGTTTTTACCGACTCCCTCCTGTGCCAACCGCTGAATCCCCTGAATCAGGAAAGAAAACGGCACCAGCCCCAGAATCGCTCCCCACTTGGCTTTCGACATATAGGCAATAAAAATTGCCCCTAAAGTAAAAATCAGTCCAATATAGGGTTTAATCATCTCGCCCAGTGGCGCTAACAGCATAGCAAAACCAATTGACACCGGCACGGCCACCAAAGAGCCGATCAGGGAAGCAGCCGCCATTTTCCGCATAATGATATGCGGCACGCCCAATGCCTTTGCCGTCCGGCAGTATTGAATCATCGGCACCGCCATTGTACTGCCCGGCAGAGCCGTCATTGCCGTCGGAATCGTGTGCGTGATTTGCATCGCTACCGTAATCCCGATAAACCAAGCAAATATAACCACCGGTGAAACGCCCAAAAGCACTAAAATCAAAGTCAGCGGCGCCATCGTTGCCGTTTCGTCTGTTCCCGGAATTACACCAATGACCGAAAATAAAATACCGCCCAACAAAGAAAATAAAAAAGCCTGTAAAATCAATCCTGCACTTATCATTTCTGACTCCTCCCTTCTGCTTCTTTATACTGCGGTTTATAATTAGGAGAATCTTCAGGAATCAGCCGAAGCAAGCCATAAAGCTTTAAGGCTTCCATCTCTTGTAGCGTTTCCTTATCTGCTCTGGCTAAAAGTTCGGTTTCCGCTTCAAGAGAGGTACCGGCAGTTGTCAAAATTTTTTCCAGTTCCATTTCCTCGGTACCCTCAATCACGATCCGTTTCGGCTTAAAGCTTCGTCCGGTGATGATACCGCTGAGAAAACAGCCGGCAATTCCGCCCATTAAGGCATAACCACCCACGACGCCAGCAGACAGGTTTGTCAGCTTGGTCAGCAAATAAGATATGCCGCCGTAAAAGCTCATTGTTACCCCGATACCAATTGCCGCCGCACATAGCAGTTCCGGCAAAAAGACAGTATCGCCCCATACTTTCGTATAGATTTTTTCTTTCATTTCTTTTCCTTTCCGGGTTGTATAGACCCTTCAGTCAAACTTATTTTTTCCCGCCAAAGCTGATCTTGTTTTCCGAGCCGCTCAGCAGGCGTTTCACATTTGCCCGATGCTGATAAATCCCCAGTAAAGCAATCCATAAGGCAAAACACATTTCCACGCCAGACGGCTTTTGCCAAAAAAGAAAGCCAAACGGCAGGCTGATACACAAAAGGAGCGAGGCCAGAGACACATAACGGCTGACGGCAATTACCACAATCATAATCAAAAGAGAAAGCAGACCCAGCCGATAATCCAGTGCAAATGCAAGTCCAATCGTGGACGCAATTCCTTTGCCGCCCCGAAAGTTTAAAAACGCCGGAAAGTCATGACCGAGAATTACGCCAAAACCAGCCGCAATCGCTGACAGCAAGTCTTTTGTTAAAAGAAAAACAATTGTAACTGTCAAAAAAGATTTTAAAAAATCTCCGGCAAAGGTCAAAAGCCCTAATTTTAAGCCCATTACCCGAAAGGCATTGGTGGTGCCAGCATTCCCCGAGCCGTACTGGCGGATATCAATATGCCGGTTGATTCTGCCCACAATATACGCCGTCTGAAAGCAGCCGGCCAAATAACCGGCCAAAATCACCGGCAGCAGTTTAATCATTTTTCTTCCTTTCTTTTAAGATAAAGCGCAAAGAGGTTCCCTTGAAGCCAAAGGCTTCTCTGAATTTATTTTCAATATAGCGTTGATAAGAAAAATGCATTAATTCACGCTCATTGATAAACAGCACAAAGGTTGGGGGCTTGACTCCTACCTGAGTCGCATAAAAAATCTTCAGGCGGTTGCCCTTATCGGCCGGCGGCTGATTCATTGCCATTGCGTCATACAGGACTTCGTTTAAAACACCAGTTGCCACCCGCAAATTTTGGTTTTGGACGACCGCTTCAATTGTTTCAAACAGGCGATGCATTCTTTGGCCGGTCTTGGCCGAAATAAACACGCGCGGCGCATAGTCCAAATAGGATAATGTCCGCTGGATATCTTCTTCAAAGCGTTTCATGGTCTTATCATCTTTTTCGATCGCATCCCATTTATTGACGGCAATGATGATGCCTTTGCCCCGCTCATGCGCAATTCCAGCAATTTTAGCGTCCTGCTCGGTTAGGCCTTCGGTTGCGTCAATCATCAGCAGGGTAATATCCGATTTTTCAACAGCTGCCACCGTCCGGATAATGCTGTATTTTTCAATTTCGCCAGTAACCTTGTTTTTACGGCGCAGCCCGGCCGTATCGATAAAAACATATTTGGTATGATTATAGGTAACTACTGAATCAATCGAATCTCTGGTTGTTCCGGCCACGTCTGAAACAATCGAGCGTTCTTCCCCTAAGAGTTGATTGAGCAGACTGGATTTGCCGACATTTGGCTTGCCAACCAGTGCGACCGACGGATATTCTTCCGCCTCCTCCTTTTCTCTCTGTGGAAAATAGGCGGTAACGGCATCCAACAGCTCACCAAATCCCTGCTGATTGGCTGCCGAGACCGGAATCGGCTCACCCAGTCCCAGATTATAAAACTCATAAATATCATTGGCCTGTTTTTGAAAGCTATCCACTTTATTGACGCATAAAACAATCGGTTTTTTGCTTTTTCTAAGCAGATTGGCCACTTCATAGTCGGCATCGGTTACCCCCGCCCGACCGTCGGCAATAAATAGGATGACATCAGCCAAATCAATGGCAATTTCCGCCTGTGCCCGAATATGCTTGAGCAGTGTATCGCTGCTGGATAATTCCAGTCCGCCGGTATCAATCAAAGTAAACGTGCGATTTAGCCATTCCGTATCGGCATAAATCCGATCGCGGGTTACACCCGGCGTGTCCTGAACGATGGAGATTCGCTTTCCCGCCAAATAATTAAATAAAGTTGATTTTCCTACATTCGGCCGGCCAACCACCGCTACGATTGGTTTTCCCATAGTATTTCCTCATTTCATATAATTTAAGTAGATTATGCTGATATGCGATCCGCGCTGCAGTCCGCTGCGGCGGTGCGAAAAGAACAGCTCCGGCTGTCCGTAAGTACATTCCGTTGAAACTTCCATATGCTCCGGCAAAACGCCTTGGCTTTTCAGGGCAAAGGCAATATAGGCTCGCAAGTCCAAAAGGTATTTCCCGTTTCCTTTCGGGAAAAAGATTTGGTTTAGTATATCATATTTTCTGTTATTTTCAAATTCTTTTTTTACATCTTCGCCAACTTCAAAGTTTTCTCGACCAATACAAGCACCCAGTCCTACCCGAATATCCGCCGGATGGCAGCCGTATCGCCCTGTCATTTGCCGAATCATTTCACCGGCAATATCCAGTACTGTTCCCCGCCAGCCGGAATGAGCTGCTCCAATTATCTGCTGCTTCGGGTCATAAAAAAGAAGCGGTACGCAGTCCGCCGAAAAAATCGTCAGCGCCACGCCCCGTTCCTGAGTTAATAAGCCGTCAATTCCTTTTAACTTTTCTTTCTTAGGGAATAAAAATCCATTGCCAGCATCCGCTTTGGTAATATGTGCAATTTTGGTTTGATGCACCTGATCAGAAAAAGTATAACTCTCCGCCGGAAAGCCAAGTACTGCGGCAAAACGGAGATAGTTTTTGCGAACATTGTCCGGGCTGTCGCCCAGTCCCCAGCCCATATTCATGCTCTCATAAACACCGCTGCTGACTCCGCCCAGTCTCGTATTCATTCCGTGAACGATATCAGGGAACTGTAAAAATAAATCAAACTGTAAAACTTCTTTTTTTTCGTGTTTCATTTTGCTCCTTTTGTTGATGTCTGCTTGTTCGTTTTGTGAACGCAAGCTGTATTTTTGTCGAACGTACGATTTGCTCCGGCATAAGTCTGTTTTATTGCTCTGTACACAGGTATTTGCTAAATTTTTCCTTGTTTTGTTCGGATAGTGAACACAATGCTCTGCTCTCACCCATGTGATATCCCGTCGAAACACTGCACATTTTTGCACGAATGCGCCAATTTACCATTCAAAAGCATTGGTATAATAGCGAATTTGACTGCCGGTGATAACCACGACATCATAGTGAACAGTATAATCCGGCCATAGATTTTGACGGCGCAAATACTCTGCTGAAGCATTTAAAATCCGCTGCCGCTTGGCATGGTTAATTTTCATTTCCGCCTGATAGTCCTGTTTTTGACCTTTGACCTCAATAAAGAACAGGTCTTTTCCTTTTTGAGCAATTAAATCAATCTCACCGTAAAAGCAGCGAAAGTTTTGCTCCCTGATTTGATAGCCCAGTGCTTTGATATAAGCAGCGGCTTGTTTCTCATAAATCCGGCCTTTGCCGACACTGGTTTCCGCTGTTTTTTCGGTTTCCTTTGCCGCTTCTGTTTTTAACTGCTCCGCTTTTTTACTTGTCATCGCAATCGTTCCGTTTTGGCCCGCAGTTCATCTAAGTCCGATACAAAAATCAAGACTTCGGCCACAATTTGATACAGTTCCGGCGGAACATGGTCGCCCAGTTCAATCCGGCTTAATTCCTCAACCAGTTCTTTATTCTCAACAATCGCAATATTTGCTTCTTCGCCTGCTTTTATAATATTATCCGCTACCACGCCCGCCCCTTTGGCAATTAAAGTTGGCGCTGTCTCCTTGGCATCATAACGGATGGCGGCTGCTTTTTTAATTTTTGGTTTTTCAGGCTTTGGCCATATCTTTTTTTCTTCCATCTCCGCCGATTCCTTTCGTTTTTAACTCAACTTTCCCATAGTCTTTTTTGGCTCTGTCCCGCTCAGAGAGCGGGTGCATGAACCCACTCTCGCGATTTGCTTTGCAAATCGCATTCCGTTCCTGTCCATGCAACGAGCCTAAAAAAGACTGTTCTGTCGAACATGGGAAAGTTGAGTTTTTAACTTAACTTTCCCATGATTGAAGTGCTGCGTGCTTTCTGCCCGGGCGGGCGGTCTGCCATAATTTTTTGGGTTATTTCGCAAATTTTTGATTTACTTTCCTTACGCCCTCATATCAAAGGAAAAGCGGGATACTTTTTTGACCTGTTCATTGGCCAAAAAATCGGCAAAGCCGTTAATTCGGTCTTTCTTTACAAAAGTTTGAATGGCTGTGATTTGATAGTTTTTATCCAGCAGGCTGTTGTGCAGCAGATATAACTTTTCCTTAATCCACTTTTCCTTGGTGCTGTCTTCGGCATAAAAATCAATTTGCACTTTTTGCTTGTCCTTGCGGATAAAGGTATCTAAGTGCCCCAAGGTAGCAAAATCCAGCTGTAGCAGTGCTGATACATCGTCATTGGCTGTGTCTTTGGTTTTTTGCTTATTATTTAAAACGAATAATGCACCATTTAAAATCTTATCGCCAAACAAAAACGGCAGTTGCATAAAACCGGCAGCGTCCTGAAACTTGGCCATAAAGCCAAGGGAAGAACGCGCCGACAAAGCGTCCTGCAAGGCTTCTTTCATCAAAGCTGACGAGGTTTCACCGCTTTTAAGCTGATTTAATCTCGCATACAGCTTTTCCAAGTGCTCCGCCGGTTCTTTTTCCTGCCCGCTTAAAAAAATTGCCCGCCGCAGTGCCGCTGCACTGATGCGTTCACTTAAAATTTGTTTCAATTCGGTTTGCAGTTCAGCCGGCAAGTCTTTGACTAAAGCCAAAAACTGCCGTATGTCTTTCAGTTCTCCCTGCGCCAGCAACTGTTTCATATTTGCCAATATATTTTTGAGTTCTTCCC
Source organism: uncultured Lachnospiraceae bacterium (assembly GCA_963545585.1). GTDB lineage: Bacteria > Bacillota > Clostridia > Lachnospirales > Vallitaleaceae > W11650. Next base: position 20,368 of record CAUUKX010000004.1, read on the forward strand.
CTGCAGCTGTAGATCCGGCAAAAGAAATCAAGGGCAAAAGCGAAGATGTGCTTTCGCTTGCCTTTGTATTTAGTTGGGGCAGATTTTTTTGCCAGTTTTCAATCTCTTTTAACAGACCTTGGGTTTCGGATTGGCCTAAAAGCTGCGATAGATTGCGATTAGCCGGGAGCTGGCTCTCCTTGCTTTCTTCTCCATTTCGCAGCAGCTTTAGCTGTTCCATTAGCTGCTCCGCTTCGGGCTGACCTTTGACAAATTCAGACAAAAGTGCATCGAATTTTTGGTTTCCTGCTATCTTTGTCAGCTTATTGACTAATTCTTCCAGTCGGGTCGTCAGCGCTTCTTCCGGCATCTGCGTTTTTAAGAGCTCCCGCACCGTATCACCGGTCAGTTCAATTCCATTTTTAAGTAACATTACCATGCTTTTTAAATCCACTTCCGGGTACTTAGCCATCATTAACTGCAAACTTCGCAGATTTTCTTGTGATAATGGGAGCTTTGCACCCATCAGCTCCTGAACGATGGCTTTATTTTCCGGGGTGAGTTTAAGCTGCAGCTGTTTTAGAATGTCTTCCAGTCTTTTGCTGCTCATCGCTTCTGTATCCAGCGCCGGTTTTAACAGCAGTTTTTCCTGGCTGGTATCTGCCACCACCAGCCGAACAATTTCTCCTTTAACAAACTCAAAATGACCATCCAATTTGGCTTCAATCACTTGTCCGTCAATTTCCAAGGTAATACTTTTCTCGCTGGAAGATAAGACTTTACCTTCAATTACCTCACCTTTCTGCAAATCTGCCAAGGGTTTTTCCGGAACAGTTTTGGCAGTGTTTAGCGGACTGTCCTGCGTTTGGGGATGAATATTTTGATAGGCCTGAATCCGGCCAGTTGCTTCTATTTGAGGCATGACTGCTCCTTTCTGGTAATGAAACCATATTTTGGTGCAAAAGCAAGCTGTCTTACCTTTGCAGTGTCGCATAATATCCCGTTTGTTTTATGAACTCCAGTTTGTTACATACAGAGCGCCACTTCGGTATTCGCAGTAAAAATAGTAGTAAAACAAAAATTCCTACTACTAAGGGTTTTCGCAACTACTTTTTAATGGTTGGAAGTTTTGTCCCTTTCACATTCACTCCAAGTATTGCCGCCCTAGTAATAATGCACCACCAACGATAGACACTCCATACTTAATAATTCCATTTAGGAAATCTTTGTTTTCAGTATCTATTTCAGAGATTTTATCAGCTACAAATATCATTTTCTCTATAATTTCATCACGCTCTTCTTTAGAAATACATAGTTGCATAGCAGGGCTTTCATTGTATATTTTTCACAAAGCTGCGGCGATGGATATCGCAGATACCGATGCGACGAATCACAGCCATGTGCTCGGCAGTACCGTAACCTTTATTTTTTTTAAATTGGTATTCCGGATAAATCTCATCGTAAGCCAGCATAATATCATCTCTAATTACTTTGGCCAGAATGGAAGCGGCTGCGATGGAGATACTTTTTTCATCGCCTTTGGTAATGGCTACTTGCCGCACAGGAATTTGGGGAATGATGACGGCATCATTTAGCAAAATATCCGGCGGCAGACTTAAACTCAGCCAGGCATTGGCCATCGCTTCATAGGTTGCCTGTAAAATATTGATTTCGTCAATCCGTTCGTTACTGACCATACCAACGGCATAGGCCAGTGCTTTTTCCTTGATTTCGGCCGCCAGCTCCCGCCGTTTTTCATCGGACAGCTTTTTGGAATCGTTTAAATATAAAATCTCCTTTGCCGGGTCAAGGATGACAATCCCGGCCACTACCGGCCCGGCCAGCGGCCCGCGGCCGACTTCATCCACTCCGGCAATGGTCAGTCCAGCGTACTCATTCTCATAGGCTGACATTATCTTTAGTCTTGTCCGCTCGGCGGCAAGGTCTCTCTTATATTTTTCGGCCTTTTGCCACAGTTGCTGAACTCCGGTACGGGAATCTTTTTCATATTTTTCCAGAAAAGTGTCGAGTCCTGCTCTGGTATAGGCGTTTGCCTGTTCGGCTTGCAAGGCTGATTCTAAATCCTGCTTAATTTGTTTGATACTATTCATGTTTAGCTATATTTCTCCCTGTCTTTTGAGGTATTTTAAAAATCCTTCGCAGCCTTTTAAGGCATCTTCATATGTCGCATCAAAATCTCCGGTATACCACGGGTCGGCAATATCCCTATTAGAACCGACAAAGCTCAGACATTTAAAAACCTTACCTTTCGGATCACCTTTTAGGATTCGGCGAAGATTTCTTATATTGGCCTCATCCATACCAATGATATAATCAAACTGATCATAATCCTTAAAACTTATTTGTTTGGCCCGATGCGGCACCAAAGGAACACCTTCTGCTTTCAGCTTATTGACAGTGCCGCAGTGAGGCGGATTACCAATTTCCTCCGCACTTGTCCCCATCGAGTCAATATAAAACTTATCCTCTAATCCCAGTTCTTTGACCTGATGCGTGAAAAGGCTTTGAATTAAAGTGCTCCGGCAGATATTGCCGTGGCAGATGAAAAGTATTTTGATCATGTAAATTCCTCCTTTTTCACAATCTTTTTCCATAGCCAATCTCCCCGCTTAATACGCAATCCGAAAGTAATCAAGCCATGTTTTATACTTATCCTGAGCGGATAGGCAAGTGTCTGTCAGATATCCTTTTTCCGTGTCCCATTCTTTCAGGCCGCAATAATAAAAGAGCTTTAAATTATCTTCAATGATAAACGGAACAATATTATATTTCAGACATTCCTTGAATAGAATCAATCTGCCCACTCGGCCGTTGCCGTCCTGAAAGGGGTGAATCCGCTCAAACTTCACATGAAAGTCCAAAATATTTTCCAAGCTCTTTTCTTCTTTGGCATGGTATTCGGCCATCAATGCTTTCATCTGATCGGCAACTTCTTCCGGAAGTGCGGTGCCCATGCCGCCGACTTCATTTGGCATTTTTTTATAATCGCCAACCGCAAACCAATCTTTCCTAGAATCACTGGTACCGGTCTTGAGAATTCGGTGAAGCTCTTTGATGAACTTTTCCGTCAGTACCGATGTCGCATTCTCGATAATCCTGTCGATGCAACGGAAATGGTTTGTTGTTTCAATCACATCATCCACATTGAAAACTTCCTTTTCCGCACCGATGGTATTGGTTTCAAAAATATATCGAGTCTGATCGTGCGTCAAGCGGCTGCCTTCGATGTGGTTTGAATTGTATGTTAAATCAATCTGTGTCTTATGGTAAATGCCACCGGCATATTTATTCCTTTTTTGTTCCTGCAAAATATCCAGCAGGGTAATCGGCAGTTCCTGCTTCTTATTGGAGCGAACTGGCTTTTCAGCATTATCAGGAAGATTCCAAGTCTTGCCGACAAGGAACGCTCCCGTTACTCGTCCCTGCGCACAATAGTTTCTTACGCTGCGCTCTGACACATTCCACTTTTTGGCTGTTTCCGCAGTTGAAAGGTATCGCATCTGCTATCCTCCATTATATTTTGACCTAAATCCACCCTGCTATATTATATCTTATTATCGGCAATAATTCAAAGGAATTTGATTGAAATTTTTATATTTTTGCCGATAAAGAAAAGCTGAGTTTCTCCTCTCAGCTTTTCCATATTCAACACTTGAATTTTCCTAATATCCGCCGATATATTTTAAAATTTCATTCTTTTCATCCAAAAAAATGGTCGTGCCGGTCATTTCTTTGTAAAGATCCATTCGTTTGATAAAGCGGTAAAATTCCAAATCCTTATTTAAAGACTCCTGATAAATCTTCAGAGCTTCGGCATCGGCATCCGCCTTAATCTTAGCCGCCTGCTGCATGGCTTTGGCTACGATTTCGGTATATTCCCGATTGGCTGCCGCCTGCGCCTGCATATATTCCGAATCGCCCTCGGCGGTCAGCTTTTCCGATTCCTTTTCAATTTCCTTGCTCATTTTCTGCTCAATGGTAGCCACATTATTGGCCGGAAATGTCTTGCGGTTGACGCCGATATCGGAAATATAAATGCCAAAATCCGCGACCAGCTTTTCATTTAATTGAACCAGCTTTTCATTCAGCAGATTTTCCACGGTTTCCTTATAAAAAAACTCATTGAAAGACAGCTGGTTAGCCGTATTGATTACGGTTTTATACACATATTCATCCATTCGGTTATATGCCAGATTAAAATTGCCGCCAACGGCCACCGTAAAACTGACCGGATCGGCTACCTTGTACTGGGCGTAGGTTTGAATCTGAATCCGGCGGTTATCCAGCGTATTGATTAGTTCCTCATTGGACAAATAGGTCATATATTTCGAGCTGTATTTGCGAACGGTTTGCACAAATGGTATTTTAAAATGCAGACCTTTTCGGGTAGATACGGCAATATCATGGTAGCCGTTTTTTTCCAAATTAACCGTTACTTTCTCTGAGTCCTCCTGATTGACGATGGCGCTGGTCAGTTTGCCAAAGGTCTCTATCACTGCTACCTCATCTTCATACACAATATAATAAGAATAATTAGCCGCCATGAGTGCTAATACGGCCAAAACCACTATCACGAATCCCAGTTTTTTCATTATTTGTCCCCTCCCAAAATGACATCGTTTTTAGCCGCATTTTCGCTGAAATTATAAAACTTATGAATGTTTTGATCCTCCGAAGAAGAAATGACGATTTGATTATTCTTTAAAAATTGGGTCATTGCTTCAATATAATACCGTTCCTTAACAATTTCCGGATTTTGCCGGTATTCGGCATACAGTGCGTTAAACTCCGCCACACCGGCGTTGGCTTCGGCAATAACTTCGGCTTTATAGGCGTTGGCATCCTCGATTAAACGTCTGGCTTCGGCTTCTGCCTTGGGGATAACCGTATTATAATATTTTTCCGCATCCTCCTTTTTGCCGTTCTTATATTGGTTAGCGTTTTCTTTTTGCTGATAGGCTTCTTCCACACTAGGCAGAAATTGAACGTTTTGAGTGCCGACCAGTACAATCTCAATGCCAATCTCATAATCGTCTATTTTCTTTTGCAGCCGCGGTTTGATGGATTCGTCAATCAGCTCTTTCTGGGTCTTGGCTTCGTCCAGCGTAAAGGACTGAAGGCTCGTTCTGACAATATCTTCCAGCGCTAAGTTCAAAGTTCCGGTTACATCATCAACTTTATATAAATAATTAACTGGGTCTTTAATCCGGTACTGGATAATCAGTTCAATCAAAGCAATCGAAGCATTGTTATTGGAGCCGTCGACGATGACTTTTGCTTCTGCATCCTGATCATCATAAGCGGCAATGGATTGATCCATCCTTTTTTCTTTGCTGCGAAAGCCGTACTCCATGTTGTAAATCGTCCGAACGTCTACTTTGGTTACCGTATCAATCAGCGGAACTTTAAAATTGATGCCCGGTTTCGTTACCACTTCTTTTAGCTGACCAAAGCGCAGAACTACGCCATTTTCCTTGTTTTCCAACATAAAAAAGCTATTTAGGACAAGCACCAGCAAAATCAGCGGTAGCGCTATAAGCGGCACAAATTTTTTCAGCTTCCTTTTCATTTTCTCAAAATCAACATCAATTGTCGGCGCTTTTTTCGGTTTCGGCTGATAATTATCCTGTTCTGCCATTAGAGTTCTCCTTTATCTCTTTAAAAATCAACAGTATTCTCACGCTTCGGAAAAAAGAGGCTTAAACCAATCGCTTGGTATACGCCTCTTTTTTATATCCAAAATGCCGTTCTCAAATTTTGACCCCAGTATGTAACTGGGTGGGTACTCGCATTATAACTTCTGCCTACCAAGTCCAGGCAAGGCGCCGCATTGGTCATAAGATATAAAATTCCCATATTTAATGTGTTGGTTCAAAATAATGAGCCATCGAACATCTCAGAACATAATTTAATTATAAGCCTTTTTCCAAAAAAATCAAGTAAATTCTGTTCAAAGTTCATTACATCTCTTCCTCCACCCGTTCCAGCCATTCCCAAACCAGCGCAGAAAACAAATCCGGCTGATCAATTTGCAGACCATGCCCGGCCATATCAATGGCGAAAAATCCGGCTTGGGGATAGTTCTCTAACAGTGCCCAAACATCCTGATAACCAGTAGTAATATCCTGCCGACCGGTCACAAAGCTGACTGGTCTTTGATACAGACCGATTCTTTCCTCCAAGTTAAAAGAAAAACTATAATTTTGCAGCAACTGAAGAATAAACTTTTCATTGGCCTTTGGCTGACTGCTGAGCATTTCCGCCTGAAAACGCCGATAACTGGCCGGATTGATTCGGATTAAATTTTGCAGATTATCTTGTTCGTCTTGCGTCAGGGTTTGGAAAAAAGCCGGATCAATTTTCTTGCGCTGACTGTCCGGCCGCGGCAGGCTTCTTTTTTCCCGCACCGGGATTACCACCGGGCAAAGCAGGAAAAGCCCGGCCGTTCGCTCCGGGAAAGCCGATAAAACACCTCTGGCCAAATATCCGCCGTAGGATTGACCGGCTGCCAAAAAATTACCGGGAATTATAGCCTTGATAAAAGCCGTCAGCACTTCCAAAATCCCGTCTGCCGAGCAATGTGTAAAATCGGCATCCGATTTCCCCATTCCCGGTAAATCAAAATAAATCCGCTGATATTGACTTTTTTCCAAAACCAGCTCCATACAGCCTTTCATCAAGGCACTATCTGCACCCAAGCCATGCAGCATCAAAATCGGAGTTCCCGCGCCTATCATTTCATAATAAAAAGCAGCGCCTTTGTACTCAAAAATCATACTTCTCTCCTTTCCTCTAATCGAAGTGCTGCGCACTTCTGCCCGGGCGGGCAGTCTGCCTGAGCGAAAGCTTCACTTTCTGCCCGAACCTAAAAAAGACTGTTCTGTCGAACATGGAAAAACCAAGTTATTAATGTAATATCTCAGCTTGCCAACTGTCCTTATATCATCCATTCACCATTACCGGCCGCACTTTGGCCGCATCCTCTTTCGGAAACTTTTTACGAACTACCCAGAAGCAAATCAAATGAACCGCCAGTGTTACCGCCCATGATACCGGATAGGACAAAAACAGACTTTCTATGCTGCCTTTCCATACAAAAACCGTCAAAATCCATAAAATCCGCAGACCGCAAGCGCCAAACGCCGAAACAATCATCGGCATAACCGAATAACCTAAGCCTCGCAGAGAGCCGACAACAGCTTCCATCATACCACATAAGAAATAAGCGCTTAACACAATAACCATTCGGCGCATGCCGTAACCGATGACTTCCGGATCCGGGGAAAAGAAACCTAAAAATGTCCGGCCAAAAAAGATAATTCCATTGCCGAGCACAACGCCGATAATGAAAATCAGAATTATGCTGTTAATCAGGATACGGTTGAGCCTAGAATATTTACCCGCCCCTAAATTTTGACTGGTAAAAGTAACGGTTGCCTGCGAAAACGCATTCATGGACACATAGACAAAACCCTCAACATTGGATGAAATCGTGCTGCCGCCCATGACGACAGAACCAAAGGAATTAACCGAGGACTGAATCAAAACATTGGAAAAAGAAAAAACAACACCTTGCAGCCCGGCCGGCAAACCGATTTTAATAATTTTCAATAATTTATCCTTATATATCGTTAATCTTTTGACATACAGACGAATGCAGCTGTCTACCGTCAGCAGACGACGCACCAGCAGATAGCAAGAAATACACTGCGAAATCGTGGTCGCCAAAGCCACCCCCACTACGCTCATATGAAAACCAACTACAAATAAGATATTCAGCACCACATTGACCACCCCGGCAGCCGTCAGATAGTAAAGCGGGCGCTTGGTATCACCGACCGCCCTTAATATCGCACTGCCAAAGTTATACAGCAGCATAGCCGGCATCCCCAGAAAATAAATGCGGAGATAAAGTGCTGAAAGCGAGATGACATCTTCCGGCGTGCCCATCATTTTTAGTAAAGGATTGGCAAAAATCAGCCCGATTGCCATTAAAAGGATGCCGGAAATAATGCTCAGCAGCACCGAGGTATGAACGATTTTGCTGACATCCTCCTGCCGGCCGGCGCCGTAATTGGTTGAAACCTGCACACTGGCTCCAACCGACAATCCCATAAACAGATTTGTCAGCAAATTAACCAACGCACCGTTTGAGCCGACCGCCGCCAAAGCCAGTCGCCCCGCCCATTTGCCGACCACCATAACATCAGCGGCATTAAACAACAACTGTAAAATTCCAGACAGCATTAAAGGCAGGGAAAATCGTAAGATTTTCCCTGCCAGCGGGCCGCTTAGCATATCAATTTCTTGATCCCTGTTTTGCTTTATTTCCATCGCCATTTACATCTCCCATAACTTACCTTGTTTCCCCTTATCTTACCACTGAATGAATCAAGAAACAAGTTAAAAAAAAGATAAAATAGATTGACAAAAATAAGCGGCTTGATCCATAAAAAAGAATCCGTTCTTTTCAGCAATTTTCTCTGAAAAGAACGGTTTTTTAGAATGTACAGTCTTTTTTAACTGCTTTTTAATTGCTTCTGCCTTTGGCGGGCATTGCCCTTATTATTTCAAACTGCAAGTAAAACCCGACCCAAAATACATCCTACTTACTCTTTGCCTTTAAAATCCGGCTAATCATTGCCGCCAGTTCTGCCCGGGTGATTGGCCGATCCGGCCAAAGCTTGCCGTTGCTGCCTTTCAGTAAACCCATTTTTATCAGCTGCGCCAGATACGGCTTGGCATAGTCTGCCACCGCATCGCCGTCGGCAAAGTCTTTTAATATCTCATCTGCTTCTGCCCCGCTTATCTGCCAGTTGCCGAAACGACCCAAGACCGTAAAGAATTCCTGCCGGCTGATGGATTTTTCCGGATAGAAATTGCCATTTTCCGCACCCTTCATCAGGCCAAGACTTTTTACCCTCTCAACCGCTGCCTGATACCAAGGCTGACCATCCGCCTGTACCAGCGGGTGTTTTTCTTTGGCGGAATAATCCAGCAGATTGGATAAAACCTGTGCCGTTTCCGCCCGGCTGACCATAGCTTCCGGCCGGAAAGTATGGTCGGCATAACCATTTAAAATCCCGACCGTTACAAGTTCCCGAATATCTTCGCCTGCCCAGTTGGTTTGGATATCACTGAAACGCTCCGCCATTTCCTTGCGCTCCGGCTGCGGCTGATTATTTTCTTCTTTTTGTTCCGGCTTTGCAGTAGCTGGTTTTTCCTTAGCAGCTGACGGCACCGGATTCGGTGCTTTCTCCGCCTGCTGTTTTGTCTCCTCGGAAGTCTGCGGCAAATAAGGAGTAGCCGGGGAATAATTGGTTTCCCCATGCAGCGTAGCCGCCTGTCCCTTAGCTCCGGCCAGTGAGATTTCCAGCTGCAACGGCTTCGTCTGCAAGACTTTTACATTGCTGCTGTGATTGATAACTGCAATTTCTTTCTCATTGGTAAGTGTTACCCGTACTGGTGCAGTCAGCTTCATGGTCGGATCGGATACTGCTATGGACAAGCGACCGTCCTTTTGTCCAATCATCAGCGAACAAGGCTGATCCACTTTGACCTTTTGCAAATCTGCACCAGCAGCAAAGACATTGGCCGCCAAAATACCTAAACTTTTTTCATAAACGGCCTGTACTTCGCTGGTGTTAGCCAGCACTTCATACTGCGGTTCAGCCGCATAAGCTTTCATTTCTTCGGCTGTTTTGCCCGGCAGCAGTGCATAGCTATAAGCTTCATTTACTGGCTTTTTGCCATGAGCCTGCCACAAGGTGAAATAGCCGCGCTCAATAAGGTTCGTACCGCCATTTTTATTGATGTCTTTCCACTTTCCTGTCCGCTTTTGCTTCATAGCGCTTAGCTTTGCTGGCTGCGGGAAGTAGTAGCCGATGGAGGCTTCGGGAGTGGTATTGCCCTCTAAATAAGCCCAAGAAACATCGGTAAACTCCTCTTCTGCCGCCGGATAAGTATCTAAAACCGGCTGACCATTAATCAAGACCCGATTGCTGCCGTCATTACGAATCATTCGATTTTCGACAATGGTTTCAATTGGGCGATCATCACCCGAGGTAATGCCGCTACCCAGTGCAATGATTTCATCATCAAAGAAAAACCATGACTTTTTGGCCTTTAAATCGGTTGTATAAACTGTATGCTTCGTGCGCACCGGCTCAGCCAAATCCATCACCGCCGCACTGTAAAGACCATCTAATGACACGCCACCGACAAAGTCGCTGTTCATGGTAAACTCTTCTTTATGATCCTCTTGCTTCCTCACTACTACATCAATGGTTGCACCAGCCGGCCGGAGCGGGTTGACCGTTGGCCAGTAACCATCGTCATATTGACCGCAATCGGCATTTAATAAATACAGCGCACCATTGCCCTGATTCCAGCCCTTTAGGTTTTCCCCATTCATCATTTCAAAGTTTTGAACCCGGGAAGAATACATAGCCAACGCCACCGCATAATTCTCCCGATGATGAATCACCCGGTCCATATTGGCAAACACATGGCTGCCGATATATGGCTCTGCCATAGCTGCATTTTGCTGCAAATCCTCATATTCTTTCAGCATCGTGAGATTTGCCGCATTGGCTTTGACATCATAAAAGCTATTCTTTTCCATATAACGCCGTGCCAGCGAACGCCATTTTTCTGCTTTGTCTGCCGGTGCTCCCTGCGCTGCCGCATACAGCATCCGGGCAATTTTATAGCCATCGCTGTAATTGCTGCCTTTTTCTCCTGTTTTTCCCAGCTGCCGGGACAAACTTCGGCCGGCCGTCACCGGAAACGTCTGTCCGTCATAAACCATCGGGATAAAGGAATTTTCCAGCCAAGCATACAAATTTTGATAATCGGGGTCGGTAATCTGCCAGCGACTATCTTTCAGTTTTGGCCCCAAAGAGGCTAAACCGCTGATTAGAACCATACCATAAGCCGTTGTATAGGGAATATTCACATGCTGGATAAAGCTGCCGTCACGGTAAAATCCCTCGCCGCTGTCAACATATTGATAAACATCATGCAGCGCTTCTACGGAATGACGGATTAAATCCGGGTTTTTGGCATTGATTCCTAAGAGCAAATCACCGATACAGGTATCCACCCGGTTGGCACCGACACTGTTTTGCACTTTCCCTTCATAGCCAACGCGGTTATAATACGATTTTTCCGGATTCGGCTGAAAACGGAAAATAGCATTTAAGTAATTCATCCTCACCTCGGGCGCAAGGTCGCTGTACATGGTAGCAACGATTTCTCCCAAGACTTTGGGTGCGCCGATTTCCCACGGCCACCAGTTGCCTGTCTCCGGGGTAAACGGATTGTAGCGTATCTGATAAAGGAATTCCAATTGCTCTTTAATCGTTTGATAAAGCTGGGCATCATTTTGATACTTGCTGCCATAGGTATGATATGTCCGAAGCAAGGTGCTTATTCCATCATAGGACTTCTTGATATTTTCCGAGGCAGCATTGTCTGACAGCGGCTTTCCATTATAAACAGTACCCGGTATCAGCGGAAGATTGGTAAATACCGCCTTCCGATTAGGCGTTTTATCCAGTTTATTCAGATATCCCTCCGCCTTATCATCAATCCGCTCAATCATCGCCTTAATTTGCGGATCGTTTAAATCATATGTCATTTTTTTAATGGCAAACTTTTGCCGCAGCTGGTCAAACTCATCTTCGCCAGCTGATGTATACAGCACCGGTGTCTTTTCGCTGTGATAAGAAGCAATCTTAACCACCGGCTGATTGTTATTTTTGGCTTTTAAATAAAAGCCGTAAGTCGAATGAGTTTTAACATAATTGGTTACATCAACCGTATACCAGCCCTGATTGGTAATATTCAGTTCATACAGGACATCGGCCTCGGTTTCGGCTGGATGCTGATAAGTCGTATTTTCATCAACAGCTGCGCCATTCTTTAAGCCTCTGATTTCAACCGGAATCGGCGCAGCCTTATAGTCCTCTTTGACATAAAAACGAAGAAATGCGCTGTCCGGCGTATTTACCTTAACACTGTCCGTGTAAAGATACGCCGAATATTCCTGACCGACCAGCAAGGTATCGGTTTTATCCCGGTTTTTATCGGGTTGTTTTTGATTGACATAAAGACTTTTTACCATCGTATCCTGATCCTGCATTGTGATTGTTCTGTCCACATTATTGGTATCGACATCGGCTTGCGTATCACCGGCAGCCGGCGGTGTTGGTGGATTTTGCGGAGTGGATGACTTTTCCAAAACAAGCTCCGGGCGGTTAGCGTGATTGGCACTGGCAACCTTCATAAATGCTTCTGTAACTGTATCCCCAACCAGATGAAAGGACAACTCCCGACTGTTCGCTGCTTTAGCTTTGAAGTAATCGGTGATATCCACTTCCATCCATTTATTTACTTGTTCCGGCAAAGAAGCTTCTCCCGCCTTGACTTCACCGGTAAATTTCGGTGGCTTACTTCCAGTTACCGTCGTTTCATCCCATACCTCGTCAAAGCCGAAAACCCGAATGGCCGCTTCGGTAATCGTATGAGTAGGTTTCATATCCGCTTGTGTTAAAAACAGCCGTAACGTTGCTTTGGTTATATCCGAATAATCCCCTTGCGGCAATGAAAAGCCAATCAGACCATCTCTTCGGAAGTTAGCTTTGCTGGCATATTTAATAGTTACTACATTACTATTGTGATATGTCTTATTTTTTTCCTTGGCATGTCCGCTAAAAAATGTACTGCGGTTAGCCGAATAAGTAGCTGCATCCGCCAGCTGCCCAGCCAGTAAAGTAAAGACCAGACATAGGGCTACTATTTTATTCCATTTTCGTTCCATTATTTTCCTCGCTTTCTCCTTTGCTTTTTTGTTTTTTTGCTTCTTATTTTCTTATTTTTGTCTTCTGATTTCTTTTTAAGCTTGCCGTCTTGCAATAAAACAACAAGTATCTTTCATCACCCCATTTCGTTAAAAATAGATACCAAAAAAACTTCCTTATCACCTACCACCACGCAGCAATTTGCGAAGCCACACCTCAGCATTACCGCCGTCAATCCCCCAAAAAATCAGAGTTGTTTCATTTCTGTCCGGATTCTGCTCGGCTGCCAGCAAAGCGGTCTGCTCTTTTGCATCCGAAAGTTCCTGTTCGGGAACAAACAATCCCTGTAAAACAATCTTCGTTTCCCGGCCAATACTCTTATTATGCATCCATGACCGGGAGTAAACGCTGCGCTCAATCTGCCTGCCTGCTTCGTCGTACTGCTCCGCATCCACACCTTCATACAGCCGCAGATCCGGGTCGCAAAAGCTAAGGCAAATCCGGTTTTCGGTTTCGGCGGCGATCATGCACAAACAGGGATGGTCGGCGCTACACAAAATATCATTTTCCGCTCGGCTTTTTTTGCGATAAGTGCGAAACAACACATAGGCAAAAGTTTTTTCCGCCAAAAACTCAACAATATGCGCTTGTCCATTTTTTTGATGAATATGATAAAATGGATTTTCCAACCATTTTCTGGTTTGTTCAAAAAACGCCATCGGTTCTTGACCCACCCCGATGACATATTCATAACCGGCTCTTTTCGGTGCTGCTTCGTGGTCAATCACTGCCTTCGCAAAATAGCCCCCAGTTTCGATATCAGTATCCTGTGCCGGCGAGGTCTGCCAGCCGCAGCGAATTTCCAGCTTGGTTTTGTGCGGCATAAAATAACTGTTGCCGTAAGCATCTGCCAGTACAATACCGTTCCGATGCTTGGTTCCAAAATATTCCGTACTTTTTATAGTCCGCTTATTGATAAACACCGGTGAACTGTTTTTATCCATTCGGCTTTGAAACAAGGTAGTAATGCTGCGATGCTCCGTATCACTGCTGCTGATGTCCGAGCCTAAACGCAAAATCCGGTCGCCAAAGAAAAAGCTGGATAAATTAGCCCGGTGGCTGTCATCGTACTTGGCATGGCCGTGAAGCTTCATGGCAAATATCCCATTTGCCCCCAGACTCAGCCCGCCGGCAAAAGCTTCATCCGTCAGCAGCATTTCCTCATAGCCGCTGAACTCATCCACATTATATACTTTAGAGCGCAGTTCAGCAAACGGCAGCTCAATCACTGTTGTGCCCGGGAAACAGTTCCAATCAAAGCCCTCGGCTTGATAGCCGCTGGAATGTAGTGTAATCGGTCTGCCTTTGCCTAATATCTGCAAATGACCGTAACTGATATAGCGCCCGTATAAATTATTGGCGACATAGCTTTCATGACTCCACAAATAGCGATTATGCCCACGGATTGCCGCCAGCCATTCGCCCCGCCGATGAAAACCAGCACAGGCCCAGTTCATTGTTAAATGTCCAGTTGGCGTATTTTCCGGCTGACAGCCATTGGCTTTCAGTTCTGTTATTCTTCTTTGAGTCAGTTCTGTTTTTTGTACGCCTCCTTCCCCTGAAAGCGGGCCTTCCAGCCGCAGATAAATATTTCCCATTTTTTTGCCCCGGCCGCTGCTGATTTGCGCCAGTGCCATATAATAAAAAATATCACTATTTAAATGGGTATGTTCGCCGTCTGTTTTGGGATGCCGAGCAGACAAAGCTGTTGGCCAATGCTTCAAATTGCAGTACCAGCGCATTTTCTCCAGCGCATTTTCAACAATCCCATAAGCGCGCGGCGATAGTTCCGCCGCCGTCCCCGCCAGAAAATAAATCAGCGGCGTTAAACTTTTCAGCCCATCTAAGCCATATGCCGGATAGTGATTACAGTGGTGAAACATGGAGCCGTCCGGCTTAAAGGTACCCTCTAATCCTTTGGCATACTCAATGGAAGCATTCAGCCAGCCGGCAAAATCCAGCAGTTGTTTTTGCCGGTACGCCTCATCCTTTCCCAGCAAAACAACCATCAGCATAGCATGAGAATAGGTATTTAAAACGTCAATATTGATGGAACATTCCTCGGCTGGACAATTAATCCGGCCAAGCCCGGTAATCCAAATCACCATCTTACGAAGGGCATCCAGTAAGCGTGCTTTTTTCACCGCCAGGTACTCGCTCATTAAAAAAATACTTTCAAACAGCTCTTTTAACACATAGCCATAGTGATGCGTCGTCCCTAAACTGCTGCCATAAGCCAATCCCTGATCCCAGAGATGCTCAATCAGCGTTACATACATCCGAAATATCTTTTCTGACTTTTCTCTTTGATAATAAAGAGCTATGTCTAAAAGCAGCGATCCGGTCCGGCGCATATCCATGCTGATTCCCTGTGTTGTCAGTTCTTTTCTTTGCTCGGCCGGCAAAATATCCAAGGTATACACACTGTCAATCGAACACCCTGTCAAAAGACCATTGTATTCTTTCCACTGATAACGGCTGTAACGCTCATATATTTCTTCGTATTTCAGTGCTCTTTGCCGGTCGGCATATTTTTCAGTCAGATATTCCTTTTGCCGTCTCCAGATGACGCCGGTATCCTTAATCAAATTCTTAACCGAAAAGGCTTTTTTAACCATATCCGCCAATGCTTTTTTTCGACATTCTTCAAAATGCAGCAGTTTCATCCAATGCCCGCTGGCACCGATGTTGGGGTTAATCTGTCTGACCTGCCGGTCGGGTGTCGGATGTCTGGGATCAATCTTAGCCGTCAGTTGAACATCACTTAAATAAAGGCTGCCTTCTGTTTTCGGAAACTCAATTCTCAAGCTGTCCATGCCTTCTTCCGGCCGGCCAATCATATCCCGCTCATAAATCACCCAAGCTGTCCGCCAGCCACTAAAATCCAAACTAAAAGAAAACCAGCAGCAGCTTTGTTCCATTTTTTGAAAGACAAAGCGCAATTCTCCTGTTTGCGGCTTTGCCTGATAAACCCAAAAGCAAAAGGTATCCCGAGCCTGATCGGTTCCTCCGCCGGAAAAATGGCGAAAGGCATTTTCCTGACGCAGTTCAATCACGGCTCCCGGCTGATAATCAATCCGAATACTGCCGTCCTGATATTTAAAATGGTCACAAGATTTCGTCCAATTTGCCTTGGCTGAAGGGCAAATCAGTTTGGTTAATAATTCTGAATTTTTCACGATATCCTCGCTTCTTTCTAACTCAATTTAAAAAAGTTACAGGTCAGGCACTCATAATTTGGCGAAATAAATTAGGAATGTCGGTGTTAACTGAACTGTAGGCAAAGAGAGCAAACAGACAAATCCATTTGCTCTCTTTTGAAAGCCATGCCATACAACAGGGCTGACGCATAGCATGTGTTCTTTTCGATTTTTAGACCGCATGGCTTTATTTTGCCATGTTTTTCATATACCGGTCATAAGCTGCCTGCTGAATCTGAATGGCTTCTTCCATGCCAAACTTTTCCAGTGCAGACTTAAATGCTTCATAGCCGCTTTCTACATCCTCAGAGCCAAGTACCCATTTTTGAGCGGTTTCTACTTTTAAAGTATCAATTGCCGTCATCAATTCGGATAACCGTGCATTTTCTTCTTCGGTATATTGCAGGGTCGGGAACTGCGGGCCAAAGTAATTATTGTCAACATACATTTGGACTCCAGCTAAAGCGTCTTTGTTCATCAATTGTTTCTCATATTCAAAATCCTGTTGTACGCCGATTGTCATCTGGCAGCCGAAACCTCTCAAATTAACAACCGGGTCGCCATTGGTTAAGATTTCTTCTTTAAATACCGGTTTGCCATTGGCCATAGTGTAGGTTTCCCCTTCAACACCGAAATTGCTCAAGCGCCGACCTTCTTCCGTAAAGAAGAAGTCAAAATATTTCATGGTTGCAACCGGATCGGGATTGCTGGCAGCAATACCCCAACCACACCAGTGCAGCTTACTGCGAATGGTTCTTTCATAAACCTTGCCGTCTTTGTCTGCCGGCGGAGCAATAACCGCAAAGTTAAATCCTTCCGGCATGCCTTCGTTGCTGTTGTACTTCGAAGTGCTGGCAAACCAGTCATGAGTCATACCGCCTAAGTTTTCTTTAAGCAATACATCGCGCGCCGTCTTGCCACGGGTATAGATTTCTTGGTCAATCAAGCCTTCCTTGTACCACTGTGCCAAGTTCTTGTAAGCTTCTTTGTAAGCTGGCTCATACGGACCATACTTTACTTTGCCGTTTTCCTCATACCAAAGTTCTTTTGCGCCCCAAAGCTGAGCAAAGTCAGCAAATACGGTCTTCGGGCTTCCGTCCCGGTTAAAATACGGAATTTCATCGGCTTTGCCGTTACCGTTCGGGTCTTTTTCTTTAAATGCTAACAAAACATCATGCAGTTCTTGCGCATTGGTCGGTTCTTTTAAGCCTAACTTATCCAGCCAGTCCTTACGGATATACCAACCCTGTGCCGCATCGCCGTCCGGAATATAGGGAATGGAATAAATATGTCCGTCCGTAGCGGTTACATGGTTTTTAATTGCCGGGTTAGCATCCAAGAACGCTTTGATGTGCGGTGCATGTTCCATCAATTCGTCCAAGGCCAAAAACGCACCCTGCTGTGCCAATTCTCCGCGGATTTGGCTATTATCCCAGCAAACAATGTCAGCTAATTTACCGGAAGCCGCCATCAGCGTAAAAGCTTCCTTGTTGCTGGAAGAAGACTGCGATACATAACCAGTTAAGGAAATATTGGTCAGCTCAGCCGCTTTCTTCATAACAGCATTGTCATCCTTATACGGTTCATGCAAGAAATAGAAAATGCTTAATTCCAACGGCTTTTCACTGGCTAAGAAATTGGCCGGTTCCGCTGCTTCTTCCTTCTTTTCAGCCTCTTTTGCTTCTGGGGCTTCTTTTTTTTCGGTTCCCTCAACTGCTGGTTTCGGGTCATCCTGCTTTTTTTCTTCCTGCTTCGTGCAGGCAGTAACTGTGGCCAGCAACGCCAAAGTTAAAAGCAAACTTAATAAACGTTTCATTGGTGCCTCCTTTTATTTATGTTTTTTGTTTCAGCCGCCCTGCTGACTGCGGGAAACTTTTTCGTTTCCGGCAGTCAGCAGGGCGGCTTATATTAAGATTAGGACAGCCTAATCCCGTTACCAAATATTTTTACTCCTTCACTGCCCCCAGTAACATACCTTCTGCAAAATACTTTTGAATATAGGGATACACAACCATCATCGGAATGACTGAAATAACAATCGTTGAATAAATCAGGGTTTCCGTTGAAATCGTGCTGCCAATATCCATATCTTGAATACTCTCTGCAATCTTGGACTCAACAATCATTTTTTTAAGCATAACCTGCAAAGGAACTTTATTGTCGTCACGCAGCAGTATCATATTCCAAAAATAACCGTTCCAGCGGGTCACGGCATAAAAAAGACCAATGGTTGCCAGTCCTGCCTTAGACAGCGGCATATAAATCTTCATTAAAATATAAAACTCCGATGCTCCGTCCACCTTGGCCGCTTCTTCCAAAGATTCCGGAATCGACTTAAAGAAAGTCCGCAGCAAAATCATGTTAAATGGTGTCATGGCAAAAGCAATTAAAATGACCGTTCGGGTGTTCTCCAGATGGAGATCACGGATGTTTAAGTAAAACGGAATCATACCCGCCTGAAACCACATGGTTAAAATGAAGAAAATCGTCCACCCCTTTAAGCCGGGCAACCGCTTTTTAGACAGCGGATACGCCGCCGACACCGTAAAAATAATATTAACCAAGGTACCGGCCACGGTATAAAAAATCGAATTGGCATAGCCGGTCCAAATGCTTTTGTTGTCTATAATCTTTTGATAGGCATCCAAAGTCAAATCCATCGGCCAAAACAGCACCTTACCACTGATAACCGCATCCGGCGAACTGATGGAAGCGGAAAATACATAAATCAAAGGATAAACGGTAATAAAACCAATCAGTACCAAGACAATATGGTTTATGATAGAAGCGACTTTTTCGCCCTTGCTTTGCTTGAAATTCATTTCCGTCCTCCTTTACCACAACGATGTGCCGGACAGTTTTTTACTAACTTTATTGGCAAACATGACTAAAATTACCGAAACTACAGCATTAAACAAACCAACGGCCGCCGCATAACTATACTGCGCATGTTCGCCCAGTCCCATACGGTAAACATAGGTGCTGATTACGTCGGCAGTTTCATAGGTCGCCGGCTGATACAGCAAAATAATCGCTTCATAACCAACGGACAACATACCGCCGATTTTTAAAACGAGCAGCACGACAATGGTTGGCATAATGCCCGGGATGGTTACATGCCAAATCCGCTTAAATTTATTGGCGCCGTCCACATAAGCCGCTTCATAAAGGTTTGGATCAATCCCCGATAAGGCCGCCAAATAAACAATGGCATTAAAACCTGCTTCTTTCCAAATATTCATGGTGATAAAAATCGTCCGAAAATATTCTTTCTTTATTAAGAAATGAACCTTCTCTCCGCCTAACTTTTCAATCAGGATATTGACCAAACCGTTGGTCGGTGATAAGAAGTTAACCACGATTCCGGCAATAACGACAATCGAAATAAAGTGTGGCAAATAAGTTAAAGTTTGAATCGTCTTTTTGAAGTAAAGATTTTTTACTTCATTTAACATCAGCGCCAGTAGAATCGGAATCGGAAACCCAAACAGCAAACCGTAAACATTAATCAATAAGGTATTTTTTAAGTTTCTTACAAAATAAGGACTGCTTAAAAAAGCGCTAAAATGTTTAAAACCGACCCAAGGACTTTTGGCCATACCAGCAAAAATCTTGTAATCCTTAAAGGCAATTTGCAGCCCCCACATCGGCTTATACATAAAAAAGATATAAAACAAAATCGCCGGTATCATAATCACATATAACTGCCAGTGTTTAAAAATATTTTTAATCCCTTTGTTCAGTCTGTTCGACCTGTAAGAAAAAGGGGCTTTGGAAACCATATTATTTTTCATAACCAAACCTTTCTTTTTTGTTCCCTCCTCTGACTACTTATTTAAAATATCATAAAAACCGGGTAAATTCCATTTCCAAAATTAGCAAATCCATCTTCATTTTTTCAATTCATTTCCATTTTTTCAACTGACGGTTTCAATATTTCAAGTTTTTTATATGGACTGCTCTAATCTCAGGCATAAAAAGGATGCCTTCTGTGGCTACAGAAAAGCATCCATCTGTTCCATTCTCGCAATTTATTAGGCAAATTGCTTCTCGTCCTCACCCGCCATGCATGGATTCCAAATAGCGACCGGGCGTTTCTCCTGTATATTTTTTGAACAGACGAAGAAAGGTATTGACGCTGTTAAATCCCACCGCCTCAGATAACTCTTTATTTTTAATGGCTGGATTCTTTTTCATAATTTCCTTGGCCTGTTCAATTTTAAAACGGTTGAGATAATCCTTGAAATTAGTCTTGTACTCTTTTTTAAACAACATGCTGACATAGGTTGGCGTAATGGAAAATGCCTCCGCAACATCGTTTAAAGAAATATCCGTCTGGTAATTGGCGTGAATATACTCTAACAGCCGTAAAGCCAGACGATCCTCCGGATAAACCGGATTGGCATCCTCCGATTTCTCTAACAGTGTTTGAAACAGGCTATGTACCTTGGCTTTGAACCCATCTTCTCCTGTCGGAGTTTTTAATTCCAAGTAAAGAATCGTTCCCTCACCGTAAACATCTTCAACCGTTTTGAGCTGCTGGTTCAGCAGCCGGTTAATGGTAGCCATAATAGCAAAGGTCAGCAGCGAAATATTTTCCGCATTCATTTCATGGCGCTTAAAGTTTTGGTTTAAAATATGCTCTAACAGCAGATGTGTTTCTTCTTCTTTCCTCTGTTCGACATAATTCATCAGACTTTCTTCCACATTTAGCGGATAATAATAGGTGATTGGCTTCACAGTCTGGCTTTGTTCATAGGATGTCAATTGGTTCTTCGGCAAAAGACTCCGATAATTTAAAGCTTCAATCGCCGAACTGTAGCTTTCCTCCAAGTCTCTGAGCGCCGCCGCCGGTTTGCCTAATATGGCTAATACCTGAACCCCATAGTCCTTTCCCAGACTGTCCAGCAATTCTTCGATATCCGTCTTTCTCTCGGCATAGTCCCGCTCAGGAAAAAGCAAAGCCAGACGTTTCTTTTCCAGTTCAATTACCTCGCAGCGTCCGCTCCGGTGGCTTAAAGCTTCGGCGTAAAGCGTGGTAATCCGATGCCAAATCTTGCCTAAGTTTTGTTCAGAAAACTGTTCACCCATTTGTGGATAGTTGATATGCTCGGCCAATATCAAACAAAATGGGCCTTCAAAGTCAGTTAATCCATATTTAGCTGTCTTTTCCTCAATATCATTTTCATCGGACAGACCATAGAACAAATCTCTCAAAAATTTCATTTTTAACGGTTTGGTGTTTTCCCGAATAATTTTTTCCAACTCCTGTTTGGTCCGGTTCATTTTTTCAGATGCCGTCCGGATCAGGGCAAACTCATCGCTGCCGCTGACATGGTAATCCGCCTGAAATTGATTAACCACCGACAAAAATGGCTGATAAATTCGGCGGCTGATAAAATAAGCTCCCATTGCCCCAAAACAAATCAGAGCCAGATAAATCCAGCCAAATTCTGCCATAATCTCCGCCCACATCTCGCCAAAGCCGGGAGTCTTAGCAATATAATGCAGTTCCAAACCGCCCTCGCCCAGCGGGTATCGATACAGCATATAACCATCCAGAACAAGACCGGAAGATTCCTCGTTATAAAGCTGTTTCAATAGCGCTTGCCATTGCTCCTCCGCAATGCCATAATTCCGTGCCAGCAAAGTCCGGCCTCCGGCACTAACAATCAGACCACCGCTGCCCCATTCATTGATATCGGGAAACAATTCTTTTTCCGGATAAGAGAAATAAGACAGCATTTCGATATTGCCCAGCAGCCTTTGCGCTTCCATAATGGTAACCACCTGCCCGGACACATTATAAAAACTGCCATCACCAACCAGCACCGGCCAAAAATTGTTTTGCCCGGAAAAATATTCCTTCCAGTCGGTATCTGCGCTAAACGGAAAGGCCATTTTCCGGTAAAACTTTTCCTTGCTCAAAGTTCCATTGGCAGTAATGATAATATCCGAATTGCTTTTGCCCATTGACAAAAAAAAGTTTAAGCGACTAAACGGTGACAAAGTTCGCCGAATACTGCCGTGAAGCATGGTTAAGTTGTAATAATCCACTTCTTTCGCCAATAAAAAGGTCTTCATTTCACTGCTGCTGAAAATTTGCCGGGAAACATTAAAGGCTGTTTCTAATGCGGTATCTGCTGCTTTGGCGTACTGCTGCAAAAAAAGTTCGTTTTGCACATCCGCTCTTTTACCAATATATTTTTTGGCACCCATAAAAAATAAACCTATAATGATCAGCGTATACGCACAAACGATGCCCATATAGGTTAAAAATAATTTTTTATAAAACTTGCGGCTATGCATCCTGCCACCTCAATTCTATTCGATTTCCTCAATAAACTGAACGCCTTCGATAATCTGCCATGAATGAATAATCTCATCATGACTTCTCTTGACCTCAGAGCGAAGCAAAAGAACAATCGTAGTAATCTCAATATTTTGCCTGCTCCGTTTGATTTGCAAATCCAGCACATCATAACGGTTGTTCCGGCTAAAGTCAACCAAATTGCTGATTGGTTGACTGGAATCATATTCTACATATAGCCGGATAATCCGGGAATTCATCAACAAATAGTTCTCCAGCGTTTGCAGCCATGAATTAATCAGCAAAACAGCAAAAAAACCAATCACCGCCAATTCATAAAAACCAACGCCAATCGCCAGCCCAAGGCAGGCCGCTGTCCACAAGCTGGCGGCAGTGGTAATGCCGCTGACCTGATTTTTATTGGAATTGGTAATAATCATACCGCCACCCAAAAATCCGATACCGCTGACAACTTGCGCCCCCAGCCGAACCGGATCTGATACCTTTAAGTAGCTAAACACATACATATTGGTGGTCATCACCACCATTGAGCCGAAACAAACCAGCATAAAAGTACGAAAACCCGCCGGCCGCCGCTTGCGGCCGCGCTCAATGCCCAGCACTCCGCCGATTAGGAGAGCCAGAACTGTTTTAATCAGCAGCGCCTGCATACTGATTCCACGCAGATTTTCAAAAATAAGATTCATAATATTTCCTCATGTCCCCAGCAAATCAAATGCCTGTATTTCCGGTAAGCGTTGCTTACCGGAAATACAGTCGCTTGATTTGGCTTTCATAACAAAAGCAGCTTCTGGGGAGAAGCTGCGGAGAAACAAACGTTCCCGATGCGATTCGAACGCACGGCCTTTCGCTCCGGAGGCGAACGCTCTATCCAGCTGAGCTACGGGAACCTATTTATTTTTTACCTGCCCTGAGCTTTTAATAATTTTAATTAGCACAACCGCAAGCAAGGACTATTATAATACAAAATCATCGATTTGAAAAGGATTTTTTTCATTTTTTTTGATTATTTTTGAATTTTCTTTTGAAGATGGGCTAAAAGCCTTGATAAATAAGACGTCCAAGAAATAATATACTCAAAGTCATTTTTTATTTGACGAATTACGTTATCTGGTATATAATACTACATAACAAGAAACGAAAACCATTTGAAAGGAGAAATAATGAAATTAATGCGTTGGCAGGAAATGCCTGACTTTGAAATATACAGCGATCAGCTTTTAACCATCGTCAATCAACAGCTTTCCTTTTTTCCGATTGAAATCACCAATTCCATGATTAATAATTATGTCAAGCAAAAGGTCATGCCTTTGCCGGTCAGAAAAAAGTATCAAAAAGTTCATATTGCCAGATTGATTGTTTTAAGCCTGCTAAAAACCGCTTACTCAATCGAAGAAATCAGTAACTATTTTAAACGCTATCCGGCCGAAAGCGATTATGATTGGTTTTGTGATACCTTTGAACAGCTATGGAACAACGATTCCCTGATGCCGGCTTCGCCCGGCGATGTTACCGAGCTGCTCCTTGCCACTGTCTGCAGTAAGCAAAGAGCACTCCGCCTTCTGTCCGAGAAAGGAAATATTCAATGAAACACTTATCTACCCCGGAAAAATTAAACACCATCTCTCATTTAATTGGCGCTATTATCGGCATTTTATTTCTTTGCCTGCTCTTGATTTTTAAAGGCAATACCGCCGCCGCCATTGTCGGTTACAGTATTTACGGTGCCTGCTTTATTTTTCTTTTTTCGATGAGTACAGTTTATCATCGGGTAACGCTCCCTGCTCTGAAAAAGTTTTTTCGGGCATTTGACCATATTTCGATTTATTTATTTATTGCTGGTACTTACACACCCATCATTATTTTAGGCCTGAAAAGCTCCCTGCGCTGGCTGTTTTTAGGTCTGATCTGGACGGTTGCTCTGGCCGGCACGGTATTTAAGATAATTTCCTACGGCAAATACAATAAATATAAGATTTTTTCCGTCATTTTATACCTGCTGATGGGCTGGCTGTCCATCCTGATTATCGCCCCGCTTTATAAAAATACCTCGCTGGCCTTTATTCTCTGGTTGGCTTTGGGCGGCATTGTTTACAGCGCCGGAACTTATTTTTACAAGGATACCAAACATAAATATTCGCATTTTGTCTGGCATATCTTTGTTTTAATTGCAGCAGTTTTTCACTTTATTGCTATCTTTATTTTACAATAGCCTAAGGAATGATATAAGGGGCAAAACATAAAAATCTGACGGTAAATATTTCAGTCATATCAAATAGAAATCCGTTATTAAATCCAGAAATCAAAATACCGCTTTTCTCTTGGCGAAGAGCCGCACCGGGAGAAAAGCGGTAAAATTTTAGTTATCATCTACTCAACTCTAAAAATCAATTTCCCCAACTCAGCAGTAATCATCGGCACAACCGCCAAAACTGCCGCGTACAGGAACTGAACGCCAGATAACGGCACACATTTAAAAATCAGATTTAAGCCCGGCACATACAGCACCACCAGCAGCAGAGCAATCCCCAAAAGTGCCGACAAATTTAAGTAGCGGTTGCCTAGCACGGCCATCTGCCACAGGTTTTGCTTTTCTGAACGTGCACTGTACGCCCGCAGCATTTCTCCTAAAATCAAAGTAGTAAAACAAAAAGTTCCCGCTAACTCACTGCCGCCCAAATACATGCCCAGCCGGTAGCTGAATAAGGTAGCCGCAGCCAGACCAATTGACTGGATAACCAGCGCCTTAGTCATAGCTTTATCCAGTAAGGCTGCGTCCTTTGACCGCGGCCTTTCCTGCATAATCCCCGCTTCGCCTTTTTCCAGACCGAGTGCAAACGCCGGAAAAGAATCGGTCAGCAAGTTAATCCACAAAATTTGCGTAGCCGATAACGGCGTGCCCCAATTCAGGAGCATGGCCACAAAAATAATCAAAATCTCGCCGATATTACAGGACAGCAGAAAGTTGACCAGCTTACGGATATTGCTGTAAATAATCCGGCCTTCTTCCACCGCCGCCACGATACTGGCAAAGTTGTCATCGGTTAAAATCATATTGGCTGCTTCTTTGCTGACATCCGTGCCGGTAATCCCCATAGCAATACCAATATCGGCTTTTTTCAAGGCTGGTGCGTCATTAACGCCGTCGCCGGTCATCGCTGCCACTAAACCATTCGCCTGAATGGCCTCGACAATCCTGACCTTATGTTCCGGCGATACCCGGGCAAAAACATTGATCCGCATAACGGTATCTTTTAACTCTTCGTCCGTTAAATCATTGATTTTTGCTCCCTCCAGCGCCTGCTCCTCACGCTCGATGATCCCCAGCTCCTTGCCGATGGCCGCAGCCGTGATCAAGTGATCGCCAGTAATCATGACCGCCCGGATACCGGCCTCCTTAGCTACCGCTACCGCTGCTTTTGCTTCTTCCCGCGGCGGGTCAATCATGCCGCTTAAACCGACAAAAATCAAATCCTCTTCATTTTCTTCCGGTACAGCATCCGCCGCTACCTCACGGTAAGCATAGCCCAAAACCCGAAGTGCGGTTTGGGCGTAAGCGGTATTTTGCGCTAAAATAGCTTCTTTTTGCCTATCGCTGAAAGGCTGAATCCCATCAACGCTTTCAATTTGCGAAGCCCGGGCAAGCAGCTGATCCGGTGCACCCTTAGTTAGCAAATAAGTCTTGCCATCAATCCGGTGCATGGTCGACATCAGCTTGCGCTCCGAATCAAAGGGGAACTCGCCAATCCGCGGATAACTTTTATTTAAGGCCACGGCCGGAAAACCGGCCTTATTTGCCAATGTAATCAATGCTCCCTCGGTCGGGTCACCAATCACATCATCGTTTTCGATTTTGGCATCATTACACAAACCGGCCACCCGGAACAGCCAGCGCAAAGCGGGATTGTTACTGACGGCCGCTTTTTGTCCGTCCGCCGTTACAATCTCGCCATTGGCCGAATAGCCGCTGCCGGTTACGCTGAAAATAGTCTGTCCGTCAAATAAACTGACGACAGTCATTTTATTTTGAGTTAAAGTACCTGTCTTATCCGAACATATTACCGCCGTCGAACCAAGAGTTTCCGCTGCGCTTAACTGCTTCATGATGGCATTGCGCTTGACCATTCGGGTCATACCCATCGCCAGAACAACCGTTACTACCGCCGGCAGACCCTCCGGAATGGCCGCCACCGCCAAAGCAACCGCCGTCATAAAAATCTCCAGCGGCGCTGTCTTTTGCAGCAGTCCCAAAACAAAAATAATAGCCGCAATCGCCAGACAAATAATACCCATTCCCTTGCCAAAATTAGCCAGACTTTTCTGCAAGGGCGTCTTTTCTTCTTCCGACTGATTTAACATTTTAGCAATATGGCCGATTTCTGTATTCATACCGGTACTAACCACCACTGCCTGACCCCGGCCATAGGTAACAATGGTACTCATATAAGCCATGTTAAAACGGTCGCCCAAAGGTGCTTCTTCACTGATGGCCTGTCCGCAGCTTTTTTCCGCCGGAACGGATTCGCCGGTCAAAGCCGACTCGTCAATTTTTAAATTGATGCTCTCCAGCAAATAGACATCAGCCGGCACATAATCACCGGTTTCCAAAAGCACGATATCACCCGGCACAAGTTCCTCCGAGGCCACTTCCATATTTCGGCCAGCCCGAATCACCTTTGCCCGGGGGGAAGACATTTGCCGGAGCGCAGCCAAAGCCTGCCCAGCTTTGTTTTCCTGGTAAGTGCCAAGGGCAGCGTTTAAGACAACAATTGCCATAATAATAACGCCTTCCAGCCATTCACCCAAAACGACCGATAAAACGGCAGCAATCAGCAAAATAAGAATCATCACATCCTTAAACTGCTCCAGCAAAATCTGCCAAATACTTTTCCCAGCTTTTTCTTCCAGCCTATTCTCACCGTATTTGGCCAGCCTATCTTTGACCGCCGCCTCCGTCAGTCCATTCTCCTGATCGGCTGACAACTCGGCTAAAACTTCCTGTTCTGTTTTGGTATACGCATTTTTCAAAGAAATATGCCTCTCTTTCTGTTATTGATACAGTGGATATTTGGCGGTAATCTCTGCCGTCATTTGCTTAGCCTTGGCCTTATTGCTCTCAAAATCGGTCAGTACCAGCCGGATAATCTCGGCAATCTGATCCATATCGGCTTCTTTTAAGCCGCGAGTGGTTGCTGCCGGTGTCCCCAAACGAATCCCGCTGGTAATAAACGGGCTTTGCGGGTCAAAAGGAATGGCATTTTTATTACAGGTGATATTGACCTCGTCCAAATGTTTTTCCACTTCCTTACCGGTTTGATTGAAGCTCCGCAAATCCACCAAAATCAAATGATTGTCCGTGCCGCCGGAAACCATGTTAATCCCGCGGTTTTTCAGGCCATCGGCCAGTGCCTTGGCATTTTTAATAATTTGCTTTTGGTATTCTGTAAATTCCGGCTGCATTGCCTCTAAAAAACAAACGGCTTTGGCCGCAATAATATGCATCAGCGGTCCGCCCTGAATACCGGGAAACAACGCTTTATCAATCGCTTTGCCATATTTTTCCTTGCATAAAATAAGTCCCCCTCTCGGCCCGCGCAGCGTCTTATGTGTGGTCGTTGTAACCACATCCGCCAGCGGAAACGGACTGGGGTGCAGCCCGGCCGCTACCAAGCCGGCAATATGCGCCATATCAACCATCAGGATGGCGCCCACCTCATCAGCAATTTGACGGAACTTTGCAAAATCAATGATCCGGGCATAGGCACTGGCTCCCGCCAAAATCAGCTTAGGTCTATGCTCGATTGCAATTTGCCGGCACAGCTCATAATCAATATAGCCGCTTTCATTCACATGATACGGTACGATATGATAATGCCTGCCGGAAAAATTAACCGGACTGCCATGCGTTAAATGTCCGCCATGTGCCAAGTTCATACCCATAATCGTGTCGCCGACTTCCAGCAGAGCAAAAAACACCGCCATATTGGCCTGTGCGCCGGAATGAGGCTGAACATTGGCGTACTCCGCACCAAATAGTGTCTTGGCCCGCTCAATCGCCAGTTCTTCCGCCAAATCGACATACTGGCAACCGCCGTAATAGCGCCTGCCCGGATAGCCCTCGGCGTATTTATTGGTTAAATGGCTTCCCATCGCCTGCATTACCGCTTCGGACACAAAGTTTTCCGAGGCAATCAGTTCAATATTATTCTGCTGTCTGGCCAGCTCCAAATCCATCGCCTGCGCTATTTCCGGATCCGTATTTCGTACTTTTTCCCATGAAATCATGTTTTCCACCTCCGCCTGATTAATAACTCAACTTTCCGATATTTGATCAGATTGACTCCTTGGATATCACCTGAATCCCCAATTCCTTCAATTGCTTTTCCTCAACGATATTCGGTGCGTCCGACATCGGGTCGGATGCGTCTTTGACTTTAGGAAAGGCAATCACCTCGCGGATGGAATCCGCCTTGGCCATCAGCATAACCATCCGGTCAAGACCATACGCCAGCCCTCCATGCGGCGGCACTCCATACTGGAAAGCATCCAGCAAAAAGCCGAACCGCTCATAGGCTTCTTCTTTGGTAAAGCCCAGCGCCTCAAACATTTTTTCCTGCAAATCCCGATGATAAATCCGAAGGCTCCCGCCGCCCAATTCATTGCCGTTCAAACAAATATCATAGGCAACCGCCCGCACTTTACCCGGATCGGTATCCAGCAGCGGAATATCCTCCTCCATCGGGGTAGTAAAGGGGTGATGCTTGGCCATAAACCGGTTCTGCTCCTCACTCCATTCCAGCAGCGGAAATTCCGTGACCCAAACAAAATCATACACATTCTTATCCATATAATTGAGCCGTCTGGCCAGCTCCAGCCGCAGCTCGCCCAGCACGTTAAAGACCACTTCCGGCCGGTCAGCCACCACTAAAATCAAATCGCCGTTTTCCGCTTCGGTTAATTGCCGGATTTTTTCAATTTCGGCATCAGTTAAAAACTTAGCAAACGATGATTTTATCTCTTCCTTAACCGCCAGATAGGCCATGCCCTTAGCACCGTGGTATTTACATAGCTCGGTTAAAGCATCAATCTGCTTTCTGGGTAAATCAGCCATGCCCTTGGCGTTAATCGCCCGGACACTGCCGCCGTTTTTAATGGTATCGGCAAACACCGAAAAGCCGCAGCCGGCAGCTACTTCCGCCAAATCCTTTAATTCCAGACCAAAGCGCATATCCGGCTTATCCGAGCCGAACCGCTCCATTGCTTCCTGATAGGTAATCCGCTTAAAAGGAATGGCAATATCCATATCCATTACCTTTTTAAAAATATATTGCAGCAAGCGCTCATTTAAATCAATGATATCTTCTTGGGTCACAAAGCTCAGTTCCATATCAATCTGGGTAAACTCCGGCTGCCGGTCAGCCCGCAAATCTTCATCCCGGAAACATTTGGCAATTTGCATATAGCGGTCATAGCCAGACAGCATCAGAAGCTGCTTAAAAATCTGCGGCGACTGCGGCAGTGCATAAAACATTCCCTGATTGATCCGGCTGGGCACCAGATAATCTCTGGCTCCCTCGGGCGTGGAACGGGTCAGCATCGGCGTTTCAATCTCCAAAAAGCCTTCCCTGTCTAAAAACTCACGAGCAGCCGTTGTAACCTTATGCCGCAGGAACAAGTTTTTTTGCAGCACCGGCCGGCGCAAATCCAAATAACGATATTTTAAACGCAAATCTTCTTTGGCATTGACCTCGTTTTCAATATGAAACGGCGGTGTCTCCGCCTGATTTAAAATCCGCAGCGCCGTTGCCTGAATTTCAATTTCACCGGTTTTTAAATTGGGATTGACCCCGCCGTCACCGCGCCGCTGAACGTTACCGCAGACCGCCACGACAAACTCCGCCCGCAGCTTTTCGCCCTTGGCAAAGTCCGCCGCTCCCAAGACAGTTTCATCTAAAAACACCTGAATTAAGCCGCTGCGATCCCGAATATCCAAAAAAATAACACTGCCCAAGTTCCGGCGCTTCTGCACCCAACCCATGACCGTTACCTTTTGACCGGCATTTTGTAGGCTCAAATCTGCCGCATAATGCGTCCTTTTCATGCCTGCCATTGATTCATTCATTCCCTGTTCCTCGCTTTCTGTATATAAACTATCAACGCCCTCTTGCTATACGGGCATGTCTTAATTATCCTCTTAATTTTCTCCTAATCAAAAACTTCGCTTTCTGCCTGGGTGCAGTCTGCCTAAAAATGACAACATGAACCGTTGAGTTACTCCCTTAAAGCTCCAACTTTCGCTGTCAGGCTTTGTCTGCATTTAGCAAATAACTTTCCAGTTCCGTCAGCTGCAGCGGAATTTCCTGCCCGCTGGCCATTTCTTTCAGCTTTAACTGTCTGCTCTCCAGTTCCGATTCGCCTAATACAAAAGCATACTGTGCGCCCAGCTTGTTGGCGTATTTCATTTGCGCCTTAACCGAGCGGGCATTTAAATCCATTACCGCCGAAATATGCTTTTCCCGCAGCCGGGCTGTCCATTTAACCGCTTCTTTCATCGCCGCTTCGCCCATATAACCGATAAATAAATCACAAACCGGTGCGCTCTCAGTGGAAGCCAGTTCGGCCTCCATCGTCATCAGCAGCCGTTCCATGCCTACGCCGAAACCAACTGCCGACGTCGGTGTGCCGCCAATCTCAGCGACTAAATTATCGTACCGGCCGCCGCCGCAAATCGTTGACTGAGCGCCAATTTCCTCGGACACAAACTCAAAAACCGTTCCCGTATAATAATCCAGCCCGCGTACAATCTGGGAATCAATCACAAAAGGCACTTCCATGACCTGCAAAAGCGCCTGAACCTCGGCAAAATGTGCAGCGTCCCGCTCTGTCAGGTAATCCAGCATCCGCGGCGCCTCTTTTACCATCTGTTTACAGCCTTCTTCCTTGCAGTCCAGCACCCGCAAAGGATTCTTTTCCATGCGCTGCCGGCAAGTCGGACAAAGCTGAGCCTGCGCACCCTGCAAAAAGCGAAGCAGTTCTTTTTTATAGGCAGCGGCTGATTCCGCCCCGCCTAAGCTGTTGAGATGCAAAACCACTTTTTTAAGACCCGCCCGTTGCAGCAGCCGGTAGCCGAGGGCAATCACCTCTGCATCCGCCAGTGGATGCTCCGCTCCAAGGAGTTCCACGCCAAACTGATGAAATTGCCTTAACCTCCCGGCCTGCGGCTTTTCATAGCGAAAGGCCGGGGTAATATAAAACAGCTTAACCGGCTGAATATCGGCATACAGCTTATTCTCTAAATACGCCCGCACTGTTCCGGCCGTGCCTTCCGGCTTTAAAGTAATGGAACGGCCTTTTTTATCTTCAAAAGTATACATTTCCTTTTGGACGACATCCGTACCCTCACCCATTCCGCGAGCAAATAATTCGGTGTGCTCAAAGATGGGCGTTCGGATTTCGGAATAACCGTAATCAGCACAAAGCTGCCGGATGATTTCTTCCAAAGCTCTAATTCTGTTTAATTTCTCCCCGTAGAGGTCATAAGTTCCTCGTGGTGCATTTGTCAACATTTTTCTTTTCCTCCCTATTATATAATATGTCAAAAGCTTTCGTTTTACCGAAAAGCTTGGCTTGGGCTCAGCCGTTTGGCAGCAAAAGACCGAAACTTTGCGTTTGCTCTAATCGTATCCCCGCTGTCAGTAACTGGCACATGATTAATTCCGGCGCCGATTATTGGCCAAAAGAATCAGCCGCAAAAGGTTGGCAATCGCTACCGCCGCAGAAGCGACATAAGTCATGGCGGCTGCCGTCAATACTTTTTTCGCTCCACCTAATTCCTCCGGCGCTAAAATATTTTCCTCCCGAATGCAGGCAATCGCCCGGGTCGAAGCATTGATTTCCACTGGCAGCGTAATAATATAAAAAAATACGGCCAAAGAAAACAAGATGATTCCCAGCTGAACCAAAAAAGGAATGCTGAACATCAAGCCAAAAATTGCCATCGGCATACCAAAGCTGGAGCCAATATTTGCCACCGGATAGCACAGCGTTCTAAGCACCAAAGGCTTATAGCCCTGCGCATGCTGAATGGCATGGCCGGTTTCATGAGCAGCAATCGCCACCGCCGCCAGTGAGCGGGAAGCAAAAACTCCTTCCGACAGCCGCACCGTTTTCGAGGACGGGTCATAATGATCCGTTAAATTGCCGCTGACGCTTGTTACCGCCACATCATATATTCCGTTTTTGTTTAAAATCAGGCGCGCCGCGTCCGCTCCGGTCATCCCTTCCCTATTGCCGATTTTGGAATATTTCCGAACCGCCGACTGTACCGACCATTGAGCAATCATCGCCAGCAGCAGCGCCGGCAACACTAACATCAAATAATAAGAATCAATATAAAAACCATAACCCATATGTATTTTCTTCCTTTCCGCCTGTCGTTCTCCTATCCGCAAAGCAGGCAA
Organism: uncultured Lachnospiraceae bacterium; assembly: GCA_963545585.1. Taxonomy (GTDB): domain Bacteria; phylum Bacillota; class Clostridia; order Lachnospirales; family Vallitaleaceae; genus W11650. The sequence continues at coordinate 53,222 of CAUUKX010000004.1, forward strand.
ACTCAAAACCGGTTATCGCTTCATTTCTTAGTCAAAATTTTTTATTTCGCAAGTTCGACTTTAAATTTCAATTTTTCAGCTTCATTTTAGCCGTAAATACAGCAAAGCCCCCTGCTAAGCGACAAAGCAAAGACCTCGCTTTTTTTGCCAGACTTTTTTAGTATATCATAATTGACCGGAAAATGCAAAAATATCATTACTCCTTATTCCCTAATTTGAGAGCGATTAAGCGCTTTTTGAATCTGATAACAAGCTTCACCAACCAAAATACCAACCAGCACCCCAGCCAGCACATCTGTCGGATAATGTACGCCGACATACAGCCGGGAAAAGGCCATCAAAGCCGCCAATAGGAGAACCAGTACGCCGTACTTAACCGGCAGCATCCGAAAGAGGACATAGGCCACGGCAAATGCCGTTGCACTGTGCCCAGACGGGAAAGAATAGCTTTTTTCCGGACCGACCAGACTAAACAAACCTTCAACCGTTACATAGGGGCGGACTCTGGCCACCAATGGCTTAATCACAAATTCAACCAGCAAAGCACTGCTGATTAGGGAAACTGCCGCCGTCAGCGCCATCCGCCGAAAGGGTGGAATAATCAAAAGAATCACCAGCAGCGCAATCCAAAGTTCACCGTTATCGCCCAGTCGGGTGAAAAAAGAAAAAACTTGATTCAGTCCATCCTGCCGGAAGTTTTCCTGCAGCCACATTAAGATATCCGTATCCATCCCCTGTAATAATACCATTCTCCACACTCCTTAACCGTATAATTCAATCTGAACCATTAAAGTTGCCAAAGAAATAAGGTACAACTTCTATTATACTTAGTTTTTGCTGCGGTTACAATAAAAACTTTCCTTGAGTTTCCGCAGATTTATCCACAGGTCATCATTTTTAAGATTCCTTCATCAA
>CAUUKX010000005.1:0-47364 GCA_963545585.1 uncultured Lachnospiraceae bacterium
TGCTCGGTCGCCGGAAGTGTAAGGGCTGCATTAGAAAGTTGGCGTTGTTGTCGAATGCGAATACTTTGTATTCGCTGCCTCTCGGAATAGACTGTTTAGTCGCCGGGACCGAGTTGAAAGTTTGCTTGGGGGCTGTATCAGTTGGAAGAATTTGAGCAAGATTGCTCGGTCGCCGGAAGTGTAAGGGCTGCATTAGAAAGTTGGCGTTGTTGTCGAACGCGAATACTTTGTATTCGCTGCCTCTCGGAGCAGACTGTTTGGTCGCCGGGACCGAGTTGAAAGTTTGCTTGGGGGCTGTATCACTTGGAAGAATTTGAGCAAACTTTCTACTTGACATTTGTTTTGGGGGTGGTATAATGTTTTCTTGGAAATGCAAATGCAAATGATTTGCAAAAATTAAAGAAAGACGACTTTTATAAAAAGTAAGTCAAGGAGGAAAGAATGAAAAGATTATGTAGTATCATGATGGCTTTGCTATTAGTTATAGCATTGGCGGGCTGCGGCAATGCAGCCGGTAAGGAAGCGGCAAATGGAAAGCAAACAGAGAGCAAGCAAACGGAAGCAAATAAAACCGAGCCGAAGGCAGATGCAAAATTAAAGGCAGTGGTAACGATTCTGCCGCAGGTGGAATGGGTCAAGGCGGTGGCTGGTGATTTGGCGGAAGTGACGGCACTGCTGCCTCCGGGAGCCAGTCCGGAAGTTTATCAGGCCAGCCCGAAGGAAATGATTGCTTTGGAAGAAGCGGATTTATATTTTACAATTTCCGTGCCAGTTGAGGTGGAAGGTATTATTCCGAATACAGCGACAAAGGCAAAGATAGTTGATTTGGCGGCGGCAGCGGCGGCTAAATATCCAGAGCTGTCTTTTGGCGAAGAGGAAGATGACCACGACCATGAGCACAGCCACGAACACGAGCATAATCATAAGGAAGAAGCAGATCATAATCACAATCATAAGGAAATGGCAGAACCAGCGCATAATCATGACAAAGAAGCGGCGGCAGAGCATAAGGCGGAATCGGCTGACCACGCACATAAAGAAGAAACAGGTCATGAGCATAAAGAAGCCGTTTCTCATCCGCAAAGTTCGGATCACAAAGAAGAAACGGAGCATAATCACGCTCATGGACATAAAGAAGAAGCTGACCACGATCACGCTCATGGACATAAAGAAGAAGCTGACCATGATCACGCTCATGGACATAAAGAAGAAGCTGACCATAATCACGGTCATGAGCATAAAGAAGAAGCTGCGCATAATCACGGCCATAACCACGAAAGCGAAGAAGAACATGAGCATCATCACCACAGCGGTCGGGATCCGCATGTCTGGATGTCGCCGAAGCGAGTGGCGGTGATGGTAGAGGCCGTTCGGGATGCCTTGATAGCGGCGGATGATAAGAATGCCGAGACCTATCGCCGCAATGCCGAGGAATATTTGCAGAAGCTGAGAGAAATCGATAAAAAATTAACGGATACATTATCACAGGCCAAGGCGAACAGCTTTATTATCATGCATCCGTCTATGGGATACTTTGCCGATGATTACGGCTTAATGCAGGTTTCGATTGAAAAAGAAGGCAAGCAAGCGACAGCCGAGCATTTGAAAGCGGTCATTGACTATGCCAAGGACAACAATATTAAAGTCGTTTTCTATCAAAAGGAGTTTGACAATAACCAGGCCAAAACCATTGCCTCGGAAATCGGCGGCGAAGTTATGGAATTAGAGCCGCTGGCATCGAATTATTTGGAAAACTTGGAAAAATTAAGTGAAGTTTTCAGTGCTACTTTAAAATAGGCGGAAATAGCCGGATTTGTCGATGTGTTTGCTATTTAAGGATTGCTTTTGCCGAAAAATCGGGTTACAATAGGAAAAAGGAAAAGCAAGGAAAAGCAAGGAAAAGCAAGGAAAAGCGGAAAGGACAGGGCTATGCCGATTTTAAAAGTCAGCGGGTTACAAGTAAATTATGGTAAGACAGTGGCTTTAACCAATGCCGATTTAGCGGTCGAGCCCTGTGAATTTATCGGCATTATCGGCCCCAATGGCGGCGGAAAGACGACACTGATTAAAGCGATTTTGGGTATTATTCGGCCGGTGCAAGGGACGATTGAACTCGATCCGGGGCAGACATTAGGCTATGTGCCGCAGCTGACGACCTTTGACCGAAAGTTTCCGATTACGGTGATGGAAGTTATCCTGCTGGGGCATTTGCCGAAGCGGATTACTTTGGGGCACCGCTTTACCAAACATGAAAAGGAACATGCCGATTTTGTGATGAAGCGGCTGGGCATCTGGGAGCTGAAAAAACGGCAAATCGGCGAGCTGTCCGGCGGCCAGATGCAAAGAGTGCTGGTGGCCAGAGCGCTGATGAATCATCCGACGATTTTAGTACTGGACGAGCCGACGGCCGGGGTTGATGAAGTGTCGAAAAAAGAAATTTATCAACTCTTGACCGAGCTGAATAAAAACATTACTATCTTAATGATTACCCATGATCAGCTGGATGCGGCGGCTTTTATTTCCCGCTTTGTGTATGTTGACAAAACGATTAAGGCGATGCCGACAGCAATGTGGCAGGCCATGGTGGCCGGAGAAAGGGAAGAAAATGATAGAAGCCATTTTTAAATATACTTTTCTGCAAAACGCCTTTTTAACGGCTTTGTTTGCCAGTGTGGTCTGCGGTATTGTGGGCACAATCATTGTAGAAAAAAAACTGGTCAGTTTCAGCGGCGGGATTGCGCATGCTTCGTTCGGCGGCATCGGACTGGGGTATTTGCTGGGCTTTGAGCCAATTTTCGGCGGGATTGGGTTTGCGGTGCTGTCCGCCTTTGGCGTGGCTCAAATCCGAAAACGGAGCAATACCAATGAGGATACTTTAATCAGTATGCTGTGGGCGGCGGGAATGGCGCTGGGAATCTTATTTATCGCGCTGACGCCGGGATATCCGCCCGATATGACTTCGTATTTGTTCGGTGATATTTTGACGGTCAACAGCCTGTATCTGCGGGTAATGATTGGTCTGAGTTTAACGGTACTGCTGATAGTCTTTTCCTTATATAACTATTGGAAGATTTATTTGTTTGACGAAGAGTATGCCGGGATTATGGGGATTCGAACCCGTGGTTTAGAATTTCTTTTGTTTTTGATGATTTCCATCAGTATTGTGATTTTAATCAAAGTGGTCGGCATTATCTTGTCGATTGCCATGCTGACCGCGCCGCCAGCGATTGTTAAGCTGTTTACCCATCGTTTAAGCCGGGTGATGATTGGATCCGGTATTTTGGGGATTCTTTTTAACTTGGCGGGGTTGACCTTATCTTATAAAATGAATATTCCTTCGGGGGCGACCATTATTTTACTGGCAGTTCTTTCTTATTTGCTTGCTTTTACTGGTAAACATCTGACCGTTCACCGACAGCGCCGGGAAAAAAACGAGAAAATAGAAAACTGAGAAAATAGAAAAACAAAACTATAAAAACAGGGTATATAGGAAGTATATCCTGTTTTTTTTGCTGCAAAAAATTTTTTGAATTTCTTTTTAAAATGGGTTTAAATTCCTGAAATAGGCGAGTGATAGAAAAGCATTTTTGGTTTAAAGAGGAAAAGGAAAAGAATTTTAATATATCAGTAAACATATTATAGGAAAACTTTCCTGTATTTTTTTGCTTAAACATCGAAAAAATAGAACTAAATAATTATAAAAGCAGAGAAAAAGCAATAGCAAAAGGAAATACAAACAATAAAATGAGGGTAAATTAAAAAAAATAATATAAATTCCACAGTTTGTGGACGACTTTTAAGAAAGAGTATGATACAATAAAAAAGTAATAAAATAATAAGAGGATAAGATTATGAGTTAGGGATTTTAGATTAAATCAATTAGGAGAGGGGACGGAATGGAAAAACAGATAATTTGCGAAAAATACCTAATTTTGGAATGTTTGCATCAAAGCGAAAACAATACGGTCTATTTGGCAGAAAATCAAAACTTGCATACCAAGCGGATTATCAAGCGAATGAAAAAACAGGAAAACTTTCAGTTGGCGGAAGTGGACATTTTAAAGAAGTTGTCGCATGCTAACATCCCCAAAATTATTGATGTACTTGAAGAGGATGACTTTATTTTTTTAATTCGCGAGTATGCCGAGGGACAAAATTTAGAAGAATGGGCGATGGGCAAGGAGAGGATAGAAGAGGCCGAGTTGCTGCGGATTGCCGAACAGTTAGCTGAGGTTTTACGCTATCTGCATGAAGGCCTGGAACATCCGATTATTTATCGAGATTTAAAGCCGGAAAATATTATTTTGGATCAAAATCAAAACCTGTTTTTAATTGATTTTGGTATTGCTCGTTATGCCACGCCGGAAAGAAAAAAAGATACCCTTTTCTTGGGAACAAAGGCTTACGCTGCACCGGAACAGTTTGGGGTACTGCGCAGCGATGAAAAATCAGATATTTATGCTTACGGCATGACCTTATATTATTTAATCAGCCGCCATAAAATCAGCGCTCCGCCCTACAAGCGGCTGGAGCCGGAAAACTGGAGTAAGCTCTATGCCGAGGACTTGATTGCACTGATTTATCATTGCAGCGAGCCGCAGCGGGAGAGGCGTCCGGACAGTTTCAGTGAAATCTGCCGACACTTAAAGGAGCTGCAGCAAAAGGAGGCAGGGGCGGCAGCATTGCCGGAACAGGCCGAGGTGTATTTGGGCATTCGGCGGGGAGCGGGAACAAGCTTTGTTGCCTGTGCTCATGCCTTTCGAGCGGCGGCTGGAGGCGAAAAAACAGCTTTGCTGGATTGGAGTGAAAGTCAGCAGATTGCCAAATTAGTTTATACTTCCTCAGAAGCACAGGTAAAAAAAGATTCCTTTATCCTTAATGGCCTAGAGATTTTCCCAAGCAATAAGGATAAAAGGCTGCCGCTGAAGTGGCAGGAATACGATCGGATTTTCATTGATTACGGACTTTTGACGCAAGAGAAGCGCAAAATCCTGCGGTCGTTTCAGGAACAGCTTCGCTTTGTCTCAGCTGGCGCAGCTTGGGATATGGTGGATTTAGATGAAATAATTTTTAACGAAAAGCTGATTGGCGGCTGTTTCATTTTAAACTTGGCGGACGAGAGCCGCTTGGCTGAGTTAAAGGGTGAGTACCCGGACACAAGGTTTGAACTATTTCCTTATCAAAAAAGCATGCGCACCTTTGCTGACGGCGGACAGGAAAAAAAGCAGCAGGCGGAGGCAGCACCCATCTTTGATAAGATGAAGACAAAAATACAGAGGATAATTCGGTTCAACCAAAGGGAATAAAGCTGCTGGTAAAGTCAGTGGAGAGCTTGTGCCAAACAGAGTATTTTGATATTTAGGGTGTGCAAAAAACTTTTCCTTTTTGCGTAGCAAAATGATACATAGGCAACAAGCAAAACTTTCCATCAGGGGAAAGTTGAGAAAAATAGGTTACTTTTAATCAGATTGAATAAACATAGGGATGAAAGGAGAACAGACCTCATGTTTGGGCAGGAGAAAAAGCAAAACCGGATTGTCAAAACCATTGCGGTCAGAGCAATTGATCGGGGCTTGGGAGCAACTCATATTAGTTTGTGTCTGGCTAACGCTTTGGCGCTAAGCGGCGGGCGGGTGGCGCTGATTGAATGGAACTCGCACTGCGAGTTGGAGGAAATTGAAAAAATATTTGCCGGTTTTGGCTATGAGGATAAAAACAAGCAGGTCTTTCGCATTCGGCGGGTGGATTATTACAAAAGTTATCAGGAAAAGGGGCTGGCCAGCTTAAAAAAGGAAAATTATGATTTTGTGATTGCCGATATCGGTAGCCATGCCAATTCTTATTTTGCTGAGGCCGATTATCCGCTTCTGATTGTCAGCGGCAGTGAATGGAAAGCTGCCCGGGCGTTGGTCGAGATAAAAAAGTTAGAAGAGGCGGTTGGCTTGCGGCTAAAGGTAATGGTTAATTTCGGGACACAAGAAGAATTGGCTTTTTTTCGTAAAAAATATCAGGGCAGGATCTATGCCTTTCCTTTTTGGAAAGATCCCTTTGCTTCTAAAAAAGAAGAGCGGGAGTGGGTGTGGCAAATATTTCAGTAATTCAACCTGCCGTTGGCGGCCGGGAAAAGAGTTATTCTTGTTCGTAAAGAGTTGAGCAGTGTATTCCTGTAAAAGAAAAATTTTCAGGCTGTTTTTGCGTTAATAATTTTTATTTTGGAAAAATCAAAAATGAGACAGGAGGGATAAGAGCATGACATTGCGGAAGATGGGAATGATTCGCAGCGCGTTAAAAACACTGGGTTTGGTTGTTTTAGGAATTGTGATTGGCGCTGGTGGGAGTTTTGGTTATCAGTTCTGGCAAGAAGCCAAAACCGAAAAGCTTTTGCCAGCAGTGCGGCGCACGGTGCTGACCGTCAGCCGGTCGGTGGAATTGGGTGAAGTGATTGAAGAAGCGGATTTAGTGGAAATGGAAGTGGAGGAGAATGTGATTCCGGCTGGAGTCTTTACCCTGCCGGAGGAAGTAATCGGCCGTAAGGCCTGGGTCGCTTTAAACCCGCGGGTGATGCTACAGCCGGAATTTTTTTATGAAACCAATTTGGAGTTTTGGCAAAATACGCAGGAGGTGGAAGTGTCCGAGCTTCCGGCTGAACTTTTGCCGGGCGACTATGTTGATGTCAGAATTCTGTTCCCCAGCGGCCATGATTACTGCGTGCTGTCGCATAAACAGGCTGGTGGGCTGGATGCGGATAAAAAGAAAATTGTGCTGGGCTTAACGGAAGAAGAAAGGGTTCGGCTGGGCAGCGCCCAAATTGATGTCCAAACCTATGAGAGAGCGTATTTGTATTTAACCATCTATCCCAAAGCCGTTGATATGCCGGATACCATTGTTCGTTATCCGGTCAGCGGATCGGTTCAGCCTTTATATGAGGATGTGGCTCAAAGTGCCATTGTCGGACAGGAGAGAAATCTCTTAGAAGCGGCTTTGATCCAGCTGAAGGCAGAAGAAAAGTTTTTAAAAATGCAGGAACATACAGAACAGGAACATTCGATTGAAGCGAAAGTGAAACAAGAAAAAGATAGCGCCGACAGTCAGGATAAAAATTTGGAGAGTTTTTCGGAAGAAAAGCTTAAAAAAGTAGAAACGGCTAACCCCGATGAAGAATCGGCAAAACAAACACCGGAGATTGGCAAAGAAACCAAACATAGTGGAGCGGAGAATAGCGCCGCCGACGAAGAAAAAAATTTTTAAGGAGAGAATTATGATTCAAATATTAGGAAAAGATTCCGCTGCCAAAAGACAATTTGTGTATAGTCTGGCGGCGCTGGCGGCCATTCATTACGGTAAATATGAAATGTATTCCGAGCATTATGCTAAGCAGGCAGAAGATTATACCGAGGCGCTGACCGTTTATCCGCTTCAGGATTACTGCGGGCAGGAGCAGTGTATAGTAGAGACGGAACTTCCGGTCGTGCAGACGGAGCAGACGGTTTGCTACCTAACGCCGTATCGACCGGAGATGCAGGCGTTTTTAGACTATCTGGAAAGAGAAAAACCGGAAAAAATTACGGTTGTTTACGGCGGCCATATCCGCGAATCGGCGCTCAACCAAAAATATTTAAGCAAGCAGATTGTGGAAAAATCGGAAAATACGAAGTTTGAGCTGCTGACGGTGGAATGGGATAAGATTGATAAGCTGCTTGCTGACGAGGCCTTGTTTGACGGCTATTATCAGTTGGAGTCACTGTCCGGCGACTATAAAAATGCGCTGCTGCGCCTTTTGGAACAAGTGGCCGGTGCGCTGCCGAGGCAAAGCAAAAAATATTTCAGTCAGGAAAGGAGGCTGCGGCCATGATTATCGGATGGGTGGATATTACCGGCCGGGGAAAGCTGACCAGTCAATTATGCTTTATGGCGGGGCTTTTTGCCCAGTATAGTGAAAAGCAGCATTTGCTGATTAGCCGTCGTCCGGCCAAAGCGGATTATTATTTAGGGCTGGCTTCAGAAGAAGCAGAGAAAAAAAGAGCAGATTTGCTCCGGCTGGCGGTCAATGGCCAGCTGACTACGCAGCTCCTCAAAGATTACAGTTTGCCGTTAATGAAGGGCCTTGATTATCTGGATGCTTCTTTTGTTGACAGCAAGGAAGGCGAATATAAGCAGGTTTTGTATGAGTATTTGCTGGAAAAGGCCGGCGAGGGCTATGGCTATGTCTTTGCTGATTTGAGCCGGGAAATCGAAATGAGCCGAAGTGTGGATAAATTAGTCCTTTGTTTGCCGCAGTCACCGGCGGCGATTGGGGAAGCCCTGCGGGGGCAGAGCCTTGGCTTTGAACGAGGGCGGCTCCCGCTTTTGCTGTTCGGCCAATATTTTCCCGACAGCCGCTGGACAAAAAAGCGTTTGAGCAAAGAGATTGCGGCGGCCGATGTTTTAAGTCTGTCCTTTTCCTATGAGCTCTTTGATGCGTTTAATGAAGGCAGTCTGCTGGATTATGTCAAAAGAAAGTACGGCAGCTGGGAAACGGAATACAGGCAGTTTGCCAAGTTTATCGGCGGAGGGGAGGAGCGGCGGAAATGATGGAGACTTTATGGCCGGGACTGGCGGCAGCGGTTGCAGCAGGGCTGTTTCAAGGAGTTTTTCAGTATGAAAAAAGAAAACTTCTGCGCCAAAATCAAAAAAGAGCGGAAGAAATCAGCTTTGATCGCCTATTTTCTTTAGTCAAGGAAGAATTATACGAGGAAACCAAAAAATATTTGGACTATAAGGAGCAAAGCGAAGAATACGAACGAGCTAAAAGTAGGTGCAGCCATTTAAAGCTGGCGCTGAAGCAGTGCGGTTACGGTTACCGAAGCGATAAGACCTATGTGATTGAAATGATTAAGGATATTATTCTGCGCCTGCTGCCGAGCCGAGATGCAGTTTATGCCATCGTGCCCTATCAGGAGACGGAAAATTTATCGTTAGAGGATATGTTTGATATTTTGCTGTATCATTATGAGCAGGAATATCAGGACAAAGGGCTGGAGACGCTGATTGAAAAATATCAGTTAGACCAACCGAAAAATGTGATTGAAAACGGAGAAACGCCGTCCTATATTATCACGGCCGAGGAAATCCGGGCAATTTATGCCGCCGAAAACATTGAGCTGAGCCATGAGGAGGAGTGTATTTTGCTGGCGTATAAGATTTACCGCTATTATAAGGGATTTGGTGTGGTTGATCGATTGCGCGATATGGCGATTGACGGCGTATCTGGCGGGGTATCGGGCAAAATCAATGAAGAGGTCGGCAATGAGTTCAAGCAAAAGCTAAAAAATTATTTTTGGCAGGAAAGGGAAGATTTGCTAAAGGAGCAGACCTACCGCAACTATGACAGTATTTGGATTTTCTTTCGGGGAAAGCCCATTCATTTGGCGTTTTTGAGTTTTCAGTCGGAAAAAGAACTGCGCCGGGTTTGCCAAAACATTTACCGCTATAACAAGGCCGGGCAGCTGTCGGAAAATATCGGCTACAAGGTCAATGATATGCGCGACGGCTCGCGGGTGGTAGTGGTGCGGCCGCCGTTTTCCGAGAGCTGGGCATTTTTCGTCCGCAAGTTTCATATTAAAAAACTGGAGATTAATCAGCTTTTTTCAGGGCATGGAGCGGAACTCTTGGCTGCTTGGCTTCGCTATTTGGTTAAGGGCGGCCGGATTATGGCGATTACCGGCTCGCAGGGAAGCGGTAAGACAACGCTTTTGATGGCACTGATTAAGCATATTTACGGCACGCTGACGCTGCGGATTCAGGAAATGGCCTTTGAGCTGCACCTGCGCAAAGTCTATCCGATGCGGAATATTTTAACCTTTCGGGAAACCGAGTTTGTGTCCGGGCAGGCTGGTCTTGATTTGCAGAAAAAAACCGACGGCGCAGTCAATATTTTAGGTGAGGTTGCAACTGACGAGGTGGCGGCGCTAATGCTGCAAACCGCCCAAGTGGCTTCTTTATTCACTTTATTTACCCATCATGCCAAAACTACGGCCGATTTGGTGCTGTCGCTCCGCAATTCACTTTTAAAGTGCAATATCTTTCGAGATGAAGCCGTGGCCGAGGAGCAAGTTACCGAAGTCGTTCAATTTGATATTCATTTGGGTAAGGACTATAATGGCAACCGCTATGTGGAAAGAATTACCGAGATTATTCCACAAGAGACGGGCTACCGGCTGCAAGATGTGATGATTTATCAGGATGGCGGCTATAAACTTAAAAATTTGCCCGACTCCAAAAATTTAGAAGCCATGAGCCGCGCAATGACGGCAGAAGATCAGGAGGAGTTTGCTTTATTTACGGAAGGATGCCGGAGGATGATAAAAAATGGAGAATTTATTGATTAGCATTTGGTCGGCGGCATTGATTTTATTTGTTGTCGCCCTGTGGTACAGCCGGCGGCCGCGCCGGCCAAAAACCAAACCGCAAAGTGATTTGCCGCATCCGATGAACTTGTGGGTATATCGCTTTTTGCGACGTTTTCGCTATAGCCGTTCGCTTCTGTTTCGTTATCAATACAGCCTAAAGCAGTTGACCCGGCTGCGGGAAGGGGCTTTGCTGGAAAAAACTGGTGATTTTTTTCGCAAGCTGATATTGGTGTTTTTGATTCTGTTAAGCGGGCTTTTATTTCTGACCCGCAACTTGGTGTATTTGGGGATGTATGTTTTTGTCATACTGGTTCTGATTGAGGTGTTTGTCGATTATGTGCTGGTTAAACGGCATAATCAGTTGCTGCAAGGTCAGATTTTGTTTGACGAGCTGGTACGGCAAAAATATTATGAGCATGGTACGGTTGAAGAGGCTGTTTATGAGGCTTGTCAGGAGTTTCCCGATAAAACCTCACCGATGCTGATTCAGGGGGAATATTTGTATGATGTTCTAATGGAAAGCGATGTGGAAGAAGCGGTTCGCCGTTATAATCAGCAGGCGCCGAATAAGTATTTGAAAATGCTGCTGAACCTGTGCTATATTACCGCCGAATACGGCGACAGTCAGATGAACGGGCAAAGCGTTTTTATGGGCAGTTTAAGCCAATTGACCGATGAACTGCGAGTTGAAGAATTAAAGCGCGAGCGGCTGAATTATTCCCTGAAAAGTCTGCATTTTATTGCGGTTTTGCCGCTGCTGTGCATGCTGCCGCTGCAAAATTGGGCCAGTCGCAATTTTGAACCGCTCCGGCTCTTTTATCAAAGCCGTTTCGGCCGGATAACGGAGCTTCTCATGTTTTGTTTGATTTTATCCGTGGTGATGATTTTGCGGAAAATTCAAAATATCGGCATTATCTCCGAAGAGAGAGCGGAGCGGCGCCGAAAAATGGAACTCCCGCTGCGTAAACGGCGGATTCGTTTCATCAGTTTTGGCATCGGGCTGTTGCTTGTTTTTTTCATCAACTGGCAGGAGCATACTCGTATCCGGCAGACTTCCGTCTTGGAAAGTGTCATGTTTTTTAGCGGCGGGGAAGAATATCGGCAAGTCCTGCGGGCAAAAGAAGCGGAGTGGCTGGACGGACTGAATCCGCGGCTGAAAAAAGCGGCTGTTTTAGCGGTTCTTCGGGCAAAAGCAAAAAAGCTTCCGGAGCTGTCGAGCTTACAGGGGAAGGGCTTAGACCGATATGTCAATCAATTATATGAAAAATACCAGCAGCTCCATAGGCCGTGGATAGAGCTGTGGCAGGTAGCGATGCTGGCGGCGCTGTCCTTTGCGTTTGGCTATTGGTACTTGCTGGCAGATGCACTGACTGCCCGAGTCAGGGAAATGGAAAGAGAGGATGAAGTGGCGGGCTACCGCAGCATTTTATTGATGCTGATGCATCATTCCCGCTTAGGGATGGAAGATATTTTAACATGGCTGAATCTGTTTGCTCATTATTATGAAGAAAGATTTGAGCGGTGTTTGAATAATTTTTCCATGGGAACGGAGGAAGCCTTTGCTGAACTGAAAGTGGAAAAACAAGCAGATTTTCAAACATTGGTCTTGCAGCTGGAAGCGGCGGCCAAGGATTTGTCCCTGCAGCAGGCATTTGATGATTTGGTGCATGAAAAGGCTTATTACTTGGAGCGGCGCAAGGAAATTAACCGGCAGATGATCGCCAAGCGCTTGGCAATGGGGGAAATGATTGGCTTTCTGCCGGCCTATGGGCTGATTGCGTTGTATTTAATTATTCCAATGATTTACAGCGGTATGGAAAGCCTCAATCAGTTTTATCAACAGCTGTGAGAAGCGGGAGAGGATAAACAAAAAATCAGTTTGCGGAAAGAGTTAGAAGTCAAAAATGCAAAACATTCAACAGAAGTTGAGTCAGTAATTTCATCTATTCAAAATGGAGCATTTGTTAAAGATGCAACTTTCCCATAGTCTTTTTTGACTCTATCCCGCTCGGAGAGTGAGTCCATGCAACGAGTCTAAAAAAGACTGTTCTGGCGAACATGGGAAAGTTTAGTTAAAGAATAAACGAATGAATAATACGAAACAAGATTGTTCAATTTATTTTAGGAGAAAATAGTGATGACGCAAAGAGCAGAAATGAACAGAACCAATCTTATCGAAGCCACCAGCCACGCACAAGCGATTTCAAACATTCAAACTACCGGAACAGTCAAAGGTTTAAAAGGATTCAGCCAATCAAACCAATCAGGGAAAAGCATTCGTCAAGCGTTTTGGGCATTGCTGCTCGGCATCAGTATTTTAGCCGGATTATGGAGCTTTGGCGCTGTGCCAGTGAAAGCGGTCGGCTTTACCGATATCAAGGGCGGTGAATGGTATGCTGCCGATGTTACCGCCTTAGCGGCCAGTAGTAACGAAATCATCAAGGGCTATCCCGATGGCAGTTTTCGGGCGGATGCCAAGCTGACAGCCGACCAGTTTATTACTATGCTGGTACGGGCAGGCGGCCAAACGGCGGCGAATAACTCCGAATACTGGGCGATTCCTTATTTAAACAAGGCAAAAGAAATGGGGATTTTACAGGACGGTGATTTTTCTGATTTCCGGGCAGAAATCAGCCGCGAGGAAATGGCGCTGTTAATGATGCGCTTTTTAGCTGGTCGTGAGGACTTATCAAAGTTAGAGAGCGGTCAGGCGGAAGAAGCCATCTTGGACTTTGTGTTAGTTGGTGCTTATCAAGAGACGACGGCGGGAAAAGAAGCGTATCAAAAAGCGGTTAAAGAAGCCTATGCTCTTGGCCTTTTGACCGGCTATGAAGATATTAGCTTCAAGCCGCAGGGGATTTTAACCAGAGCAGAAGCCGCCACCGTAATTATGCGCCTTTTAACCCCCAGCCGCCGACCGGCCTTTCAGCCGGAAGTGATGAAGCAAAAGCGGGAGGCAGAGCTGACGGCTCACTACTACGGCGGCAGTAAATGGGTCAATCCGGCGGATGAAAGTATTCCCAAGCTGACCCGGGTGCTGGAAGACCGGAATATGACCAAAGGGGGGCTGCATTATTCGCCAAGGGTTAATATTGTAATTGAAGACAATGATTGGCCAAATCTTAGCGTTGATGAAATAAGAGGAATTATTAAGTACACGGACGAGGGGATGAAATCACCGGGGCAGTTGGAAGATTTTGAAAAACTGCTGCTGCGCCGTCTGCCAAAAACAGAAGCAGACAAGGTAATACAATACCTAAACAAAAAAACCAATGCAATTGAGCATTTGGGTTATCGTAATGTTGATTTTATTTTAGATAATAATCGTTATCTCATTCGCTTTATGGAAATTCGTACCATAATAAACAGTAATGCGGAAGACTTTGATGGTAATGCGTATGAGGTTGTTTTTAATATTTGTTACATGGATGCCAAATGGCAAAAATTATATAAGGAGATTTATGATTATAATTTCCCTAAGATTCGATAGGAGGCGGATATGAGAAAAGGAAAATAAAGTTAGTAACCAAAAGCAGCATAAAAAAACCATTCAATTTATTTAGGAGGAATTAGCGATGGCACAAAAAGCAGAAATGAAAAGAACCAATCTTACCAGTAAGGCAAATAATATGCCAATTATCCCAATTACCCAAACGGCTGGAACAGTAGAAAGATTCAAAGGATTCCGAAAAGCAGAAAAACAGATTCGGCAGGCGTTTTGGGCATTGCTGCTCGGCATCAGTATTTTAGCCGGATTATGGAGTTTTGGCGCTGTGCCAGTGAAAGCAGCCGGTTTTACCGATATCAAGGGCAGTGAATGGTATGCCGCCGATGTTACCGCCTTAGCGAGTAGCGGCAATGAAATCATCAAGGGCTATCCCGATGGCAGTTTTCGGGCGGATACCAAGCTGACAGCCGACCAGTTTATTACTATGCTGGTACGGGCAGGCGGCCAAACGGCGGCGAATAACTCCGAATACTGGGCGATTCCTTATTTAAACAAGGCAAAAGAAATGGGGATTTTACAGGACGGTGATTTTTCTGATTTCCGGGCAGAAATCAGCCGCGAGGAAATGGCGCTGTTAATGATGCGCTTTTTAGCTGGTCGTGAGGACTTATCAAAGTTAGAGAGCGGTCAGGCGGAAGAAGCCATCTTGGACTTTGTGTTAGTTGGTGCTTATCAAGAGACGACGGCGGGAAAAGAAGCGTATCAAAAAGCGGTTAAAGAAGCCTATGCTCTTGGCCTTTTGACCGGCTATGAAGATATTAGCTTCAAGCCGCAGGGGATTTTAACCAGAGCAGAAGCCGCCACCGTAATTATGCGCCTTTTAACCCCCAGCCGCCGACCGGCCTTTCAGCCGGAAGTGATGAAGCAAAAGCGGGAGGCAGAGCTGACGGCTCACTACTACGGCGGCAGTAAATGGGTCAATCCGGCGGATGAAAGTATTCCCAAGCTGACCCGGGTGCTGGAAGACCGGAATATGACCAAAGGGGGGCTGCATTATTCGCCAAGGGTTAATATTGTAATTGAAGACAATGATTGGCCAAATCTTAGCGTTGATGAAATAAGAGGAATTATTAAGTACACGGACGAGGGGATGAAATCACCGGGGCAGTTGGAAGATTTTGAAAAACTGCTGCTGCGCCGAGTGCCAAAAGCAGAAGCAGACAAGGTAATGCAGTTTTTGAGAAAGAAAACCAGTGCAGTTACTCATTTGGATTATGCAAGTACCGATTTCTTTTTAGACAATAATCGTTATATCGTGCGTTTGGAGGAAGTTAAAGGTTTGACAGGTGAAGCGTATGATACGGTTTTTAATATTTGGTATAATATGGATTCAAGATGGCAAAAGCTATATAAAGAAATTTATGATTTTGACTATCATAAAATTCGATAGGAGGAAACAGGAATGAAAAAAAGGTATCGTATAGTTTGGGGGCTGATTAGTTTGCTGATAACGTTTATTTTTCCCATTCAGGCAGAAAGCAATTATACCAAAGAAGATATGGAAAGAACGATAGCGATTTTTGCGGAACAAAATGAATGGTATCAAAAGACAGATATCAAAGCCTTTAGTGAGGAAATTTGGCAAAATCATGGGCTTTTGGTTTTGAAAAAAACAGCCCAAAAACAAAAAATTGATTATCAGAGCATTACAAAAAATGATAGGTGGGAAATAGTCTATAATACCAATAAAAACAATCAGTGGAAATATCTGGGCACTACCCCAGAGGGATACTTGGTAGAAAACCCCGATTATCCGGCGGATGCGTATAACGGTAAGCCGTTTAGTCAATTTAACTGGATAGAAAATCAGAATGAAGAAACCAGTTTATGGCAAAAAATAGAATTGCTGACCAAAGATGAACGAAAACGCCAGCGCCATTACTATATCAACCTAATTAAAGACAGCTTTGAAGCCGAGTTTGGGAAAGGCTTTGACCGAGAAAATATCACCCCGCAGATGGAAGAAGCGATGCTTCGGGCGGCGATTTTGGTTTATCCGATGGCCGAAGGCAAGCGCACCCTGATTTCTTTTCGTAATAAGGGCAAGAACGGAAAAACCTATGAAGTAACCGCCAGCATGCCCAAAGATTGGCCGGGACCGCCAGAACCGGGATCAGAATCAGAATCAGGAACCACCACCGAAGAACTGGTTCAGCCGCTGATTCCTCAGGCGACTGATTTTGGCGGAGCAGAGCTGCGGTTGGCTTCGGAAAAGCCGGGACAGGAAATCTTTGATGTGGCAAAAGGAATCCCGGCCACCGAAAAGCTGTATGCTAACGTGATTACCGACCAGTATCTGGCTAAGTGCCAATGGGAAAAACGAACGGTTACAGTGGAAGAAAAAAAGTACGAAAAAGATAAAAAAACCGGCAAAACTAAATTTATCGGCACCGAAAAAAAGGTATATACCTATATGGCAATTAAAAATGCCACAGTTTATGAAATTGCTTCGGCTGAAATCAATAATCCAGTTCTGCCGGGCGGTCAGTTGACCCTGACACCACAAAATTACAGCAAAGTAGCCGTTAGTATGACCCAAGGCAGCTATCAAAACGGCACAACGGTTGACGCATCTTTTTCGATTAACGGCCAGCCTGTACCTGTGGGGGAAATGGTTCCGCCTTCGCCCAAGATTAGCGCCGATGTTTTGTATCAGGACGGGATTGTGATTCCGGCGGAAACGCCCAATCAAAAAGACGCACCAAGCACCGGCAAAGTCATTTATCAGCTGGCTTTTTCCTATGGCGGGGAGTTTCCGACCATTCAGGAAAAAAACCTGACCGGCAATCCAGTAACAGCCCATACGCCGGTGGTTTGCTATCCCGGCCTGTCAGAGCGAACCTTTAGCCCGGGTGAAAAATATCCAAAAGCCAAAGACGAGCAAAGGCAGTACTTGAAAGAAGAAAGCTTTGCCATTACCTATCCGCTGACTGGCGAGCATTTAGACATTCCCGGCTATGGCGACCGCGATTACAGTACTTATACCGCCAAACGACAGGTGCGGTTCAGCTTTGATGTGTATGAAGGTGCAGACTATACCGGCATTTATCGTCCGGCTGGGAAATGGTATGATTTTCCAGCCGAAGCGGAAAACGATACGACCAGCTATTTTATCCCCGCTTGGGCCAAAGAAGGAGAGAAGCACAATATTTCTTTCCGCAGTCTGCCGGTCAATTTAAGGGATGAAGCCAGTAAAGCATTTGAATACTCGGCCAATAAAGATATTAAAAATGAAAAAGCAGTTCAGGATGCTGCCATGGCAGTCTTTGGTAAAGTAATGGACAGCCGGATTTTGCAGATTGGCGATGGACGAAACTATGCCAGCTTAGAAATGCCGGTTTATCCCCAAGTAGGGAAGCTTGCGAACCGGCAGGACGGCATTGCCTTGGGGATGCCAGTTGACTTAATGCTGACCACCAACAGTGATTTATTTTATCAAGCCGATTCGATTAAAGTAGTGCCGCATTATTTCTTTGTTGATAAGCAGGGCAAAAAAACCGAGGTGGATTTGTACTATCACGGCAACCAAAAGCTGAAGCAGATTAATACTGCCAATACCGAGATTGAGCAAAAGGCAAGATTAAACGACTTTGCATCGTGGATTAACAAGAAATACTTTGAGGATACGGCCAAGCTCTTAGAAAAGCAAAAAAGAAACAATGATATGAGCTATCAAAGCTATTTGGACGCATTTACCGGCAGCCGCTATGTGCCGCTGGGGGATAACAGCAAGCTGGTCATTGGCGAGCGGTTAAAGCTTTACAGCGGGAGAGAGTTGGCGGAGCAGATTAAAAAGCCGAAGGAAGTAAAGACCGATGAGGTGTACCTTTCACGGCAGAACTGGTATCTGCGCTTTTTCCTGCCGAATGAAACCTATGCGGTTGCCAAGGGAACTAATTTTCAGGGAAAGAGTGGGATTCGGCTAAGGGAAGAGCCATTTTTGCATGATGGCTATCTCTTGGTACAGATAGAATGGCAGATTTATAAAAACGGAGAGCTGTACTTCCGCTATTTGACAGAAGCCACGGGAATGGGAAGTCTGCCATATAAAGGGCAGTATGGCGACAGCTTTTTCTATGACAGCGAGCGCCGGGCTTCGCAGCGGCTGAATTAACAGGTAATTTACTCAACTTTCCCCTGATCGAAGTGCTTCGCACTTCTGCCCGGGCGGGCAGTCTGCCTAAAAAAGACTGTTCTGTCGAACATGGGAAAGTTGAGTAATTTAAATAAAGATGATAAAGGGGAATGCAGTATTATCTTGCGGGGAGAGGTTTTTGGCAATAGAGAGAGGTAAGCTGGCGAGACATTATTGCCGAAAAGGGAAAAACCGAGAAAGATTGAAACAAGCAGAATAGGAGGTTGGGTATAGGGATAAACGGAAAAGAGATTGGTGTTTTCGAAGATTAAGAAGTAAAACAGAAAAATATGTTGGGTATAGGGATAAACGGAAAATCAGCTTGCGGAAAGAGTTAGAAGTCAAAAATGCAAAACATTCAACAGAAGTTGAGTCAGTAACTCAACCCCAAATAAAAGGAGGACAAAATGGATCAAAATATTCAAAAGGCGTTGTGGCTGGGAGTGGGGATTTTACTTTTTATCGGGATTGTCAGTACGGGGCTTAGCCTTTACAACAAGGGGCGAGGAGTGGCAGAGGCCAGCAGTCAGCAGCTGGATAAGGTTAGCAAGGACTTGGCTGAGTCCAGTTTTGCACCGTATAATAATGCTAAGACCTCGGGGGCGGATGTGCTGAGTGCGATTAAACTCTATGCCGATCAAAGCGGTGAGTTTATTATTAGCGTTAAGACCAAATCCAGTACCAATGTTTATGTCAGCGGCGGCAGCATTTCCGCAGACAATACGGTTGGTGATTTGAGCCTGAAATCCCGCGGGGATATTGATAAGCAAATCAAAGCGGCCAATGACAGTAAAAATAACGCTTATATCAATCCGACCGCCAGTTTTTATGCGCAGTTAGTGTATGATAAAAATGAAGTAATCAAAGGGATTACGTTTGAACAGCAGTAAAAAACTCAACTTTCCCATAGCTGAAGTGCCGGTGTTTTTGCAATGATTGAAGCAATATGTGTTTTTGCCGTGCGTGCGATTTGTCCTGAGTGAAGCATCTGCTTTTTGCCGGGCGGATAATCTGCCTAAAAACGATCGGATGAAAATGCTTTGATGAACGGGAAAAGCCAGAGAAAGAAAAAGAGCGGCAAAGGCGGCATGGCCGGTAAGTTGTGCCGTCTTTGCCATAAGTTGTCATTATTATAGAATGGAGATGTTTTTCGTATTCAATGTGGAAATGAAGTGAAAAGAAAGGTTGAGCCGAGAAATGGATAAAATATTTGACTTGCTGGACACGGCGATTGCTGTAGTGCTGGTGGTGATTGCCCTATCCGTGCAGCTTTATGAAAACTATCGCCTGGCCGAACTTCTTAAAACCAAAGAAGTTGCGGCCGAGGTCAATTTGGATGCCAGGCTGCGCGATCAGTGCGATGGGCTGGAGTTGGCGGTGCGGCTGGGTGTTTTAGCCGGGAAAAAAGAAGAAATTATTTGTTTTGCCGGTCAAGAGTATCGCTGGCCGGAGTTTGGGGCAGAGGTTTTAGGCGTTAAGGTGCTGCCGGAGGTGGATGTCTTTTTGGCTGACCGGCGGCAGCAGGAACAACTGCAAAAGCGGCGCTTTCAAATTTATCAGTTAGACGGCAAATGGAGGGTAGAGGAATGATAATTAGTGCATTAGACCGCTTGCTGGCATTGCTTTTGATTACGGTGCTGCTGTTTGTGGTGCCGGTTTATTATCAGTACCAGCGGCAGGAGGATATTAATTATCAGTTGATTTGGCTGGAAACGCAGAAAACCGCTGATTTAATTTGTGAGCTGGGCTATATTGAAGAAAGTTCCCTGACCAGCTTGCAGGCGCTTTTGGGTGCAACCGGTGCGTCTTACCGGATTACACTTTCACATTTGCGGAAAAATTATGTGGAGAATGAAGCAGAAGAGGAAATGCAGATTTATTACGAGGGGGATTATACCGCAGAAATTTACCAGCAAATCAAGGAGAATGGGAAATATAAGATGGATTTGGGGGATTTTTTTTATATCAGTGTGGAAAATATATCTAAAACGCCGTTTCAGCAGCTAAAAGCAGTTTTGGGGTTCCAGCAGGAGGGAGCGGCAATTGTTACCCGCAGCGGCGGGTTGATTCGGGCGGAGGGATTGTGATGAACAGCTTAAAAATCGGAATTATCGGGGTGTTAATTCTTTTTCCATTTTTATTTATTTCTTTTGTGCAGGTTCGGCAGTATAGCATAGCGGAGAGAAACCATAGGATTGTGGAAAATGCGGCCGCAAGAGCCATGCGGGACGGGGTATTTGCTTTAAAGACGTATAGTCCGTTTTTTTATGATGCCAAGCAGCTGCGGCGGATTGAAATCGCTGAGCAGGCTACCCGGGAGACAATTAACCGCAGCTTTGCGTATGCGCTGAATGCTAAGACGGATGCGGATGTAGAACGATTCAGCCGTCAAATCCGGCTAATTGGCTTTGTCGCTTATGATGGCTTAATTTTATATGATCAGATTACGCAGGAAAGACTGGAAGTTCCGTTTTATCAAATCGCACAGTCAGAGAATGCGGTTGTTTATCAAGGGTTTAGTTTGCCAGCAGACAGGGAGCAGCCGGAGAGCAGTCGCCAGCTGCATCTGGAACAGACATTGGAGCGGCTCTTACAGCCCTATCTTAAAACTGGGGAGCTGCGGTTGCCGGAACATACAGCCACTCTATTCGGCCGCGATTATTCCGAGGTGGGTGTTTTTATTCTGATTCAGGGCGACCCGCTGCAGGCCGGGCAGGAAAGAAGTTATTTTAAGCTGGGCAAGGTTTCTCTGTCTGAGCGGAAAAAAAGAGAATAAACTTTCGTATTTGTTGAAATTTATTTTCCAAAGTGCGATTGCTTTTTAATTTCAATGAATCGCAAATATCGGATTGGAATAATTTCAATGAATTGTGAATAGCTGATTGGAATAGTTTTGATGATGGCGGATTGGAATGGTAACGGAAAATATAAAAAAGAAAAAACAAAAAGATAAAAAATGCTGGCTTTTTTTGAAAAATATCATATAATAGTAGTAGTGCTTATTGAATATGGAAAAGCGGAGTTAATGATAATTAGATTGCAAGGAGAGAAAAATGAAAAAGTATGAAACGATAAAAGCCCTGACGGATTCCGGAGTAGTAGCGGTTATTCGTGCCAATTCCAAGGAAGAAGGCAAAAAAGTGATTGAGGCTATTAAAGCCGGCGGCATCAAAGCATTGGAAATTACAATGACAGTGCCGGGGGCAGTTGATATTATTAAGGAATTGACAGCGGAATATGCGGATTCGGATGTTGTGATTGGAGCCGGTACGGTGCTGGATTCGGAAACGGCCAGAGCCTGCATTTTGGCAGGAGCAAAGTATATTGTCAGCCCCTGCTTTGACGAAGCATCGGCTAAATTGTGCAACCGTTATGCCATTCCCTATTTCCCGGGTGTAATGACACCGAAAGAAGCAGTTACCGCGCTGGAGTACGGTGCGGAAATCTTAAAAATATTCCCGGGCAGCGCCTTTGGCCCCAGTATCATCAGCGCATTTCGCGGGCCGCTGCCGCAGGGTAATTTTATGCCGACCGGCGGTGTATCGCTGGATAATGTTGCCCAGTGGATTAAAAACGGCGCCGTTGCGGTCGGAATCGGCGGCGAGTTGACCAAAGGGGCAAAAACCGGCGATTTTGCAGCCGTAACCGCTACCGCCAAAGCATTTGTTGATGCCGTTCAGGCTGCCAGAAGCAAGTAAATAAAGGAGAATGAAAATGAGCAAGAAAGTAGTTACTTTAGGAGAAATTATGCTGCGCCTGTCACCGGCTGACCATTTGCGGTTTGTGCAGGCGAATCAGTTTGATGTCATATACGGCGGCGGCGAGGCCAATGTTTGTACGTCTTTGGCTAATTACGGCTTAGATGCTTATTTTGTGTCTAAGGTGCCGGAACATGCCATCGGCCAATGCGCCATCAATGAGCTGCGCCGCTATGGAGTGCATACCGATTATGTGGCCAGAGGCGGAAAACGCTTGGGCATTTATTATTTGGAGCATGGTGCGTCGATGCGGGCATCGCAGGTAATTTATGACCGGGCGGATTCTTCGATTGCTGAGGCAACGGTGGAAGATTTTGATTTTGATGCGATTTTCAAAGATGCGGACTGGTTCCATTTTTCCGGAATTACTCCGGCCATCAGCAAAAGTGCGGCTCAGATTACCGAGGCGGCGTTAAAGGCGGCAAAAAAAGCCGGGGTAACGGTTTCGGTTGATTTAAATTACCGGAAAAAGTTATGGACGCCGGCTGAAGCGCAGGCAGTGATGACGAAGCTGATGGAATATGTTGATGTTTGCATCGGCAATGAGGAAGACGCCGAAAAAGTGCTGGGCTTTAAGCCGGAGGGAACGGACGTGACCAAAGGTGAACTGGATTTATCGGGCTATCACAGTATTTTCCGGCAAATGCAGGAACGCTTTGGCTTTCAATATGTAGTTACCACCCTGCGGGAAAGCCATTCCGCTTCGGATAACGGCTGGTCGGCCCTGATTTATAACGGTCAGGAGTTTTACCATTCCAAGCATTACGACATTCGGATTGTTGATCGGGTTGGTGGCGGCGATTCTTTTTCGGCTGGTTTGATTTACGGCCTGCTGATGAAGGACTGCTTTAAAGAGGCTCTGGAATTTGCTGTCGGAGCTTCGGCGTTGAAACATACGATTTTCGGCGACTTTAATCTGGTAACCAAGGAAGAAGTGGAAAATCTGATTCAGGGCGATGCTTCTGGTCGGGTACAGAGATAAAAAGCAGAGGACAGAGAAAATGAAGGAAATGATTTGTTTTGCGCATCGGGGCTTATCCGAGCATGCACCGGAAAACACAATGGCTGCGTTTCAGGCGGCGGTGAAAGCCGGAGCCAAAGCAATTGAACTGGACGTGCAGCGGACAAAGGATGGACAAGTGGTGGTTATGCACGATTTTTATCTGGGCCGAACCAATAATGGTCAGGGTCTGCTCAAAGATTATACCTATGAAGAATTAAGCCGGCTGGACGCTGGCAGCTGGTTTTCGGCGGAGTATACCGGCGAAAAGTTGCCGCTGCTGGAAGAGGTTTTGCGTCAGCTTCCGGCCGATATTTTGCTGAATATTGAATTGAAGAAATTGGCGCTGGAAGCGGACAGTGATTTGGCAAAGTCCGTGGTTGGGCTTTTGCGCCGGTATCCGCGGCCGGTACTGATTTCTTCGTTTGATCATTATTTGCTCAAGGAAGTGCAAACTATAGATGATACGCTGCCGCTGGGCTTGCTGTACGGCTCCCATTTGATTGATGTTTTTGCCTATGCGCAGCAAAGCGGCTTAAAAATCAGCGCTATTCATCCATCGGTGGAATGTGTTTCACCGGAGTTGATTAAGCAGGCACATCAGCTTGATATTAAAGTTAATGTTTATACGGTTCGCCGCAAGGAAGAAGCGGCGTTGCTGAAAGCGAATCAGGCTGATGGTATTTTTGTGAATACTTTCGAGGTTGTTAGCTGAAATTGCTGGAAAGGAGAAGGAAATGTATCCGTTAAAGTTTGAAAAAGTCTTTAAAAAGAAAATTTGGGGTGGACAGAAATTTGCAACGGAATTGGATATTGCCCTGCCCGATGGGGATAAATACGGAGAAAGCTGGGAGCTTTGCTCTAGAGTTAGCGGTGTCAGCCGGATTATGAACGGGCCGTTAAAGGGCAAAACTTTAGAGGATGTTTATCAGGAATATGGCAGCGAATTAGTCGGAGAAGAGGTTTATTCGGAATTTCCCGATAAGTTTCCTTTGCTGGTCAAATACTTGGATATTGAAGGCTTGCTTTCCATTCGGGTGCATCCGGACGATAAGTATGCGCTCAGGCATGAAAAGGACTATGGCAAATCAAAGTCATGGTATATTTTGGAGGCTTCGCCCGATGCCAAAGTGATGATGGGGCTGGCGGACGGCGTTGGCCGGGAGGAATTTTTGCGGCGAGCGGCAGCGAAAGACTTTGTGGGACTTTTTCGGATTATTCCGGTCAAAAAAGGCGATTTTATTGATATTGAGCCGGGAACGGTTTATTCCAGCTATGAGGGCACGCTGCTGGTCTGCGAGATTCAGCAGAACTCGGAAACCAAATACCGGATTTATGATTATGAACGGGATAGGAACGGCAATCCCAAAGAAATCCATTTGGAAAAAGCGTCCGAAATTATCCGGTATGGGCAAAAACCGCTGATTTCTTCGACTGACACCAGACAGACGATGGAGTTTGGAGGGGCGCAGATTCAGGAATTGGTGCGCCACCGCAATTATAATGTCGATCATATGCTAATTGAAAAAGAGATGTTGGCCGAAGCCTATAAAAACTTTAAGGTGCTGACGGTAATCAGCGGCAGTGCAGTTATGTCGGCCGGCAAGGAAAAATATGAAATGAAGAAAGGGGATACTTATTTTATTCCGGCTAAGGTCAGAGTGGTGATTGAAGGCAATGTTGAACTTTTAAAGTCGTATTTGTAATTTATTTTATCCGCTGACGGTTATTCCAACGGTGAGTTATGAACTATTAGCGGATGAGCACCGGCTGGTTGACATGGTCTTTGCTGACCGCTCCGGACAGGCGGCCGAGAAACGGCAGCAGCGTCCGGTTATCACGGATGAGGGAAGCGGCATCAGGATTAATTTCGCGGACAATCGGCAAGTCTGGATTGACTTAGCGTAAGAGAAATAAAATTAAAAACGGAACCATGCGCTTGGCGGTGGTTCCGTTTTTTGTTCCCTATTGCTTCCCTTTTAGAGGGCTGAGTACGGCCGTTTGTTATGGCCGCTTCTCCTCGGTTTCAGCTTCGGCTGAGGTTTTAAGCGTTATTCCCCGAATGATACCAGGCATGCAGCTGCTGGATCTGATCGCGGATGGCGGTAGGAATCGGGTCAAAGCCGGGGCTGGGTTTTGCCACATAAAAGCCCTGTACCAGATCAACATTTAACTCTATCAGCTTAGCGAGGTCATCTTCCTCCTCCACGCCCTCAGCGATTAATAAGATGTTCCGGGCATGACAGAAAGAAACTAAATTAGCGATCAGCTGCTGCTTGTCGGTATCCTCATGGATACCCTGAATCAGCATCATGTCGATTTTAACAATATTGGGCCGGATTGTCAAAATTCGGGATTCGTTGGAATAACCGCTGCCAAAATCATCCAGTGCCAGCTTCATGCCGTAATCGCGCAGGAAAGAAAACTTGTCGCTTAGCTGCTCCTCTAAACTGTCGGATTCCCGTTCCGTTACCTCAATCACTAACTGCGGGAAAAGATAACCATAGGTTTCTTCCAGCGTCATGATTTCTTCTGGGCTAATCAGATGGCTGGGAATACTGTTAATAAAAATATGCAGGCCATTTAATTCATCAGCATGCCGGTCAAGGGTTTCCAAAACAACCGAATAAACTAACCGTTCCAACTGCGCCAGATGAGACTGCGCAGCAGCGACCGACAGAATCTCCAGCGGAGTTTTAAAAGCATCGCTGGAAGAGCGCATCAATGCCTCATAGGCGTAAATGAAGCCAGTGCGCAAATCAACAATCGGCTGAAAATTAAAATGAATCAATCGTTCATCAATCAGCCGATGAATTGCTTCTCGGTTTTTGAGCAAATAAAACTTGCTTTCATACGATTTTTTATTAAATTCATATAAGACTCCTTTTTCCTTGTGCTTGGCTTCATACATGGCAAAATCGGCCAGTTTGAGCAAGTCGGCTACATCGTCGGAATCTTCCGGATACCAGGCGATACCCGAGGAAAAGCGAATTCGATGGGAAGTGCCGTCCGGTGTTTGCAGTTCATAGCGTTCGTTCCGCTTAAACTGCCGGTTAATCAGTTTTCTGATTTCCGATTTAGACGAAAAGCCATGCAGATAAATGGCAAACTCATCGCCGGAAATTCGCGAAACAATACCGCCGTAGGAACCAAACTCATGGAACATTTCACTGGCTCTTAGAATTAGGCGATCGCCGATTTCATGACCGAAATTATCATTGATATATTTTAGATTATCCAAATCAGAAAAAATCATCGCACCGATTTTATTCGGCTCATACAGGATTTTGGCGGTAGCTTCCCGTTTGAAAGCCTGTCGGTTATAAAGATGCGTCATAGCATCAAAGTCCAGTTCATGAACCAGCCGGCGGTGTTCTTCAATATCTTTGGTTACATCCAAAATTACGCCGACGCTGCCGGTCGAGGTTTGACTTTCTAAAATGCGCAGCCAAATTTCGTCCGGTTTATTATCGATAGAAAAATGATAAATATTGTCGTATTCCGGTGCCGGAGAAGCCGTCAGCAGCGCATAATACTTTCTCCATTCTTCAATCGAAAGTTTCGTATCCAGATTTAATTGAAGCAGAAAATAAATATAGTCGGTAATCAGCACCTGATCCGATTCCACTGTCAGCTCAAAGCCGCCGATTGGCAGGAGCGACAGTTTTAAGATTCGGGAAGTGGTTTCCGAAGCGTGAATAACACTTCGATTCAGTTTTTCTACTGCATCCGCCAACTCGTCAAATTCGCGCATACCAGTTCGTTTGAGCTGAATGGCCTGATAAGGATCCAGTTCCGCCAAATATTTAGACATTCCAAAGATTTTTCGGGTGGAAACACGAGCCAGAAAAAAGATTGCAATAAAAGCCATCAGGGTAGTTAAAACAATACTGATAATCACGGTCTGGCGAACCTGAGTAGAAGACCCATGCAAAGTCTCTTTTGGTACAAAACTGACTAAATTCCAGCTGTCTTGGACAAAGGGTGAGTTTTGGCTGTATAGTGTCAGCGGCTGGGCGAAGCAATAAACATCACCGATTTCATCCAGATGAGAGGAATAAATATTATCAGCAATCCCGGCGGAAGTTAAATGCAGATTTTTTTGCTTTTTTAAAGCTATTTGTGCCAGTGGATTGCTGGAAATAAACCAGTCCAAAGTCAAAACCTGATTATCCATCGGGGTGATTGCATAAAAACTGTCCTGATAGGGCAGATCAATTAATGGCAAGTAGTGCTGGGCAAAATAATTTTGGGTGATTTCAATACCAATCACACCAATCGGATAACCGCCTGAGTTCAGCAGCGGCAAAGTATAAAACACGCTGGTTGGCAAATGAGACAGCAGGTTTGAAGGAGTAGTCCAATAGCCATAGCGCTCAATTTCCGCTCTGGGAAAATCAAGAGCGGCTTTGGTAGGCTGATAATAAAAATCCCATTTTTCAGAGGCGGGGCTGTTGAAATCAAAAGGAGCGGACAGGCTATGATGCGAGCTGGTCGGGATTAAATACTTTTGAGAAACGGCAATAGGGCCAAGTTCCAGCAAAAAATTTTCCGGCAAAGCATAAGAATTTTTGGGCGCAGCACTGCGGATATAGACCGAGGGCATTGGCTGTTTGTCGCTGGAAGTCAGCATAAAGAAAGCACCGTTGATATTGCTGCTTTGCAGCAGGTGGATTAAATATTCTGTGCCGGTTGTGGCAATCTCGTTATAAACAGCAGGCTCGGACAGGCGGTTGCTATTGGCAGTCGAA
Organism: uncultured Lachnospiraceae bacterium; assembly: GCA_963545585.1. Lineage (GTDB taxonomy): Bacteria > Bacillota > Clostridia > Lachnospirales > Vallitaleaceae > W11650. The sequence goes on from CAUUKX010000005.1 coordinate 27,541, forward strand.
ATTTTTTGTAGTGCTTGATTAAACATACGAGTATCATCGACCATTAAGCGGATGACCTGACCCAGTTCGTTATTCAGCGATTGTTTGCGGGCAGTGGTAGTATTATTAAATAAACGAAAGGATTCCGCATCCAACAGAAAAAAAGCTTTGGAAAAGGATAAGGACATTATTAAAGAAATATTCTGTAAGATTACCAGTAAAGTCATCAATAAAATAATTTGCGTCCGAAGCGATATGGAGCGTTTCATATAGAATCCTTTCTAAATATTTTAGCTATTTCGTTTTTTGTTTGACGAAATATCCCGCAACAATTTTCTGCCCAGTTGGCTGCTCATTAATAGGGGAACAGGTATGACAGAAGAACTAAATTTCCTGATAAGAAATTCCTTCACTTTGCAAAGCTTTTTCCAGAGCTTTTATCCAATCGGCAAAACGCTGCTCCAAGTTTAAGGAGGATAGGATTTGCGCTGATGACATTTTTTGTTTCTTTAAGGCGTCTGCCGCTTGCTCGGCGGATTCCCCTGCACTTGTCAGTGTGGAGAGTAAAAGCGGCCGCAGCATATAGCTGTTGTTAAATGGCTGGGAAGAATAAGGAGCGTAATCGGAAATCTGCCGAAAAGCAACATCATAAACCATGGCTACATTTTTTTGGTTTTCATTGCCCTGATTTAATGTTTGCAGAGCATTTTTAAAAGCATCACTCTGGTAGATGTCTGCTTTTACCGGCAGATAACCGCTGTTCATGGCAAAGGTCATATTTTGTTTTTGGCTGGTAAACCATTTGAGAAATAAAGCGGCAGCCCGCTCTTTTTCTTCGGTTGATTTGGTGATGCACATACCGGCGCCCTGCTGAATCACGACCGGGCTGCCGCCCTGCCAAAGCGGGTAAGGCAAAGCCAGAAACTCAATGCCTTGATGGGTAGTATTTTTTTCAATCCAAGTCGGGAAATAAGCGGCGCTGGAGGTAGAGCCGGTATAGGCAATCAATTCACCGGATTTGATATTATCCGAGCGAAACTTTCCGCTGCCGCCAAAATAATTCATTGCTATAGCGCTGATATAAAGGTCGAACAGCTTACGCAGCACCGGTAGGTTCAAAACAATGGTGCTTTTTTCGGTATCAACCATATCAACACCTAACTGCTTACAGCCGACCATAATATAATTTTGAATGGAATCCATTCCCAACATTGCCCGCCCGTCATTAGGAGTATTGGGCGTTTGCTGATCTGTCCAGTCATAATATTTTTGGGCAACAGAAAAAATGCTTTCCCATGTATTGAAAGAAGCAATGGACAGGTCGGCGGCTTCTGCAAATTCATTCCAAGCAGTAGCGTTGATATAAAGAATCTCTGTACTTTTAGCAATTGGTAAGATTAAAAGACGAGTGTCAAAAAAACCGGCAGCCAAAAAGCTAGGCACATAGCTGGCTTTTTCTTTGTCTGTAAAATATGGATTTAAATCGGCAATCATTCCCAGTTTATCAATTTCAATTGCTTTATCCGGGTAACAGGAAAAAATATCCGGCATGGGGGCGGAGTTGATAACACCTTTGGCTGAATTGGACAGAGAAGCTTCCAATTCGGCGACACTTCCATGAGAAATGCTTTCAACAATAATATTTTCTTCTGCGCCGAGTGTTTGATTAAATTCAACGATCGCATCTTCCAGCGTTTGCTGATTCTGGCCAACATAATAGTGCCATAGCGTCAGCTGAATGGGTTCAAGAAGTTTGGGACTTTTAATAGCAGTATCTGTCTGTGAGGGAGAGCAGGCTGCTAAAAACAAACTAAAACTTAGAACAAAAACTAAAAAATGCCGTGGTTTCATGATACCTCCTAAGCCATACTGGTCAAAATAGACGTTTCAACATAAAATAAACTGTTCCGCACCCACAGACAAGAAAAAGCAAAAGCGGCATATCGGGAGAGGGTGGTGTTATATTCATATAGAAAATTATCGGCAGTTTTCTTGGGAAAATTTAATAAAAAATGAATTTTTTAGAGTGGTTTTTGATTTTTTTTGGTTTGGCTTTTGAAAATTTATTTTACATTTCTCATAAAATTGTGTAAAATAAAGATGTTCAGAAATGACTTCAAAATGTATGTTGCGGCGGTAGGAAAAACAGGGGAAGGCAAATGAAAAAAGAAAAATGGATTAAAATCGGAGCGGTAGCGGTCGGATTACTGGCACTGGTTCTTTTGGTTTTAAGCGGTAGTTGGGGAATCGGCCTTAATCCCGGTTTATTGTCTGGGAAGTCGGAAATTTTGTTTTTTGAAGAAACACCCAGTCCGGTTCTGGTAGCGGCCAAAAAGGCTTTTCCAGGATATAAAATCCGGCGCCGTCCAGAAAGGCATTTGTCGCATTTTTTAGAAGGCGGTGAAATTGTGCTGGCTTATGATGTCCAGGCCTTACCGCTAATCAGGGCAGGTGCCAACTTTTATTTTTATCCGCTTTATAATGATGCGGTGATACTGGTTACGAACCAGGGACAGCTGGCAGAGCCGGTCAGGAGCTGGCAGGACGTGCTGGCGGGACGAAGCGCTGTCAGCTTGCCGGAGCGTAACCCGGAACAGGCGTATGTTTGGCGGGCAATTGCCTATGGTTTGACCGGCAGCTTTGACCGGTCGGCGGCGCAGTCGTATTTGAGTGAAATGTATGAGTCGAATCGCCTGTTTTGGGATAATATCATTGCTCCAGTTCAGGTTACGCTTTATTCTAAATATCTGTATACCTTGCAGCGCAGGGAGATGAAACCTTTTTTTCCGCAGGAAGGGACACTGACTTTTCAGGTGGGACTTTTTTCGCATCACCCGCTGGAGGCTGGAGAAGTAGCTGCCATTCGCCAGATTTATAAAGATTTGAATTATTTGCCGCCGGAGAAAAACTTTCAGCCTGAAGTCGGTGCGGTGCTTTTTGCCGCTTCTCGTCTGGAAGAGTTTTATGACTTTGGTGAAATCAATGTTCCGCTGGAGCGCGGGGTCAGGCAAAATCATCGGTATGCTCCGCTTACCGGCTGGGAGCATCAGACAGTGGCAGCGGTGATAATTATTTTAACGATTTTTTGGATTAATCGGGTCAATCGGACGGTCATTCATTTGGGTGTGCGCCGGGGCTTGGTGCTGAATGGACTTTTGATTATCGGCTGGATTAGTGTCGGGATTTTTAAGTATTCTTTTTATGGCGGCGCTGATTATATCCGGGCGCTGTGGTATTCCTATTATTTGTTTATTTTAACATTGCCGCCGAGTGGGATATTTATTGCGCTTAATTTGGATCAGTATGACAAAAGTGTGTTCCCGCTTCGGCTGGTGGCTATTTGTGTTATTTCTGGCTTGCTTTTGCTCTTGGTTTTAACCAATGACCTGCATCAGCAGTTTTTCCGGTTTTTGAGTTCGGAGCGCAGCCTATGGTATAAGCGTTTTAAGCATAACTGGGGATATTATTTGGCGGCGCTGTGGGTTCTTTTGACGCAAGCCGGAATGTGGCTGGATTTGGCGAGGAAAAGCTGGGACTCGCCTAATCGAAAGATGGCGGTGCTGCCGGTTTTGGTTCTGATTTTGGGGGCAGCTTACAGTGTATCCTATAATTTAAAAGTACCCTTCTTCCGTGAAATTTCGCTGGCACTGGGGATGGGCAGTATTATTTTGCTGTTTTGGACGGCAATTTTAAAAAGCGGTTTAATTCCTTCCAATAGCGGCTATCATGAATTGTTTGAGCACAGTCTCTTGGATATGCGGATACTTGACCAGGCCGGGCAACTTCGATTTCGGTCGGCCGGAGCGGAAACGTCGGAAGAGGTGCAGTTTTTTCTGCCGGAAAAGGACTGGCCGCAAAGCCGGGAGTCGGTTTTTGTAGCGGCTGCTGATAGTTTGCTGTGGTCAACGGCTATTCGGGGCGGCCGGATTGTAACCAGAGAAAATATTCGGGAATTAAGTTCCTTAAAGCAAAACTTGGAACGGGTAACCAAGGAACTGGAAGAAGAAAATCTGATTTTATCCAAAAAAGAGCAGGTCGAAAGTCGATTGATTTTTATACGGGAGCAAAATGAACTGACCGAGGAAGTCAACCGGTTGGTTGAGGATAAGATCAATAAAATGACGGTTTTGCTGCAGGAGATGAAGTCTTGCCCGGCACTTGGGGAGAAGGGACTGATTCAGCTGCAAAGACTGGCGATTTACTGCAAAAGGCGATGTGAACTTTTGATTAAATCCAAACAACAGGGGCTTTGCCAGCCGGCTGATCTTAGCCGATTGATTGACGAAATTAATTTGGGAACTTTTTCTGGGTATCAGTTTTTTTGCGAACGGAAGGCAGGGATTCCTTTTCCGGCAGCGGTAGAGATTTATGAACTTTGTCATTTGTTTTATGAATGGGCTTTGATGGAGGACATTACTTCGATGACAATTCGGCTGTTTGAGGAGAAAGACGAATTGTTTTTGTATTTTTTGATTGAAAGCGATAACAGCCGGGAGAAGCAAAGCTTACAGGCCAAATTAAATAGGATGCCGGATGTTAGTTATAAGGAGCTGGGAGATGCCTTTTCCGTTTTGCTGCCGGTTCGGGAGGGAATACTATGATTGGCCTGTATCGGTATTTTGACCAAAATATTTTGCTGTTTTTGTTGTTCTTGTCGCTGATGGCAGTGCTGCTGCAGGCGTTTTATGTGTCCGGTATTGTTTTTCGAAGGCTGCGCAAGAGTTTTGAATTTTTGATTTTGCTTTATCTGGCGGCGGTGTCGGTGCTGCTCCGGCATATCAATGCCGAACTGTCGGCTTCGATGCTGGTCTTGTGGGAATATGAACATTGGTTTTCCCTTCTGGCGTTTGTAATTTCGATTTGGGGGATTTTTGTGTATGCCAAAACCCGGCGTTTGATGGTGCCGACCGGGATTGGCTTGGTGCTGCTGAATATGCCGGCCAGTGAGCGGGTAATCGGCAGATTTTATGGTTTTTATTTTGTGCTTTCGCTGGCACTCCTGATTTTGCGGGCGGGCATCAGTTATTATGCCGAACGGCAAAGGCAGGAGACGGAAATTACCGAATACTCGGTTAAGGAAGCACTGGATGCGCAGCACAGCGGGATTTTGTTTGCTGAAAAAAATGGCAATATCCGTTTAATCAATCGGCAAATGCTGACGTTAATGAGGGATTTGACCGGCGGAAACTCACGTAATGCTGAAAAGTTTTGGGAGCGGCTGCCGAGTTTGACTAAGGATTGGTACCGTTCCTCGGCGGGGAGCGAAGCCGAGCAATATTTAGTGGAAACCTCCCAAGGTGAGGTGTGGCAGTTTGTGCGCAAGAGTTTTTGGCTGCGCAGTCAGGAAACTTATCAGATTATTGCCACCGATGTAACTGAGCAGGAGAATATTACCCGGCAGTTAAAGGCTTATCAGACGCAGTTGGAGACGCAAAAAATCCGCTTGCAGGCGGCATTGGCTAACTTGGAAGAACTTCGCCAGCAGGAGGCTTTGAGCCGGATGTGGAATCATGTCCATGATGTGCTGGGGCAGCGGATTTCCATTTTACAAAGGGAGCTAAGCAATAAAAAAAGTTTTGATTTCACACTTTTACAGACACAAATTGACAATCTTTTACCGGACTTAAACTTTCCAGAGGAAGAAGAACCGCTTCAAGGCTATCGGAATATTATCAATGCTTTTTTACCTTTGGGGATTCGCTTTCATACGCAGGGTCAGCTCCCGGAGGATTCAGATTTGGCACGAAAAGTTGTAGAGATTATTCGGGAGGCGGTAACCAATGCCGTTCGTCACGGCGGTGCGGAAAATATTTATATCCAAATTGAGCAAACGGATAAAATATGTCTGACCATTGAAAACGACGGCCGGGCGGCGACTGGAGAAATCCGTTGGGGCGGGGGATTGCGAGCCATTCAGCGGCGGGTGGAGGAATCGGCCGGGAAGTTAGTGATTCAAACCAAGCCGCGGTTTCAGCTGTCCGTAGAATTGCCGCAAGCAGAGAAAGAAGCGGCAAAGATAAGAGTATAGAGCTAAAAAAGACTATGGTAGGTCGCCCACCCGGGCAGAAAGCGGAGCTTTCGATCAGGGCCGACTGCCCGCCCGGGCAGAAATGCGGAGCGTTTCGATCAGGGTAGGTCGCCCACCCGGGCAGAAGCGCACAGCACTTTGATTGGGGGAAAGTTGAGTAAAAATAATAGAAAATTAAGGGAAAAGACAAACTCCAAATAAAAAAATGATAGAAGAAATCGGATATCAAAAAGACTGCCACAGGAAGGAGAATTTGCGTGATTAAGCTATTGTTTGTCGATGATCAGGCGGTAACTTTGCGTTTTTTGGAAAATTGCTTCGGAGATGCGGATAGGTATGAAATTGTCGGCAGCCTGATTCAGGCGGAAATTGCTGATCTTTGGTGCGAACGGAAAAAGCCGGATGCGATTTTTTTGGATATTCAAACCAAGGAAAAAGCAACCAATGGGCTGGAAATGGCCAAGCGGATTAAAGAAAAGTTTCCGCAGATTAAAATTTTGCTGATGACCGGCTTTGATGAGATTTCCTATATTCCCAGAGCGAGAGAGATTGGTGTCGATGCCTTTTTACTGAAAAGCTATTTCGAGGAAAGGTTTGTTCAGATTTTGCAGGAAGTTGTTTCCGAGGGGCGGATGGTGTTTCCGGAGGAAAACAATCAAATTCCGGTTGAAGAGGGGCAAACGCCGCTGACGGAAAGGGAGATTGAGGTTCTGCGCCTGATTTGTCAGGATCATTCCAACAAGGAGATTGCTGACAGCCTGTATGTGACCGAAAGTACGGTAAAGCGCCATGTCGAGAGCCTGCTGCGCAAGACCGGCAAGAGCGGCCGGGCGGGGTTGGTGGCGTATGCCATTGCCGGCGGCTGGATTAATCCCAATATTTAACTTAACTTTCCCATGTTCGACAGAACAGTCCTTTTTAGGCTCGCTGCATGGAATCACTCTGTGAGCGGGATAGAGCCAAAAAACTATGGGAAAGCCGAGTATTTAAAATAAGAAAGGAAAATAAAATGCAGTTTATTTGTTACAGTAAGTGCACTACATGCCAAAAGGCGAAGAAGTGGCTGGATGAAAAGAACATCCGTTATCAGGAAAGGGCGATTAAAACGGAGAATCCCGGTTATGAGGAATTAAAGGACTGGCTGGCGGTCAGCGGCCTGCCGGTGAAAAAATTTTTTAACACCAGCGGCCTTTTATATAAGGACATGAACTTAAAAGACAGGCTCCCGCAAATGAGCGAGGATGAGCAGGTAAGGCTTTTGGCCAGTGACGGTATGCTGGTCAAACGGCCGCTTCTGATTGGCAGGGATTGGGTTTTGGTGGGCTTTAAGGAAACGGAATGGAGCGAAAAATTAGGATGAGGATAAGGGAAAAAGCCAGCCGTCGTTTCCGGCTAAGGAGAGCGGCCTTGGTTTTGCTGGCCGGTCTTTGGCTGCTGACAGCCTGTGCGCGACCGGAAACGGAAAAAGCCGAGCTGAAGAAGTATCAGGAACAATTTTTTGATTTATTTGATACTGTTACCCAAATCAGCGGTTATGCCGCCAGCGAACAGGAGTTCCGGGAAAATTTGGCCTATATTCGAGTTAGATTGGAATATTACGCTGGAATTTATGATATCTATCAGGAATCCGCCGATATTGATACATTATGGACAGTCGATCAAGCTGCCGGTCAAGAGCCTTTGCTGGTAGAACCTGCTATTTTTGACCTGTTGAAGTTTGGCAAGGAAATGTATGAGCAGAGCGGCGGTGCGGTCAATATTGCTTTTGGCAGCGTGCTGCGGATTTGGCATGAATTCCGGCAGGCGGGCATGGAAAACCCGAAGCAGGCAAAGCTTCCGGATATGGCAAAGCTCCGGGCGGCGGCAGTGCATACCAATATGGATGATTTGATTTTGGATGAAAAGGCGGGTACTGTTTTTCTGCGTGATCCGGAGATGAGCATAGATGTCGGCGCTTTGGCCAAGGGCTATGCCGTCGAGCGGGTGGCGCAGGAGATGAGTGCAGCCGGAATGACGACTTTTTTGTTAAATGTCGGCGGCAATGTCCGGGCGGTCGGTGCTAAGCCGAATGGTGAGCCGTGGCATATCGGCATCCAGAATCCGGATACGTCCTCGCCGGATGCATATATAGAGGAAGTTTGGCTGAAAACCGAAAGTCTGGTTACCAGCGGCAATTATCAGCGCTTTTATGAGGTGGAGGGCAAGCGCTATCATCATATTATTGACGAGGATACGCTGCTACCGGCCGATTATTTTCAGTCAGTGTCAATTTTATGCGCCGATTCCGGCAAGGCGGATGCTTACTCGACCGCCGCTTTTAACATGCCGCCGGAGGAAAGCCGCCGTTTTATTGAGAGTCTTGCCGGAGTAGAGGCAATGTGGGTGTTAAAGGGTGGCGAAATTATGTATTCGTCAGGCTTTGCGGAGTATTTGCCGAAGGAATAAAAAATAAACAGTTCAGGCAACGAGCCCTGATCGAAAGCTTCGCTTTCTGCCCGGGTGGGCGGTCTACCTAAAAAAGACTGTTCTGGCGAACATGGGAAAGTTGAGTAATTCACTGTAAGGGAATTATCAGTATGTTCCGCAAATGGATAGTTACGCTTGACTTTTGTCTTTTCCTATGCTACGATAATAGACGTTTGAGGGTGCGGTTTCAGAGCGGAATGTTTTATTTTTTTGGTGAGCTGCGGCATACCGGTATCCAAAGTTTGGATATGTCCTTGTTAGACTTAATAGAGGAAACTTGCCGCAGCAGCCGAAATAGTTGGAAGGTTCGTCGCCTTACCTCACATTTATAAATGTTCTCGTAGCTCAGCTGGATAGAGCGACCGCCTCCTAAGCGGTAGGTCGGGTGTTCAAATCACCTCGGGAACGTTGGTAAAAAGCGGCAAGTCTTTGCTGAAAAAGGCTTGTCGCTTTTTGAAGTTTTTCTTGCTGCTGTTTTTTACTTCATTTTGCTGCGTTTGCAAAATATATTTTTCCCATTGCAAATATCAATTTTAATCTCTGAAGTTATAACCCCAAATCAGCCGGACGGCTCTGCATGGACCGTCCGGCTGATTTTAACGTGTAAAATGCTCTTTGGCAAATTCCATATCCTGCACAAGTTCTACTGTTCCCAGATACTTTCTGGCCTTATCCCGAACCGCCATATAAGTGACGAGGAAGGTGCGTCCGTTTTTCTGCATCCAGACAGGAACACTGTCTCGGCGGTCATTGCGGAAATCGTCAATAATAGAGCGTACCATGACCTCGATTTTGGGCGGATGGCAGGAGAAAACATCCCGGTCAATCGCCATGCCGGGGCGCTTAAAGACCTTGGGGCCCTCGTTGAAGAAACGGTTATAGTTGTCGGCATCGACAAAGGAGATTTCCAAGGGAATGGTGTTTAGCAGAGCAGTGAGCTGCTCCAGTGTCATATGTCCGCCGGGCATCACGATTTCACCTTCGGATGCGGGAGCAGCAGCTGCCGACGCCGCTTCAGCTACCGGCCAGACTTCGGCTTTCACCCCCAGACAGTCAGCATAATCTTGGGAATCCCGATAGATGCCCTGCCATTCTGTCTCCGAGAAATTCACGGCACAGATGGGAAAGAGGATGTTATTTTCCTTATAAATCATTTCCTCTGCCCGCTGAAGGACGGCCCGCAGCCGCTCCTCCCACGCCGGAGCATGGGCATCAAGTTTACTGAGTGCAGCCAGTTCATCCCGGATTTCATCGTCAACGGTCCACATGACATTGGAAGGGCCGGAGATTTCATACTTTACTTTCAGCAGCGGGTACAGCAAGTCGCCTTTTTTGGCGTAGTGAACAGAGAGCTCCCGGATGCGGGGGAAAAGCTCGCCCAATGCTTCGTGAGCGTCCAGTTTTGCCTTTGCTTCCGTCAACCAGCCGGACAAAACCGCATTTTCCCGGGTGAAGGTATGCAGGGGATGACCGGGGATGGCTGCAAGCACTGCCGCCTGTTTGTTTTTATTGTCGTAGTCTTTTTGTGCGGCCAGTTCCTTGGCTCGCCGGACAGAAGCCATGACCTCTTTTTCGGCATTGGCAATTTTCTCCTCGCGTGTAGCGCCGTGGAACAGGGCGGAGTGTACATCACACAATTTCTGCACTTCTGCCAAAGGAGTGCCCTCGCGCATTAGCTCCTGTTCGGCTTGCATGATTTCAGATGCTTCTACATCATGGAATTTTTCTGCGAAGTCTGCCCGAACGCTTTCTAAGGATTCGCCTGCGCCCAGTCGGCGCAGATATGCTTTAAGCTGCTCAGTGCGGGAGACGGGAGTCTCTTCCGATACAACGGCAGCTGCAGTTTCCGGTACTTCGTCCATTGCTGTCGCCGGCATTTCTCCCGATAGGGTGAAGCCATGTTGTATCAAAGCCATCAGTACCTTCTCCATTGGAATATTCTTTATCTTAGCTCCCTTGGGAATAGTCATCAGCTTGCCAACGGAATGAAGCATAGCGGGCTTTTTAATTTCCGTAAAGCCCAGTTCGGCCATGATATCCACCAGCTCCGGGTATTCTGTTACCAACTCGTAAACCGAGCGGCTCAAATCAATAGTTTTACTCATTTTTGTGTCCTCCTTGTTATTTTCTGCTTTTATTATAGGCTCTTGTTTTCGATGCGTCTGTTGTTTTGACAACAAAACAAAAAAAGTTAGAGTTCCGGCAAGCTTCCCCGAGCAGTATCAAGGATAACTATCCGCTTGCCTGAACTGTAGTATAAATGGTAAAATAAAAGCGGACACTTTATTTTACCATTTATATCTTTTTCACTTTACCTTCCTTTTTAATTATTATTACTCATTATTATTGATTATTGTTTTTGAATCCAATAAAATTATAGGAATTAGAGCAGCCAATTTTTCTTTAAAAAAAGAGGACATTTACTATTGCAATTTACCGGCATTGTAAATCTTTTCTTCATTTCCTATATCAAGATATATTTCATTGTCTCTTAAACTGTAAAACAGTGGTTGTGTGTTGATGTCTGGTTTGGCATAACCATAAGGGTCGTATGGACGGGTGTTGATTATATAGCAAACCTCTATGCTTATGCTATCCTTTGTGTTCCTGCCAAATGAGGAAAACGCAATCACATAGGTGAAATTTTTACTGTGCCTTGTAAGTGTTTTGTCGGATTTTTTATACTTGAATCCTAAATACCCGTACTTTCCTTGCAAATTAGTTCCAAGCATTTGCATTGCTTCGTTGACCATCCTCGTCAGGAAGAAGTCGTCCCGTGTGAGGGAGGCAGCCAGGGGCATAAAGCCGTTGCTGTCCTTTCCAATAAACCGGTGACACCGTGCCTGCCCAATAGCGGCATCCCGATTCTGATAGATAAACCCTTTCCGCATCTGGTCCATCATGGCGCTGGCCGCCTTGCTCTTAACCTGAAAGGCGGAGTCGCACAGAATCTCCTTGACCTTCCCGCCATTCAAGCAGGTTCGGATGGTATGTCCGTCAATTTCAATCCGCCACTGCTTATTTGTAGTGGGGTTGATAAAGGTTTTTTCAATCATGGTTTTGATTGTTCCTCCTTTCGGATCAGGATGCTTTTCCCCTCAGCGTTGATGCCATACAGGTCATCCAAATGGATATGAAATCCATCCTCACGAATGGTTTCCGCCATACCCAGAGCGGCTTTCGCCAATAGAAGCAGCCCCGCCCGGTTTCCCGTTAACTCCAATTCATTTCCATCGGCATGAGTGGTAAAGGAGAGGTGAGCTTCCAGTTCCACTGGGAGGATGGGCAGTTGTTCATCATTCAGTTGAATGGTCAACGTTTTAGTTTTCATTGCTTGTATCCTACCTTTCGAAAATTCCTTAATCAAAATCCATCCAGACCAGGTGCTTTCCACAGTGGAGGCACTGGAACAGATAGCATTGCAGATGCCCGCCATTGACGGATTCCCGGATCATTTCCTTCTGCTCCTCGTCCCACATGGGGTCGTCCAGTACCTTCTCCAGCACACCCAGGGCCCGCAGTTCTCTGGCACCCACATAGCCCAAAAAGGCACAGTAGTCGCCGCAGTGAGCGCGCCAATATTCCTGCTGCCAGCCGGAGTAGCCGGGGGTGCGGTGGATCAGCTCGTCCAGCTTCTCCGGATCGTCTACACCATCGTCCACAGAGAAATCATCTTGAAAACTACCGTCATATTTCCGGGCTGCTTCGCCGTTGGCGATGCACTCTGGGCAAAGATATGCAATATCCGCCACAGCGTAAAAGGGGGCTGTATAGAAAATATGGGTCGTCTTGCCGCAGCAGTCGCAGACAACGCCGTCTGCGGATTCCTCAAAAGCCCCAGTTTCCAGAGGGTTTAGGTGATACCGGAAGGCGGGCAGGCCCAACTGAGCCTGCCGTTCCTTCTCTTTCTGCTTTTTCTCCGGCGTTTTGGGCTTGGGGAGAGCATAATGATTGCCCCAGTTTTCCGCATAGTCCTTCAGCGTGCCCAGCCGCTTGAGGGTCTTTTTGTCGGAACGATTTCCGATTTGGCAGAGCAGTTCATAGGCATCCTTCTTGAAGTCCAGTAGATCATACACATCCACCAGCACTTCCTTGGCCTGCTTGTCTTCCGACTGCTCCAGTTTCTCCTTGAAGGTATAGAGAGCACGGACATTGTCTGGATTTCCTTCTCTCTCCCGAAACTGCTTTTGGAGTTCAATATATTGCTTCAGGTATTCGTTCATGGTCACAATCTCCCATCAATCCCACCAGAAGTACCAGACGGTGGACTGCCACAGGACATCTGCCAGATTGCCCACAGTGGGGTCATCCTGTTCTTGATCCACGATGTCCGGGCAGAAGCCGTACTGCTCTGTGGCGACCTCCATGGCCTGCTCATGGGAAACAGGAGCCGGGAGCAGGAACTCCAATTCATCGTGGCTCATAGCGGCGGGGATGGCACCATATTGCTCGAACCAGTATTTCGCCACTGCCATCAGGTCCGGTGTGTCGGGACACTCATTCCAATTTCCAAAGGGCAGGTAGACGAAGATTTCCCAGGGGTTCTTTACCGGAATTTTTGCCAGAATGAGGGGATAGGTCATGCCGGTGTTGGAATCCCAATAGTAGGAGAAGCGGTCATTGTCATAGCCGCCCTCCATCTCGCCTAGGATTTCCTCCTCCCAGTCCATGTCATCGTCCTCGGCTTCTTCCTTGCGCTGGCCGGTCAATTTCTCCAGAACCGCCTTTCCGTCCTTGATGGGGGCGGAGAGCACCTTCTTCCGGTACTCCGTTACGGTTTTGAGGTCAAATTCATAGAAGTCCGCATCATGCTCCGGATCGGCGTTCATTACCAGACACTCCAACAGCGTTTCGTCATCCGCCTTGATGAGCACCGGCACAAAGCCTTCTTTGACACTTTCCCGTTTGGCATAGCTGTATGCCGACATGATAGGGTCATCATCTGCCATGGATGGGAAATAGGTACACTCGCAGTCCAGATACTCCATCAAAGCCTCAGCCACTTCGGAGAGCTCCAGAGTATCCTCGTCGAACTCCTGTCCCTGCCAGTTAGTGAAGCGTTTCTCGATCACCTCTGCCATAGCCTGATAGTAGTCCTCGTCAAAGGGGATGAACAGGTAGGCTTCGTCCTGGAACTCATTGGAGTGATACCGCTCCGGGCCGAAGAAGCGGAGGGCGTTGTCGTCAACATCGGCAGGATAGTAGGGGCTGTCGCCCTCTCCGTAGTAATAGCCTGCAAAGGCACGGCCTTGCTGATTGAACAGCACAGAGAACAGACAGCCGTCCAGCTCATCCCGGATAAACTCCCGCAGATCCACACTGGCAGGATCTGCTTTGACCTGTTTGGCCACTTCGCTGTATTCTTTCAGGAAGTCCTCACCCATCAGGTCGTGCTCCATACACCAGCGCAGGTAGATGGCCATGTGGTTATAAACATTGATGGGGTCAATAGGCAGTTCCTTCTCCTCAATGCTCTCAAGGTGATAGGAAGCGTCGTCCATCTCACCGTCAAAATCATCATTGGAAAGGGTGCCACGGGTGATAGCATTCTGGCGAGTGGGGTTTACGACAAAACTGATCCCCCTCATCTTGTTCAGCAGAGCGTCTGCATCATGTTCCAGTTTATAGTCCAACTCGTCCTCATAAAGCGGAATGACCTGATAGAAGTTGACCTCCTCGCCGCCCGGCAGGGTGCAGACCTCGCTGCCATCCTCCATATCCTGGGGACCGATCAGGGTAGCAGTACACAGTTTGGTGTTGTCTGCAAATGGTTCCCGGTTCTCCACTGTATGACCATGCCCCAACCAGCTGTCACAGTTAATGGGCAGACGGGTCAAGGATTTCAGCAGGCGGATGGGCCAGTACCACTTTTCGTCTTTCATGGACTCCTGATCCAACTTCCAGTCCGCAGGCAGTGCGATAGCCAGCTCCGCCCGCTCCAGCTTGTATTCCGCCAGTTCCTCCGGCACATTCATCCGGTGAGCACCCATACCCATGGTGACCAGGGTATAATAGTCCCGCTCCTCAGTGGGCGGCACGATGCAGATGTCCACATGGATGTCCGTGGAGACCAACTCGTGGAACACATTCTCGACCTTACCGAAATACTGCTCAATGTGCCCCTCGACGGCCTCCATCTCCTCCTCAGTGTAGACTTCGGGATTACTGAATTCTTCCTCATCCTGCGTGTCATCATTGTCTGAGTGGTCGCAGCTGTCATCCTCTGGATCTCCCTTTATAGGCTCGTAACCAATCTTCAGGGTCATCTGTTCCTCTGGCAGAGAGACACCGGGGCTGCGGGTAATGGTGTGCTTATCGTCCGCAGAAAAACCGATGGTCTCGCCGTCTTGCAGCGTCACATCACACGCCAGCACATAGGAGGCAAGGCTGGCCAAAAAGTCCCGCAGATCCTCCGGCTCGGCGTCGGTGTTCAGCACCTCCATTTCCTCCTTGCCGAACACATCCATGCCATAGGTGTAGCCGTTTAGGCCCCCCTCGCTCTGGTACAGGCCGAACCAAACCCAGTTGAAGATGGGCAGCTCATCTTCTTTCATCATATCGGCAAGGCCCTCGTAGAAACGAGGCTCAAATACCACGCCGCTGGTGTAGACACCGGTGGCGTATTTCTGCTTGCAACACACTGCCATCGCCTTGGTGAGCAGCTTGCCCCGTTCCAGCAGTTTTTCCTCCTCGCCCAACACAGCCACCATGATATGGCCCTTGTGCGCTTTGGCCACTTCTACGGCCTCTGGCCACATATAGTTGTTTTCGGCGTTGATCTCTGCTTCATTGTCCGGGATGTGACCGTGGAAGAGTGTCATGATCAGCATCATATTGCCGACCCGCATTACCACAGCGTCATCGCTGTTCTCAACATCTTCGTCGCCCTCATCCGGCTCCTCATCTACGATGCCCCATTCTTCCCGCAGATCTCGGATCAACTGCTCCTTGTCCCACTCTGCTTTGGAGAGGAGCACAGATCCGGCAAAGGAACCCTTATGGTCGGTTTCCTCCTCGTCGTCGCCATCCTCAAGATCCTCTACATCTTCATCCGGATCATAGAGGGATTCATGCTCCAGTCCGCAGATAAATTCCTCAAAGCTATCTGCCAGATGGGTAATTTTATAGTCATTTTCCTGATCCACATGGACTACCGCAGGTTCTCCCTGGGGACCGCAAGCCCGGTAGTCCAGGAAAATCATATCGTGTCCGGCGCTTGGACAGTCACAGATGGCCACACCGATGGCAGGA
Organism: uncultured Lachnospiraceae bacterium; assembly: GCA_963545585.1. Taxonomy (GTDB): domain Bacteria; phylum Bacillota; class Clostridia; order Lachnospirales; family Vallitaleaceae; genus W11650. The sequence goes on from CAUUKX010000005.1 coordinate 43,265, forward strand.
TACTCCCACTCATCGATCATAAACTGACTACCCAGCTCTCCACAGAGGGAGCAGCTCTTTTCCCGTCCGATGCCGAAAATGCTGGTGATGGCCATATGGTTCTCTGCCCAATAGGTAGGCTCATCGCAAGGATAGCAGGTATTCACCGGAATGCCGCCGTTGTGCTGCTTCATCAGCCAGATGTAGGCGGCGGGCAGCTTGTAGCCCAATTCCTCCTCCACGCTGGCAATCAGCTCATCGGAAGGCGGATCACTGACATATTCTTTCAGTGCATACCAATTATCATCCCAGAAGTTGGTGAGGTCGAAGCCCTCAAATGGAGTATCACCGGGTATGAATTTTTCCTTCTTGTTCCGGCTGCGCTGGCGTTTCCGAATCTCCGCCTTACACTCCCGAATTACCACTGGGGCATTTTCGTCCTCTGGGTCCAGTTCCGCCCACCGCTGAGCGTAGGGAATGGCCTTTGCTTCCTGCTCATAGAGATACTGATAGCCATAGGCCATCCGCATATTCCACTCCGCCTTGTCCTGACCTTCCTCCCGGACGGACTCCAACACCTCAATGGCCCTCAGGAGGGCTTTGTCTCCCTTGGATTTCAAAGTACCTTCGTCATGGTCCCCGATGATGGCGTAGTTTTCCAGCGCCCGTGCCAGGGCGTAGGCGGTGCGGTAGTTCCTCCAGTCCTCCGGGATGGCATTCAGTGCCTGGATACAGCGGGTGTACTCGTCTTCGTCGTTCCACTGCTCCAGCTGAGCGAAGAATGCTTCGGCGTTCTGTTGGGTATAAGGAATATAGTCCATGCTCGTAAGCGTTTCATCCAACTCGTCATTCTGATTCTCAGTTTCTGGCCCATCATCTTGTTGCTTTAGGGGTACAGAACCGGCTTCACGGCGGAAGGTGTTGAAGATGGCCCATGGGATGTCGCTGCCCTCGAAGAACTCTTTCGCCATGTTCAGCGCCGTTCGGATGTCCCAGGCGATGAAGTCCACATAGCGGCAGTAGAAGCCAGTGGCCCCGCCGGTGAGAGTGAGCACTTCCGATCCTTCATCAGTGGTAAACACTTCTTCCAGCTTGTCTCGGAAGTCGAAGATCTTCTGACTGCCTTCCTCCTCCCGCAGGGTATCCAGGGGATAGCAGAAGAAGCCCGCTACCGCGCCGTCGGCATGGAGATCGTCCATAAAATCATTGTCGGCATTCAGATAGCCGTTGATGAGCGGCACACAGCAAGTGGAGCCCACCATGGTATCCAACCGCCAATCGGCGTCGGGATCTTCATTGGGTTCCATTTTGTAGCCAAGATAGCTCTCCAGATAGGCATTTGGATCAGTGGAAAGCTCCAGGCCCTGCTCCCGCAGTTTGTCGGGCAGCTGGGACAGGAGAAAGGACGGCTCTGCCTTGGGTTTCTCCAGCACATCAAAGCTGTCTATGTATCTCATGTGGGGGATCTCGCCCAGCACTTGGTCGGTGAGGGTAGTGAGCATCCACCAGGCTCGGCCTTCCGCCTCCCGAAGCATGGGCAGCAGCTTTTCGCAGTAGGCGGAGATGGCGAAGCTGTTTTCGTCCTGCTCCTCCAGCCAGATCTGCACATCCTCCCCAGAGATATTCCATCCATCCTCAGTGCGCAGACCGATGTTCTGGAGGGGCTGACGGCCTACCAGGATGTTCCAGTGCTCCAGCACTTCCTTGGGGGCGTGCTTCTGGAAGTAGACCAGCTCAAACAGCTTGACCTTGTCGCCCTCCGGGGTGAGGATCAGCTCGTACTTCTCGCCGTTGAAGCCCATCTCGAAGGAGATTTCGTCAAACGCCTGGTTCAAAGCCCCTTCCATTTGGGCCACGAATTCGGCACCGCGGGTGTAGTCTTTGTCCTCGTCCATCATCTGGCGCAATTCTGCTTCCATCTCGGCAAAGGTTTCCCACCAGTTCTCTGTCCGCTCCCGGAAGCACTCCCAGAACTGCGGCAGAGAAATACCCTGCTTGCACCGGTCGATAAACTCTTTGGTGTCATCGTCACCAGGGCAGACTTCCAATGCCTTTTCAAAATATCGCAGAGCCCGGCCCTCCTGATTCAGATAAAAGTAGGAGTAACCCATGCGGAAGTTCCAGTAATAGTCGTCCTCGAAGTATTCCTCATGGGGCTTTAGCAGAGCGAGAGCCTTTTTGAGCATTTCTTTGCAAGTTGGCTTATGTGGGTCTGCCAGATTGTTATAGGCACGGGCTAACTCGCTGTCCATCTCAGGGGTACGCTCATCGGCGGGGATGGCCTCCAGTGCATCAATAATTTTATGTTGTTTGCTCTCCTCATGCCACTTCTGGCACTGCTTCAAAATGTCCATATCAGAGTCCTCCTCGTCCTCATCCGGTTTCCAGTCTTTGATCTGCTGGAACACGCCGTTCTCATCCCGCTCAAAGGCGCAGGGGGCGGGGGTGTTCAGCAGAGAAATGATGTCGGGATCGTCGTTGCAAATTGTGTTCAGCTTGTAAATCCCGGCATTGTTGGGGTCGTCCATGTACGCCTCGCTCTCGTCACCAGCGGTGAAGCGCCAGCCACTGTCCCAGCCGCCGTCCGGCTCCTCCCTGTAGCAGTAGTCCACCTTTCGGCCCTCTACTGTGATGCGGTTGGTGGCGATACAGCCATCGGCGCTCTCCCAGTCAGGGAGCAGATGTTTTTCTCTTTTTCTTTTCTCAACTCTCATGGGTAATACAGAAAATCTCCTTCTTCAAATCAAAGTAGATTACCATCAGCTCGTCGGTGATCTCCGGGTTGAAGGACAGATCCAGAATGAAAACTTGCTGATCCATTTCGTCATCCACCAGACTGCCGAACCGATCGAGCTTCAAAAAGTCTACCATCTCGGCAAAGGACAACTTGGCCGGGTCGGTTCCCGGAAAGAGTTCCGCCGCAATATCCGGGCCTACATCGTCTCGGTGGAACTCCATGAAAAATGTCACAACGCTATGGTAGCGGCTGTCCTCGTCCGCCAGCGCCGCTTTTATGGCGGCTTTGGCCTTCTCTGCCAATTTCTCCGCCTCATCCAGCATTTCTCCCACCGCATCCATAGCGGCAAGATCAGCCGTCAGTTCTTCCTCTACATCGAAAAGAAAGGGCAGTCCCGATTCATCGGGAAAGCTGAAGATTTCCTCGCCGGGTGTATATGTAAAATCAATGCGTTTACAGTTCAGTTTCATAGATATACCTCCTATTTCAATTTCAGTTTTTAACTCTTTGTTTTAGTTTTTAAGTTTCGGTTTTTATTTTCCAAAACCAAACGGCTATTCTTTCGCTTGCTTCAGTTCCTTCCATACGCCGCTTGCCAGAAACAGACCGGCAAAAGTGAGAAGCGCCCCTAATGCCAGGGAAATAATCGGCATAATATCATCAATTAAGAGCATCTCACCGCTTTTGATTTTGGGCATCTTATATTTCCCATTTTTTGACCGATATACCTCAATCTCCTTCGTATCCCCCGCCTTAGTGCGGGTTTCATATTCCGCTTTTCCCTTGTATTCCTGTGTGCCCACAGAATAAGTAAGCTCTGCCTCCCAGTACATTTCAAGTCTGTCGTAATTGTTTTTTCTTTCCTTGACCTCAACATAGGTTACCTTGGCCGGAACAGTAATGATCTCTTCCGTATCCCGATAATCGTGGTATTCCAAAAAATTGCCAATTAGCCCAACCAAACCCAGCGCCAAAAAAACAAGTCCTATTCCTGCAACGCTCAAATCTCCCCAAAACTGATTTTTCAGTCTCCCCTTCCGCCGTTCACGCCGTTCTGCTTTTTTACTCATGCTTAACGTCCTTTCTGCAACTAAACAATATGTACTTAACTCAACTTTCCCCTGATCGAAGTGCTGCGCACTTCTGCCCGGGCGGGCGGTCTGCATGAACCCACTCTCGCGATTTGCTTTGCAAATCGCATTCCGTTCTTGTCCATGCAACGAGCCTAAAAAAGACTGTTCTGTCGAACATGGAAAAGTTGAGTTGTTGATACCTATATTGTAACACATACCAGCAATATGTCATAGATTTTTTTGTCTACAGTTCAGGCGCAGAACGGAATCAAATATTGGCAATGGTAAGAATGGGGACAAAGCAAAAGGAG